>JAIRNV010000032.1 GCA_031257875.1 Dysgonamonadaceae bacterium
TTAACTCTTTATTTTGAGAATGCAAACTTAAGGCACGGCATTTTAGTTCACTTCCGCTTTTTCTTACAGAGAAATTTCATAAATTTAACTCTTTATTTTGAGAATGCAAACTTAAGGCTCGGCGTAGCGTCCCGCTACGCCGGGTTAAAAGCAAGGCTACAGCCTTGCAAATCACTAAAAAAACAGAAATGTAAAATGAATTACAGAAAATAAAATAAGTGATGTTTAATGAGAAGTTTAAGATGAAAATATTTTTGTATGCAAGGCAGGAGCCTTGCTTTTAGCCCGACGTAGCGAAGACGCTACGCCGAGCGGGGGTAATGCAAAATAAACAAAATATAACGGTTCATATAAAGTGTCGTCCCTGCCCGCCAAGTCCCGCAGGGACGACACTTTATTAACCGTATGCTTTAGCTTGCGGACTTTCCCGCGCCTAAAGAAAAGATTTAGCCAAATAAACAACCTGCTATATCAAGGTTTTTTTGTACTTTTGGCGGCATTATGCACAATAATATTGTAACAGTCGAAAATGCAACGCCCCGCCTGCAGGAGATAACATTCTCCCGTCCGGTCAACTGGCGTATCAACAGGGGAGAACACTGGGCAGTCACAGGTCCTAACGGGGCAGGAAAAACCGTCTTGATTGACATCCTGACCGGAAAACACGCGCTCAAAAGCGGAAGAGTGGTCTGCTCCGGCCACACGGGTGCGGAACAGCCTGTTTCTTCAGTGGTTAAAAGTGTTTCGTTCACCGATATTTACAGTCTGGCAGACTTGCAAAACAGCTATTACCAGCAACGCTGGAACGCAGGCGACGGGCAGGAGTATCCGCCTGTCGGTGAACTGTTCCGGAATGGAACGGAAGCGCCGGACCGGATGAAGTTCCTGACAGCTTCCTTCGCCATCGAAGATCTGCTGGACAAGCCCGTAAACCTGCTGTCAAGCGGCGAATTGCGAAAATTTCTCATTGTCGGGGCTTTGTTGAAAAAGCCCCAAATACTGGTTCTGGACAATCCGTATATCGGACTGGATAAAAAGTCGCGCGACATTCTCAACGCGCTGTTTGTCAGGATGTCCCGGCTGGAAGGACTTCAAATTGTGCTGGTAGTGTCGAATGTATCCGATATTCCCGAAATGATAACGCACGTTTTGCCGGTCAGGGATAAAACGGTGTATGAGGCCGTTTCGCGTAAAAAATTCATGCAGAACAGCGACTTGCACAACATGTTATTTCCCTGTCAGGAAAACCTTGATTGGGATTTACTGAAAGAAGACGGAGAAATAACTGTTCCGTTTGAAAATGCGCTTATATTCAAAAACGTACATATCCGCTACGGAAAGCGAACGATACTGGACGCTCTCGACTGGCATGTAAAACGGGGCGAAAAATGGGCGTTACTGGGCGAAAACGGCTCCGGGAAATCGACCTTGTTGAGTTTGGTGGCCGCCGATAATCCGCAGGCTTATGCCAATGACATTACCCTGTTTGACCGGAAAAGAGGAAGCGGCGAGAGCATTTGGGACATCAAGAAACACATCGGCTACATTTCGCCCGAAATGCACCTGTATTACCGTGAAAACGTTTCCTGCCGCGACATTGCCGGTTCGGGATTTTTTGATACAACAGGCCTGTATCGCCGGTGCACGGACGGGCAGAAAGCCGAAGCCCTGCTCTGGATGCGGCTGTTCGGAGTGGAACATCTGAAAGACCGGTCATTTTTGACTGTTTCGTCAGGCGAACAGCGACTGGTCTTGCTGGCACGTGCGTTTGTCAAACGCCCCGACCTGCTCATCTTGGACGAGCCGTTGCATGGCCTGGATTCATCCAACAAAAAGCGTGTGCGCAGCATCATCGAAAACTATTGTACAGACCGGAAATCCCTGATATATGTAACTCACTATGAACACGAAATCCCTTCGGTGGTGGACAAACGGCTACGACTGGTGAAAGAGCATACGGACTTGTTAATGTGCAATCGGTTGGATACGCACACAACAAAGTAAATTTGCCGGACAGTTGCGCCATAGCGAGCGGGAATTTGTATCGGGGGAGACAATTTACGTTTGGGGCAAACCATATGATTTGCAGGTAGAATACAGCGGTCAAGCCGACAATTTCCTGCTTGACGGCGAAAAGGCAATTTTAACTGTCCACAAGGAAAGCACGGCAAAACAGCGTGAAAATTATGTAAATGAAGTTTTGCGGAAATACTTGAAAGATGAAATCAACCGCCTGCTTCCTGTCTGGGAACAAAAAACAGGCTTGCAATGTAAACGGTGGGTAGTCAAATATATGAAAACTCGCTGGGGAACATACAGCGGAACAACAGGGACTGTTTCATTCAACCTGCAACTTGCCCGCAAACCGGTAGAATGTCTGGAATATATTGTCGTTCACGAACTCGGACACATAATGCATCACAATCACGGCAAGGGTTTTATCGCTTATAATGGATACATATCTGCCTGATTGGCGTGAAACCAAAAACAAACTTAATGCATCAATGTTAGATTTATATTGATGAGTAAAATATTATATCCTGCCCGGCGCAGGCTCTTGCCCAATGTCATCAAGTTAAATTGTTAGTCTTTTGTTTCTTCAGGTAATCCAATTCTTGAAATAAAGTTAGAAAAACGTTGGGATATTCTTTCTTTAAACAAATCTTCCATAGAACAAATCCGTTTGTCAATGTTTTTATACAAAAGATTTCTATTCATTGTAAAGAAATGCTTAAAATCAATTATTAATTCCGGCATGACATCTTTATCCGGAAATTTCAAATAATGATAACGGGGAATTTCATTATCAATAATTAGTTTTACTTTAGTATCCTGTCTTTTAGCGGTATAATTTGATTTTAGAATATCACCCCAGTGCTTTCCCGTCAAAAATTGGTCAAATAAAAAAAGAGGCGCTATTGCTAAATGTAACAAACAGGAGTCTTTATGATTAGTTTCGGTAGCAGGTAAATTGTTTTCATTATAATCGTTTTCCAAATCACATTCCTGATTCAAACAAATAATATAAGGAAATACGATTTTATTTACAAGAATTTTTGACCCTGTAATGGAAATGTTTTCCAATATTTCAATATCTTTAAATATGTCACCTTGACAAATTCTACTCAATATCTGTTTTGATTTGCGGGCTGATATTTTCAATGTTTTTTGCGATATCATATTCAACAACTATCCTTTTGGGTACAACTTCCGATAGTGGCGCTATTTCCGGAACTTCAACTTGAGATTGTTTGTTTATATCCGACTCGTTCCATGAAAAATCAGCAGCAGGTATTTTATCCATATTATTTCAATGTTTCAAGGTATTTTGGCAGCATAAATTCAACAAACTTATGGTATGCTGCATGATTAAGATTTTTTAATACCTGTTCCCAATTTCCAATAGATTCTTGTGTATCATCAATAGAATCAATATCTAACAGCAAATCAAAATTATTAAGTATTGCAGGATAAAATTTATTGGGAATGCCATAGACCACTCGCAATTTGGAACTGTCCAAATTATACTCTTCCTGATTAATTATTCTGGATACTTTTTCTTTTGATGCTATAAACATAAGATGCTTGGCAACCTCACTATTAAAAATTTTAGATGTTTCTTTTATGCATGAAGAATGAAAATTATTAATAAACCTCATTCCAATTCGTGTTGATTTTAAATCGCTTTTTCCCTCTTTTATAATATCAATAACCTGCTTTATCGAATCTCCATATATACTACAATCAACATATCGAGAGGTTTCAAAATAGAAAGCATTGGATTCATGGATAAATGTTAAAACAGAATTGTTAGATTCTTTTATTAGCCTGTAATCGGTAGCTTGACTTTGTGTAATGCCCGGAGCTTGATTGTCTTTAAAAGTGAGATTCACGTTTGTTCGGATATTTTGCTCTCTTCTATCGTAAAATTTTGATAATTGGTTAACTATATCCACAATATTGATATCGGGAGTTGCCATCCAGTCAAATCTCACAATGAATTTAGATATTGCATTTTTTGTAAGAGTATTAGAACCCTTGCTGATATCTTCCATATTTTTCATATTATTAATTAAACAAATAACGAAATATTTTGAATTTTAGTATATCTCAGATCAGGGAGAAATGCTATCTTTGCATAATAAAATAAATTAACCATAAAATCAATGTAAGATGGATCAACAGACAAAGTATTCAAATTACGCATAAGCGGGTTACTCAATATAAAAAATGAAAGAAATAACATTTCAAGATTACTTTAAGATAACAAGGATTACAACAAACCATTGTCCGTTGAAGAGAAGATGAATATTAGAATATGAAAAGATAAAGTAACAAAACAAACAAATATCCAATGAAAAAGATTCAAATTTCAGGAAAATACCTTTTCCTGTCGATTGCAGTGTTTCTTTCATCCTGCACGGGAAACAGCAGAACCGGACTGTCGAAAGACGAAGTGACAGTGCTGGCGCAGGAAGCATACCTCTTTGTCATGCCGCTCGTCTATACGGATGTAACGCGGTTGAACTATCCGATTCCGGACAATTACCTGTTTGCGTACAATGTATTTCCCGACCATACTTTCCGGCAGGTGGTGGCGCCCAACAACGACACAAACTATTCCGTCGCCTTCCTGGAACTGAGCAGGGATGCCGTTGTGGTGGAAATACCGGATACCCGGGGGCGTTATTACGTTTTTCCCTTACAGGATGCGTGGACAAACAATTTCTTCCTGCCCGGCAAGCGCACCACCGGCACGGGCGCTCAAAAGTACCTCATCACTCCTCCCGGCTGGACGGGCGAAACGCCCGAAGGCCTGACGCGGGTCGAGTCGCCCACTAATCTGGTGTGGGCAATCGGACGCATACAGGTGAACAGCCCCGAAGACCAGCGGGATTTCGTTTATCCCCTGCAGCAGCAGTTTGTGCTCCAAACGCTTTCGGCCTGGCTGGACAAAAGCGGACAAAAAGCCGATTCGTTACGCCGGCACAGGCTCTATGGCAACTTCCTGCCCGAAAACAGGGATGGAAAATCCGTAGTCGATATTGTAAAAAGCATTTCGACAGACACCTTTTTCAATTACGCCAATGCTTTATTGACGGATAATCCGCCCTTTGAGGCCGACAGCGCCATTGTCCGGCGCATGGCCGCCATCGGAGTGGGCGCGGGACTGCAATTTGACCTGTCCGGCTTCGACCGCGAAACGCAGAAAGCCCTGAAGCAAGTCCCCGCCGATGTGTATGCGGAATTGGGAAAACCCGTCGAAGGCGGCTACTTCGGCAAAGTAACCTTCGACCCCGCCGCAAAAAAAGGCGATTACAAAACCGACTACAATCTGCGTGCACTCGTCGCATACCGCGGTTTGGGCGCATTGCCTCTCGAAGAAGCCGTCTATTACTACTACGCCACGGATAAGGACGGCAAACCGCTGAACGGGAAAAACCGTTACCGTATTCATTTCGACAAAGGGCAGTTGCCGCCGGCACAGGCATTCTGGTCATACACGGTTTACGACAGTAAACGTTATCTGGTCGAAAACCCCATTCGCCGCTACGCCATCGGCGACCGCGACCCGCTCAGGTACAACGCCGACGGTTCGCTCGACATCTGCCTGAGTCGCGAAAGCCCCGGCAAAGCGAAAGAAAGCAACTGGCTACCCACCGGTAGCGATGACTTCAATCTTACGCTGAGGATTTATATGCCCGTTCCGGAGTTTTTAGAGAACCGTTCCATGTGGAAAGACCCGTTGCCGGAGCATGAAAAATAATCCGTCAATGAAGATGACTTTTAACATAAGTCCTTTTGAATTTGTTGCATGGTTAAATAATCGCAGCCGTCACCGGCGAAGGCGAAGCCTGAAGCAATCCAGAGTTATTTTAATTGAGAATGAAGAATTGAGAATGAAGAAAATAATTGTCAATTCTCAATTATGCGGCATCCCACAGAGATGCGGCATTTGTCCGCATAACTGACGTCATGCGGGGCGCTGTGCGATCAAACGTTTCTACCGAGCTTCAATCCCTGACGGGATTATTGCCTGCAGGGTATCTGTAATGCACAAAACCATACCATGCAAAAAGTATATTTTATTCATCAGCCTGCTTTTACTCGTTGCTACGATGGCTTTCAGTGTAAAGACGGGAATTACCGTTTACGCCATCGGCGATCGCAGATTCACCCCATCTGCAACCAAATTTGGTTTATGTAATAAATAAGCATTACCTTTGTCCTTTAAGTTTTAGCTAAAAAAAAGAAAAGATGGAACAATGTCTGTTCTCCGAAAAGATGAAAGCGGCAGATTTGGCGCTTACCAACTACCGGTTGCTGTTTGTTTTCCCGTGCTTTGGACTGAGGCTCGGGCTGGGCGAATGCACGGTAAAACAGGTGTGTGAAAAAAACGGGATTTCCGTTCCGCTTTTCCTGTTAGTCTGCAATCTGTATACGTTTGACGATTATTCTCCGGATGCAAATACTTTGATGCAAATCCCGTTAGACGATTTGATGCGGTATCTGCAAAATTCCCATCAGGAATACCTCAAAAACCGGATGCCTGAAGTAATCAACCAGGTTTTGAACTTGGTCGACCGCAGCCAGATGAAACACGGCGGGATGCTGATGGGATTCTGCGAAAAATACAAACAGGAAATCGTTGCCCATTTCGATTATGAAGAACAAATCGTATTTCCGTACATCCGGGCATTGCTTGAAGGAAAAAAAACCGACCGCTACAAAATCAGGGAATACGGACGCAACCACAGTAATCTTGATGCGGCGCTGAATGATTTGAAGAATATTATCATCAAATATCTTCCGCCGGAATGTACCATTGAAAAATGCCGGAATGTGCTGATTGACCTGTTTTTGTTTGAATCGGATTTGAGCAAGCATACCTTACTGGAAGACCAGATATTAATCGCTTTGGTTGAACGAATCGAACATACCTTTCAATGAACCGTCCGAACAAAAACAAAGTGATCATTATTGAGCCGTCCCCTGTCGTCCGGCAAGGAATGAAAAAACTGCTCGAAGAAAACGCCGAATTTACGATAACCGGTATGTATTGCGATTTTCAATCGTTCCAAAACAAAACGGAAAACAAACCGTTTGATATTATCCTGATTAATCCCGTCCTTATCCATTTTCACAAACAATTTGTCGTCAGGGATTTATTTCCCGGCTATCCACAAATTATTGTGGCGGCTGTCCTTTACGGATACGCCGACAGCGAAACGCTTGCCGGTTTCGACTGCGTGCTGAATATTTATGACGACAGTCTCAAAATGCGGAAAAAATTACAGCGTACCATACAAGCGTTCGCAAACCGGGGTGTAAATTCCGCAGACAGCGTTGATTTGTCCGACAGGGAAAAAGAAATTCTCGTTGCCGTAGCCAAAGGATTGACAAATAAGGAGATTGCCGGCAAACACTGTATCTCGGTACACACGGTTATTTCGCACCGTAAAAATATTACCAAGAAAACCGGCATCAAAACCATTTCAGGTCTAACCATTTATGCTGTTTTCAACAATTTGATTTCACAGGACGATTTGCAATAAACTTCCATCTGAAGGGGTGAATTTCAAAGTGTTGCCTCTGTAATTCCCGCCTGCGCAGGAATGACAGAGGCAACACTTTGAAATTCACCCCTTCAGAAAGTATCATTCAACAAAAACGACAAATCATCCGTAGCATACAAGTCTTTCGGGGCTTCGCCTTTTTTGAACAGACGCGCCGTCCTCGAACCAATCAATTGCAAGCGGTCTTCTTCCAGTTTCAATAATGTGGACTCGCGCAAACCTAAAACATATATATCCGGATGAATTTCAATAAATTCCTTGATGCGGACTTCCCGTGTTTCTCCGCCAAAGCCGACGGGATGTACATCTATATAATGCGGATTGATTTGGAACGGTATTAAATTCAATGTGTCGAATCCACGCGGATCAATAATGGGCATATCATTGGTTGTCTGCAAAGTGGGGCAGGCGATATTCGCTCCGGCGCTCCAGCCCGCGTAGGGTGTTCCTTCCAGTACTTTCTTCCGGACAGGCTTCATTAATCCGAGGTCGTGCATTTGCCGCACCAGTTGCCATGTGTTGCCGCCTCCGACAACAATAGCTTCTGCCGCTTCTATCGCCCGAGCCGGGTATTTGGTATGATGAATGCCCGTTATGTGGTGCCCTAATTCCGAAAACCTGTTTTCAACTTTCGTTTCGTATTCGTCATAACTAAAAGTGACTGCTGCATAAGGAATAAACAAAGCGGTTACAGGTTTCTCCCCAAGAAATGTTTTTATTTCTTTTCTCGGCCAAAACAAATACGGTTCGCCCGTATTGGTAGAATTGCTTAACAGTAGAAGTTTCATGATATTAGTTGTTTTTATAGTTTAAATTAGGAAGCGCAAGTTAGGCATAATTTTTGAAAAACAAGGGGCATGAGGTGAATTCTATGTTCCGCAGATTCAAATTATTTCACATATACTTCACGCGGTTTTATTTTGTGTATTGTTTTTTTTCCCCGGATTGCTTCAGGCTTCGCCTTCGCCGGTGACGGCTGCGGTATTTCAACTTCGCCGCGTCATTGCGAAGGCGAAGCCTGAAGCAATCTATAATAAACAATGTACAAAATCATACCGCGCAACAAAGTTCTATCTGTATTTTTATTCAACCAAAATACAGTTTTTTTTCCTCATTGTCAATTTTTTATAGCCGCATACTTTTTAAATCACCACCGAATTTTATTTATCCCTGAATTGCCGGCCTGCGAATACGGCTTACTATTTTTTGTATTATTTCGTATCTTTGCGGTCATGGGACGGACAGGGACAAAATATTTATTTTCAGGGTTTGTATTGCTTGCGTTTTTCGCTTGTAATACCGCCAGATATATTCCCGAAGGACAATACCTTCTGGACAAAATCAGTATTGAAACCGATTCGGACGCCATTCCCAAAACCGCCTTACTGGAATTTGTCCGGCAAAAACCCAATGACCCGAAATTAGGTTTGATGATTTACAATTGGGTAGACAACGATTCTTCATGGTTCAAAAAGATGATTCGCAAAACGGGAAATCCACCCGTTATTTTCAGCCAAAGTTTGCTTAACCAATCCCTCAACGAAATGGCTATCGAAATGAAAAACCGGGGTTACCTGAATGCGCGGGTACATGCCCGTCTTGATACGGCGGATAAAAAAATTTCCGTCGATTACCACATTCACGAAGGAAGCCCCTATCGAATCAGGAATTACGAAATTAGCCTGCCGAACGGGGATATGAACAGTCTGGCAAACGGAATCCGCAGGACAGGAAACAGTTCCGATTCAACCGGTTTTTCCCGTAGACAGAATCCTGCAGGACGATTCGGACGCAACATTTTTTCCAGGGAAAACCGTGGTACAATCCTTAAACCCGGCACGATTTTCAACATGTCGACCCTCGAACAGGAAATGCTCCGTGTGAGCAACCGCTTGCGTAACAGCGGCTACTACCTGTCTACCGTCGACAATCTGCATTATCTGGCCGATACGGCTTTGCAATCCAACGGGGTGAACCTGACTCTGATTCTGAAAGATACGACTCTATCCAAGGTTTACCGTATCGGAAAAGTAAAAGTTTTCAGCGGATTCGATTTCGTGAACGGCGAAAATTATGTCGTCGTCGATTCCGTTACCCAAAACGGTATTGATATTTACTACGGTGGCTTCCGCTTTCTCCGGCCCAAAGTAATCGCGGATAAAATATTGGTGCGCTCCGGAGGATTGTTCCGTGAACGAGCTGCCGAATCAACGCTCAACCTTTTCAGGGCGCTTAACAGCGTAGGGCGGGCAGACCTGAAATTCAAAGAAGGAAATTATTCCGATTCGACCCTTTTGGATTGCGAAATTTACCTTGCCCCCGGCGATACCCATTCCAACCAGACCAGTCTGAACGGCACAAATAAAGCCGGCGATTT
This sequence comes from Dysgonamonadaceae bacterium, assembly GCA_031257875.1. Classification (GTDB taxonomy): domain Bacteria; phylum Bacteroidota; class Bacteroidia; order Bacteroidales; family Azobacteroidaceae; genus Azobacteroides. The sequence goes on from JAIRNV010000032.1 coordinate 9,955, forward strand.
GGGTATTTCCGCAGAAATTAACTATGGAAACCAAAATCTTTTCAACGGTTCGGAACAGTTTAATATCCGCCTGAACGGTGCTTACGAATTTGTGGACGAAAAAGAGGGCGATGCACTCGGACATGATTTTTACGAATTTGGAATCACTCCGTCCCTGACTTTTCCCGCAATTCACCTGCCTTTTATAAACAATTATATCAAAGACAGATATAATTCCCAAACACAATACGGACTGGGATTCAATATCCAGAAAAGGCCGCAATATACCCGTAATTTTTTCAATTTTAACTGGCAATTCCGGTGGTCGGGGCGCAACAATATCCTGACGCATACGGTCAATCTACTTAACATTAACTATGTGGCGATGCCCTGGAAATCAGAACGTTTCCAGGATTATCTGGATAATCGTGTGGATTCTTTAACCCGTTACAGCTACGAAAATATATTTACGGCCGGGAGCGGCTACAATCTGATTTATACCAACGCCAGTTCCGGACAGTTTCGCCGGCGTTTATACACCGTGCGTTTCAACCTGGAATCTTCGGGCAACGTTTTGAACGGGATTTTTTCCTTAACGAAAGCGCACAGGGACGGAAGCGGCCGGCGTGAGATTTTCGGAAATCCTTTTGCCCAGTATCTGAAAGGCGATATTGATTATTCCGAAACCGTCCGGTTAAGCGGAAAGGACGGAGTCGCATTTCATGCCGCTTTGGGAACGGCTTATTCTTACGGAAACTCAAGTATTATGCCATTTGAAAAAAGGTATTACGCCGGCGGGCCGAACAGCGTCAGAGGCTGGCAGACCAGGTACTTAGGTCCGGGTTCGTTGAGCAGGCAGGACGCCAACAGTATGGTTTTCCATGTCGGCGACATCAGTTTTATTCTCAGCGCCGAATACCGGTATAAAATTCTCAACTGGCTGGAACCTGCCCTGTTTGTCGATTGTGGAAATATTTGGACAATAAAAGATTATCCCAACCAACCCGGCGGACTTTTCAGGTGGAATTCTTTTTACAAAGAATTGGCGACAGGTGCAGGTATCGGATTGCGGTTCGATTTAAGTTTTCTGATTTTGCGGCTTGATGCGGGAACGCGCGTGTATGACCCCGCAAAACCGGCAGGCAGCCGGTATGTTTTTTTGAAAAAAAATTTCCGTAACAACTCGGCGGTTTATGTGGCTATCGGTTATCCGTTCTAAGATATGGTGCGCAACAAAGACAGGACAGCCTCCTCCGGACTTTTTTCTTCCCTCAACAAACTGATGAATTTACTTCCGATAATCGCTCCCGCAGCGTTTTCAAAAGCAGCGTCCAAAGTTTCCCTGTTGGATATTCCAAAGCCTATCATGCGTGGATTACGTAACCCCATATTGTTGATTCGGCGGAAATAAGCCTGTTTCTTTTCGTCAAAGTTTTTTTGCGCACCCGTTGTCGCCACAGAAGAAACCGTATAGATAAATCCTTCCGTATGCGCATCAATCCGCCGGATTCGCTCTTCGGAAGTTTCGGGCGTGATCAGCATAATTATTCTTAAATCATGGTTATCGGCGATGGATTTGTAGTTATTCAGATAATCATCGAACGGCAAATCAGGGATAATGATTCCCGAAACACCTGCCAGGTGGCAATCCCTGCAAAACTTCTTAAATCCGTATTGCATAACCGGATTCAGATAGCCCATCATAATCAGCGGGATATGTATTTCACCGGCGATTGCAGACAGTTGCGAAAACAGAAGTTTCAAATTCATGCCGTTGCGAAGGGCAACCGTACTGCTTTCCTGAATGACAGGCCCGTCGGCCATCGGGTCGGAAAACGGGATGCCGACTTCTATCATGTCAATACCGTTGGCTTGCAACGCTTTGATTATTTTCCCCGTATCATTCGGTTGAGGGAATCCGGCTGTGAAATAAACGGACAGGATTTTCTCCTTTTTTTGCTGGAATAATTGATTTATCTTGTTCATGTTTGATTTTTTTAATGCCGGAAAAACGGCAGGCAAAAATACAAAAAAAAACGTTAACTTTACTTCAAATGAAAATAAAGATGGAGTATGATTGTCAACTGTCAATTCCTCTGCCCTGTCGCCTGTGCATAAAGGCCTCCTGCAACCGCCGCGGAAGGACAAATGAACTGTGCTTATCCCGGATTGCTTCACTATTGATTTTGAATTGAAAATTGACACAGTCGAATGCACCTCTGAGAAGTAATTTTATTACCTTTACGTAAAAATTCAACCGAACTTATGTTGCAATACATCATTGTTATATTAATTGGAATCGTAGTAGTTGCTTTTGCCGTAAAGAAGATTTATAAAGTTTTCTTTCAAAAAAACCGTTCCGCCGGCCTTTGCGATGATTGCCCGGGATGCGTTTTGAATAAATCCCGTGAAAGCGGGAACGACAGAAGTGGCAGTTATTAATATTCACCGGTAAAAACAAATACCGGGTTTTGTATATTGTCAATGCATGATCTTATATAGCAGTTCCGCCAACAATTTCCCGTCGGGAAGCGAAACGTTATCAACCCCTTTGGATTGGGCGTCGGTGGTTCGGATGAGGGAAATGATCCGCATGGTTTTCGCGGGGTTATAGTTTTTCATAGCCTGTATGTAGTCCGTGATTTGAAAATTAAACCGGAAACCGAGTACCGACATCAGGTGAGGTTCGGTTTTGTTTCCTTCGTAATGGCAAATCATCAGGTTGGTAAAAAAGTTGAACAGTACCGTCAATGTAACGATTAACGGATTGTTTTTTGGATTCTGTTCAAAATATTTTGCAATCCGGTTGGCTTTCAGGATGTCTTTGGAAGCGATGGCTTTCTGCAACTCAAAATTATTGTAATCTTTGCTGATACCGATGTTTTTCTCTATTAATAAGGATGTTATCTGTGCATTGTTTGAAGGAAGCGAGATGATCAGCTTTTCCAGTTCATTGGTCAGTTTACTCAAATCATTTCCCAGATAATCCGTTAACAAGAGAGATGCTTTTTGTTCGATTTTCACGTTTCTTCCCTGAAGATACCGGATAATAAAAGCAGGAATTTGATTTTCATATAACTTTTTCGATTCAAAGGGAACCCCGATTTTCCCGATTTCGCCGGCTAATTTTTTCCGGCCATCCAGTTTTCCGTGTTTGTAATTAATCACCAAAACCGTAGACCGGAGCGGCTGTTTGACGTAATGAACCAATTCGTCGATATCTTTCATGCCCTGGGCTTCTTTCAGGACCACCAGCTGTCGTTCCGCCATCATCGGAAAACGTTTGCAGGAGGCGATGACCGTGCGGGCATTGGTTTCCATTCCATAAAAAATAATTTGGTTAAAATCGCGCTCCGAATCATCCAAACCATTTTTAATCAACAAATCGGTTAGCCGGTCGATAAAATAAGATTCGTCGCCCTGAAACAGATACACCGGCGCAAACTTCCCGGATAAAATGTCTTGCTTTATTTCCTCAAATCCCAATTCTTTAGCCATAACTTACCATTCAAAACGGAGATGTTTTACCGTTTCCTTGTTTTCAATAATTGTTTTCAAAGACTCAATGCCTATCCGAACGTGTTCTTCTACAAAATTCCGGGTAACAGCCTGGTCGCTTATTTCAGTCTTAATCCCTTCCGAAATCATCGGCTGGTCGCTAATTAACAGAAGTGCTCCGGTAGGAATCCGGTTTGTAAAACCAACGGTAAACAAAGTTGCCGTTTCCATATCAACACCTATCGCACGAATTTTCCGGAGATATTCCTTGAACGCTTCATCATATTCCCACACACGGCGGTTGGTCGTGTAAATCGCTCCCGTCCAGTAGTCTTTTCCGTGATTTCTCACGATGGAAGAAACGGCGCGAAGCAAACTGAATGCCGGCAAAGAGGGAACTTCGTGTGGTAAATAGTCGTTGGAAGTACCTTCCCCGCGGATAGCGGCAATAGGCAGGATATAATCGCCCACAACGTTTTTGGGTTTCAAACCGCCGCATTTTCCGAGAAACAGAGTGGCTTTGGGTTTAATGGCGCTCAGTAAATCCATGACTGTAGCGGCATTCGCAGAACCCATTCCGAAATTGATTATGGTAATTCCATCGGCCGAAGCATTCGGCATATTGCCGTCCAGATCGATAATCGGTGCTTTATAATAATCGGCAAAGATTTCAACATATTTATTGAAATTGGTCAATAAAATGTAAGGGGTGAAATCTTCCAAAGGTCTCCTGGTGTAGCGTGACAACCAGTTTTCAACTATTTCCTGTTTCGTTTTCATCGTGATTGATTAGTAGAATTACATAATTACAAAATTAACATGTTGAATTATGTAATCCTGTAATTATGTAATCCTGTTTAAAATGTGTATTTTTGCAAAGGTAAACAAAAAACAGGATACGGGAAAATGATGGAATTAAATCTTCCGCCGGCAGAATTAAATATCAGAAAGGAAAACGGAAAAACGTATGTTTTTGACCGTTTAAGGAAACAGTTCGTGCGTTTGACACCGGAAGAATTTGTGCGTCAGCGTTTTGTTTCATATTTGATTACGCATAAAAAATATCCCCAATCCCGTCTTGCAAATGAAATCGGCATTGAACTGGGGAATGTAAAAAAACGCTGTGACACAGTTCTTTACGATGAATATCTGCATCCTTTGATGATTATCGAATACAAAGCTCCGTCGGTACCGGTCAAACAAAATACGTTCGACCAGATTACACGCTACAACATGCGTTTGAATGTTCCGTGGCTTATTGTGAGCAACGGCATTCAACATTATTGTTGTCGGATTGATTACGAAAAAAGGGAATACTGTTTTTTCAAAGACATACCGGAGTATGAAAGGGTGAAAGGTGAAAGGTGAAAGGCCAAGTACTTCACCCTTTACCTTGCATCTTTTACCTTTTACCCTTCACCTTTTACCCTTTACCTTTTACCTTTCACCTTTTACCTTTCACCCTCAATTCCTGTCAAGTATCCAGGCATCCTGAAATTCAGGATAATACTTATTCTTGATATTATCCCGTTCCACAGCGGCGTCGGTTTTATTGTCGAAAGTAGCCGCAATGACCCGATACATGCCTTTTGTGTTTTGGGCTAAAAAAGCGGAATAGCCTTTACCTGTCATGCGTTCTTTCAGAGACAGGGCGTTCGTCTTGTTGGTAAAACTGCCGACAACTATGTTATACCGTTGAATAGAGAAACTTAAACTGTCAACCACCGTAATTTTTTCTTTCTGAACAACTGCTGAAGTAGCAGGATAAGAAACTTTGGTCCCTGTTTCTTCCTGTATTTCCTTTTCCTTAGCTGCTTCATAAGCCGCTTTGTATGCACTTCCCTTAGATTTACACGAATCCAGTGTAAATAAAATACAAACAACTAAAAATCCTAATAAATACTTTAATTTCATAACTTTAACGTTTTTAATATTATTGATTGTGTATGACTGTTTTTCTAAAATTTATAAAATTCCTTTTGTAGATGGCAATTCAAAATTAAAAACATCGCGTTTAACCGCCATTTTAATCGCTCTGGCAAATCCTTTGAAAATGCTTTCGATTTTGTGGTGTTCGTTTTCACCTTCTGCGCGAATGTTCAAATTCATTTTTGCCGCATCACTCAAAGATTTAAAGAAATGTATGAACATTTCAGTTGGCATGTCGCCGATTTTTTCCCGTTTGAATGTGACGTCCCAAACCAGCCACGGACGCCCGCCAAAATCTGTTGTAACTAAACAGACGCTTTCATCCATAGGCAAATAAAAACCGTAACGTTCAACGCCCCGTTTGTCGCCTAAGGCCTGAAACAAAGCCTCGCCCAAAGCAATTCCCGTATCTTCAACCGTATGATGTTCGTCCACTTCCAAATCGCCTTTCACCCGGATTGTCAAATCCATTCCGGCGTGTTTCCCAATTTGTTCCAGCATGTGGTCAAAAAAATGCAAACCTGTTGATACGGTGGTTTTCCCGTTTCCGTCCAAATTGATTTCCATGTAAATATCCGTTTCTTTGGTGGTACGTCGAACAACAGCACGGCGTTCCTTTGCAAAAAGAAATTCTGAAATTCTGTTCCAGTCCACAGTTGCTAAAGCGCAAAAAGGCTTTAGGGATTCGTTTTGCTCCAAAAGCGATTCATCATTGTAGAGAATGGCTTTGCAACCTAAATTTTTTGCTAATTCCACATCCGTCAGGCGGTCGCCGATGACAAAAGAATTTGCCAAATCATAATCACCCGTCAGGTATTCCGTTAACATGGCAGTTCCCGGTTTTCTTGTCGGTAAATTATCTTCCGGCAAAGACGGGTCAATAAATATCCTGTCGAAAGTAATCCCTTCGTTTTGAAATATATCCAACATTTTCCGTTGTATGGTTTCAAAATTTTCCATGGGATGAGCAGGCGTTCCCAAACCGTCCTGATTGGTCACAATAACCAGTTCAAAATCAAGTTTCTCACGTATAAAATACAGGTTCCGTATCACAGTCGGTGTAAATACCAGCTGTTCCAGATTATCAACCTGAAAAGTTACCGGTGGTTCGACAATCAGTGTCCCGTCACGATCAATAAACAATACCCGTTTCATTTGTTCAAACAATTAGAAAAATCCTTTAAGGCGTTGATTAAAGCGTGGTTTTCATCCGGAGTACCTACGGTAATCCGCAGGCAGTTGTTGCACAGTGGAATTTTATTCCTGTTGCGGACAATAATTCCTTTTTCCGTTAAAAAACGGTAGGTTTTATCAGCGTCCCTTACTTTGACCAAAAGGAAATTGGCATCCGATTTGTATATTTTTTCAACTACAGGCAAAGATTTCAGTGCTTCCGCAAGTGGCTCGCGCTCTGTAAGAATCATTTCCACCCAGGTATTTTTCCGGTCTCCGTAATTCAGTTCGTCAAGTGTTTGGTTCTGTGTCAGTCTGTTAACATTATACGGATATTTCACTTTGTTGAACAAAGCGATGATTTCTTCTGAAGCAAAAGCCAGTCCGCAACGCAGGGAAGCCAGTCCCCATGCTTTGGAAAAAGTATGTAAAACAATTAGATTCGTATAATTATCCAGTTCCTTTAACCAGGTCTGTTCGGTTGAAAAATCAACATACGCTTCATCAATAACGACAATACCGTTGAAATTCTGTATGATTGCCCGTATTTCTTCGTGGTTCATCAAATTGCCCGAAGGATTGTTCGGTGAACAGAGGAAAACCGCTTTCGTATGTTTGTCCGTAGTCGTCAGTAATTTGGAAGCATTCAGTTGAAAATTTTCTTCCAGCAGTACAGGGCGGTATTCTACATCATTAATGTCTGCTGCAACTTTATACATGCCGTAGGTAGGTTCCATCGCCACGACATTATCTTCACGCGGTTCGCAAAAAATCCTGAAAACCAAATCAATGGCCTCATCGCTACCGTTAGCGGTCATTATCTGTGCAGGACGTACATTTTTAATTTCGGCTATTTTTTCTTTCAGTGTACGTTGAAGCGGGTCCGGATAACGGTTAAAATTTGGGTTATAGGGACTTTCATTGGCATCCAGATGGACGGAAGCTATACCTTGAAATTCGTCTCTCGCGCAGGAATAAGGTTTGAGATGACGGATATTTTTACGAATAAATAATTCTATATTCATTGATTAAACTGTTTTTTTTTTTTTTGCAAAGTTAAGATTTTCTTTTGAAAATGGAAAAAGTAAATAAAATATAAGGTATTCGCAGTTTGCAATGACAGCTGCGTTGATTAATGATTAATCACCATATGTTCTATCAATTTCCGGTAAATCTCATTTTTACATAATAATCTGGTATTCCCGACAATAAAAAGTCGTTTCCGGGCGCGTGTCAATACAACGTTGAGTTTGCGGTCGATACGCTGGCCGTTTTCTTCCGACCAGTTTGGTAAAGCGGTCAACTGGCTTTCCGTTTTCACACAAAACGAATAAATGATTGTGTCCCGCTGACTGCCCTGGAAGCGTTCGACCGTATCAACCGTAACAGATGCAAATTTTTCTATTCTGGTTTCCTGTAACTTTTTGCGAATCAGTGCAATCTGATTTCGGTAAGGCGTGATTATCCCAATATCATCCGGATTAAAAACGGCGCCGGCGTCGGAACATTCACGATACAGTTCATGGCAGATTTCCAGTACTTTCAGGGCTTCATTGAGATTCGCCTTGTCTGAAAATTCATTTTTTAAAGGTTTGACCGAATAAAAATGTAAGCGACTGCGATTTGTCCATTCCTCGGTTTGATGTGGTAAACCGACTGTTTTCAGGCAATTATCATAAAAATACATGGAAGGGAAAGCTGCAATTGTCGGATGCATCCGTCCCTGGCGAGTGAGCATGGTGCAAGTGGAAGTGGTACCTTCCCTGCTGTATTTGCGGTAGAGTCGTTCAAACAGTGAATTACTCAAATCGGTCAGTCCGGCGGCATTGAGAACAGGTTCATTTACCCTGCTTTCCTCTTTACTTTGTAGGACAACCGCCGGTAACTGCCTGTGGTCGCCGATCAGTACGAAACGTTCAATGGCATTTGCACCCGTACTGTTTCGGGCGCAGAAAATACCCAGAAGATGCGGTTCCAAAAGCTGTGTTGCCTCGTCGATAATGGCCAGGTCGAAATGCTTCAGGTTAAACAGTTCCGGCTTGTTCCAAATGGAAGCTGTCGTTCCAACAAAAATCCGGCAATGTCTGATGACTTCCGTCACATCCTGACGGTTATTGCATCTATCCAAATGGTTTTCCATCAAATGTGAACGAAATTCCGGCGTACAGTTTAATTTGCTGCCGATGCGAATGTACGGGAGTGACTGACTGATGTTTGACAGGGCTTTGCAAATCTCGTCCACCGCACGGTTGGTATAGGCAAGCAGTAGTACATTGCTGCTATCCTTTTGGAGTTCGGTTTCCACCATCTGTTTCAGAGCAATGGAAGTTTTGCCGGTGCCGGGAGGCCCTGCGATGAGGTGAATGGTGAAGGGTGAAGGGTGAACAGTGGACGGTGAAGGCAGTATCAATGCTTTCCTGTCCTGATTGGCATGAAGAAAAGTGGTTAAGGCCCGAAACATTCCGGTAAAAGTCGTATCCATATAATCGTGTTCAACGGCGTAGAGGGAGTCGGGATTCCAGACTTGCGGATTTTTCTGGCGATAACGAAGCCTTATTATCAGTGTGTTGCCTTCCATTAATTCAATCGCGCCTTTGAAAACCTGACGGTTGTTGACCGTATCCGTTGCCGTGTTCCGTTCGTATAAAACCACAGTGTCGCCGGGGCGGAAATTCGGCAGGAACAGATCTTTATAGACAGGGATTTCTAACCGGATGATGTGATCTTCTTCTGCAGTGTGGTTGTCGGTTATTTTCAGGTCGTATAAAAGTTCACCGGCAGTCAGTTTGTCTTCAAAAGGTGCATTCCACAGTACTGACGCCTTTTTTACGCCTTCGTATTCGCGTTCACCGGCTTTGGAAAGCCATAATTCTTTCACTATAAAAGTATAAACCCGTAGAAAATAAGCCTTTTCCGTTTCGTTCAGACAGGAAAAAGTCACCGCAAAATGGTCGATGGAAGGTGCCAGGTAATTATTAAAGAACTTGCTGGAAAGGTTTTTCGTATTCAGGTTTTTGGAATGAATTTTGTCGAGCAGTTCGCCGGTAACGGAAGAATCGTTTGCCGTATGCAAAGCATATTCCCAAGTCGTAATCCGGTTTCTGAGGCGCAGGGCTTTCTGCAACTGTTTCCGGGAATGAACTTCCCTGCTTAAAACCGGATATTTGGAATAAAGTAGCCAGGAACGGATGTGGTCGGCTTTCAAATCCAGGTTGAACTCAAGTACGGCAAGGTAGAGAATCATTTGTGTGTAATGATTTTCCGCAGAATGAACAAACCGTCCGCCGGTGTGGAAATCTTCGATGGCTTTCCCTGATTTTAATTCGATAAAAGTGGAACAGTCGTTCAGCATCAAGTCCAAACGTCCCTGTAAACCCAGGGCATTGCAGATAAATGAGGGTTCTAAAACCGTTTTTTCTCTGTCTATACCGCTTTTTGGGAAAAATTGCCGTACAGTATACTGGATATTTTCAAAATGTTTCCGGCTTGCGGCGAAAAATTCCATTTCCGTTTTCGGGTTTTGCAGTGCTTCGCAGGCAGTAAATTCAAAAGCTGAAGTTTTGAACATTTTTTTGATTGTCGACTGATATTCCGTTGGACTGTCCGGATTTTCACTGACCAGTTCGTCGATGAAAAAATTTGCCGTATTTCCGAGTAAAATAGCCGGGGTTATTTCTTTTTTCTGTAAACGTAACAGCGTATAATTCAGGAAATGGTTGCCGTAAGAACGGAAACATTCGGCTAAAGTGCTGATGTCTAACAGATAATCCGGTTCGAATACCAGAAACTCGGCGTTCACTGTTGACGGAGAGGATAATTCGGTAATATTTAATAAATTAAATACATTTCCCGGACGGAGGATAAACGATAATTCGGTTAATTCCTGTAACTGGGAGTGGTTGCATACCACAGTAACCGGTTGTTTACCGGAAGTTTCGGCTATAAGATTTTCTCCGGTTAATTCTTTGAAAATAATTCTGAGTGATTTTGTTTTTTTCATGTGCAAAGTCAGGATTTTATTTTAAGAAAATAAAAAAACAGTTTGTATTGTAGTAATTCAGGGATAAATAAATTTCATCTGTTCACATCCTGTGTATAACAGTCAGGAGCAAAAGCATCCGTTTCTTCCGGTTATTATTCTTCCCATTTCTTAATTTGTTCAATAAAATTATATGCCGTCATGTCAATATGTAAGGGAACAAGGGCGGCATAACCGTTAGTAAGTGCCCATTCATCATTATTTACGTTACCGGGATCTTCATTAAAAAACTCGCCGGTCAGCCAATAAACGTTTCTGCCGGATGGATCCTGCATTTCCTCAAATTCCTTTGTCCAGTGACCGGTTGTTTGCGTGCAGACTTTCAAACCGTTTACTTTGGGAATATTCGGAATGTTTAAATTTAAGCAAATTCCTTTCGGAAGTCCTTCTTTAAGTACTTTTTCCGCCACTGACTTACCGTATTTGGCTGCTTCACTGAAATTGGTATTAAGCGAGTGGTCGGTCAAAGAAACAGCAAGGGAAGGAACTCCGATGATACAACCTTCAAGAGCAGCGCCTACTGTTCCCGAATAAATAACGGCAACCGCTGCATTTGAGCCGTGGTTGATACCTGAAACAAGCAAATCGGGTTTGCGAGGCAACAACCTGTCAATGCCAATTTTAACACAATCGACTGGTGTACCCGTACAGGCGTATATTTTCAAATCCTCTTCTTCTTTCAGTAAAGTAACCCGAATCGGATTCGTACTTGTAATAGCGCTCGACATGCCCGAACGGGGACCATTGGGAGCAACAACTACAATTTTGCCCAAAGGTGCTATGGTTTCTATTAATTTGTTAATTCCGCAAGCATGAAGTCCATCGTCATTGGTTATTAAAATAAGTTTTTTTCTTAAATCCGTCATAAATATTTTTTAAATAAATCCATTTCTTTTTCAGGCGGCTAAGTTAATTATTTTTTTTTGAATTTGTATAATATGGGTTAATTATTATGAAATTTTTGATTTTTGGTACTCAATTATTAATTTTTGATAAATCTGGATGTACAAAACTATACCGCGTAAAGCATAGAACACAGACGGGACGGTTCAAACGGATTTTCACTGAATATTTTTTTTGTAGAAAAGTGTAATTATCAGTCGGTCAAAAATATAAAAACTGTGTCTATCTGTATCATCCGTTTTATTTGTGTGTTTATTGACTCAAAAGAGTACTTAGAACACAGACGAGACGGATAAAACGGATTTTCACTGAATATTCCTTTTTGTAGAAAAGTGTAATTATCAGTCGGTTAAAAATATAAAAACTGTATCTATCCCTATCACCCGTTTTATCTGTGTTCTTATTGACTTAAAAGAGTACTTAAAACACAGACGAGACGGATAAAACGGATTTTTACTGAATATTTTTTTTGTAGAAAAGTGTAATTATCAGTCGGTCAAAAATATAAAAACTGTGTCTATCCGTATCATCCGTTTTATCTGTGTGTTTATTGACTCAAAAGAGTACTTAGAATACGGATGAGATGGATAAAATGGATTTTTACTGAATATTTTTTTTGTAGAAAAGTGTAATTATCAGTCGGTCAAAAATATAAAAACTGTGTCTATCTGTATCATCCGTTTTATCTGTGTTCTTATTGAATCAAAAGAGTACTCCCGCTCGGCGTAGCGTCTCGCTACGTCGAGTTAAAAGCAAGGCTCCTGCCTTGCATATAAAAATATTTTCATCATAAACTTTTCATTAAACTCCGCTTATCTTATTTCCCGTATGTATTTTACTTTTTCGCTTGCAGTGTTTTGCAAGGTCGGAGCCTTGCTTTTAGCTCGACGTAGCGAGATGCTACGCCGAGCGAGGGAACGTTATTTCCTACCGAGCTTTGCATCTCTGTGAGATGTCGGTTCGCTGTTCACCATTCACCACAAATCATTAATTTTTGATAAATCCGAATGTACAAAACCATACTGCGTAAAGTATAATATATTTTTAGAAAAAAAGATATTCCGTCCTTTCTCCGTCCTTTCTCCGTCCTTTCTCCGTCCTTTCTCCGTCCTTTCTCCGTCCTTTCTCCGTTCTTTCTCCGTTCATTCTCCGTTTATTCTCCGTTCATTCTCCGTTTATTCTCCGTTCATTCTCCGTTCATATAACGGAGAATGAACGAAGAAAGAACGAAGAAAGAACGGAGAATGAACGGAGAAAGAACGGAGAAAGAACGGAGAAAGGACGGAGAAGGAACGGAGAAAGAACGGAGAAAGAACGGAGAAAGAACGGAGAAAGGACGGAGAAAGAACGGAGAAAGAACGGAGAAAGAACGGAGAAAGAACGGAGAAATATCAATTTTGTATTGATTTTTATATTTTTAACATATTAATTTGTTATTTTTATTAAATTTGCTTGTTTGGTATTTTTTTTATTTATACCTTTGCCGAAGTTATTTTTAATATTTAATTTTTTAATATTTTTTTATTATGGCAAAAGTAAACAGTGTAGTAATGGGAAACGCCAGAAATAAACTGGGAGAAGTTGTTTTAACAACAGTTAAAGGAAAAACAATAGCAAGAAAGTACCAGGAACATGTCAGTAATCCAAAGACAGAAAAACAGGTAAAACAACGAAACAGAATGGCAAACTGTATTCAA
>JAIRNV010000062.1 GCA_031257875.1 Dysgonamonadaceae bacterium
GGCAGATTCAAGTAGTAAATGCAACTGCTATTTTATTTGGATTAAAGGTTTTTATCTACTGTTTATGTTGTTAAAACGAGAATAACTCTTTGAGTTATTTCCCGTTTTAACAACACATCATCATTATCATGTTACTTTTTATTTTCAATTATTTATTGGTAAAAAGTTGTATTTACTAATTGAACTTACCAATATTTGTGCACATGGAGCCGTATTGTTCGATCATACTTTATATAACAGGCTAAAAAATGGACCTGCAGTGAATACAACAACAGAAAACGCAAACCAAATGTTTACTATTGTCCAAGTTATTTGTTTTGTAATGAATTCAATTTCTCAAAATAGAGCAAATGATCTGAAAAATGAGATAAAACAGTTTTTTAATCAACATAAATGTGATAATATAATTCATTGTATTATAGAAAATTGTGTTGGATATAAAATTATTTTTTGAAATGTGGTTGGCTATTTCAAAAAATAATTATAACCTTGTAGTGTAAAAAGCGCCGAGGCAAACAAGCATTGTTCTCTACACTCTAAAAGGGAAAGAAACTCGAATTTCGCAAGAAACTTCGAGTTTCGTTTTTTTTAACAACCCTTATTCCCTAAAATAAACCCGCTTCACCCGGGGCGAAACAGAAGTCAGAATTTCGTACGGAATTGTCTTTAATTGTTTCGCCAAATCGGTAATTGTGATTTCTTTTCCGAAAATAACGGCCTCGTCGCCTTCTTCCGCGCCGGTATCCGTAACGTCTACCATGCAAACATCCATGCAAATATTGCCGATAAAGGGGCATTTTTTCCCTTTAATGAATACTTGCCCGAACCGGTTTCCCAGCCGGCGGTCTAAACCGTCGCCGTATCCGACGGGCAGACAGGCTATGCGGGAATCGCGTTCGAGAATACCGTTGCGGCCATAGCCTACGGTCTCGTTTTTCCTGACCTCGCGGATTTGCAGGATACGGGTTTTGAGCGTTGCAACCGGCTGCAAAACATTCGAATCCACAGCCGAAATTCCGTACAGGCCGATTCCCAGCCGCACCATATCCAGTTGCGCTTCAGGGAAACGTTCTATTCCGGCCGAATTGAGGATGTGTTTGAAAACCGGATGTTCAAGTTCCTTTTCCAAAAGGGAAACCATTTCCCTGAAATGTTTAATCTGACTCCGCGTATAATCGTTCAACGCCGGCGAATCGCTTCCCGCCAGGTGAGAAAAAACCGATTTCACCGCAACGCCCTGCTGATTATCCAGCTTTTCGACCAGCGCAGGAATATCGTTTGCGCCGAAACCTAAACGATTCATGCCGGTATTCAGTTTAATATGAATTGGATAGTGCAAAATTCCCCGCCTTTCGGTTTCCCGGATAATAGCGTCGAGAATGTGATGATTGTAGATTTCCGGCTCCAGGCGGTACTCAAACAGGGTTGCGAAAGCATGTTCTTCGGGATTCATCACCAGGATGGGCATGGTGATTCCTTCACGCCTCAATTCCGCGCCTTCGTCGGCTAAGGCTACCGCCAAATAATCGGCGCCTCTTTCCTGCAAGGTTTTTGCCAATTCGTATGAACCTACGCCATAACCGAATGCTTTGACCATGCAAATGATTTTTGTTTCCGGTTTCAGAAGCGAACGAAAATACTGCAGGTTGTGTACTACGGCGTCGAGGTCAACTTCCAAAACGGTCCGGTGGGCTTTTTCTTCCAGTTGTTCGGAAATACGCTCAAAGCGCGATTGGCGCGAGCCTTTGATGAGTATAATGGAATCTTTCAGTGTTCGCCAACTTCCGGAATCTAAAAAGTTTTCCGTAGTCGGGTAAAATTCTTTTTCCATGTCGAACAAATTGGAATGGGACATCAGATTGGGACCGACGCCGATGATATGTTCCACTTTCCCCTTTTTGACCAATTCCGCTACTTTCAGGTAAAATGCGGCGGGAATCATTCCCGATTGAAGAATATCCGAAAGAATCAAGACCCGTTTCAAGCGGTTGCCGGAAGAACGCCGCGCCATAAAATCCAGAGCGATGGACAGGGAGTTAATGTCGGAATTGTAGGTATCGTTAATCAGAATGTTGTTGCGGACGCCTTTGTTGACGTCCAGACGCATGGCTACGGGTTCCAGTTTGGTGAAGGGTGAAGGGTGAAAGGGTGAAAGGTGAGGGGTGGATGAGAGGATTAGGGATAAGCAGTGAATGACGTCTTCAATTGAGGCATCATCAGTAAAAGGAATCTGTATTTCACCCCATTCACCCTTAACCCTTAACCCTTCACCCTTCACCTTTTGCCCTTCACCCTTCGCCCTGTACCTGATAACCGTTTTGTCAACTCTTTTGTCTGTTTCAACAATAAAAAGGTCGGCGTCAGGGTTGGTTTTCGACCATGCAAATGTTTTGGATAACAGGTTTTTCTTTTCCAGACAATATTTTACCAAAGTTTGGTCTTCGTTATAGATAATTTTTTCCGAATGTTCAAACAGTTTCAATTTCTCAAGGCATTTTTCTTCCCGGGAAGCAAAATTTTCCTGATGAGCGTCTCCGATGGTTGTAAAAATACCGATGGTTGGCCGAATAATCGACTCCAGGCGCTGCATTTCGCCCGGTAAGGAAATGCCGGCCTCAAAAATACCCAGCCTGGTCTGTTCGTTCAGTTGCCAGACCGACAGGGGAACGCCCGTTTGGGAATTGTAAGAGCGAGGGGAGCGGACAATCGCCAACCGGTCGTGCAGCAGTTGATACAGCCACTCCTTGACAATCGTTTTCCCGTTGCTGCCGGCGATGCCGATGACAGGAATGTCGAACCGCTTTCTGTGAAAGGCCGTTAACTGCTGGAGTGCGGCAAGCGTGTCGGAAACCCAAAGCAAGTTGGCCTCCGGCATTTGGCTACCGCCGATTTTCAATTCATCCATTCCCGCAAACGGATGGCAGACCACAAAATTGCGAACGCCTTTTTCGTAGAGGTGGCGGATGTATTTGTGTCCGTCGTTCCGGTCGGTAGATAAGGCGAAAAACAAACTGACAGCCGGGTCGGAAAGCGACCGGCTGTCGGTTAGCAGAATTTGGATGTCTGGATATTTTTCCGGATGAATTGCGGTTTTAGCCCCGATGATTCGGCTTATTTCCTGGATAGTATAATTCATAACTGTTATTTTTTAACACCAATAAATCATCATCGCCTGTTATTATAAAATCCACGTTCCCTTTCAGACCGCATTGTAATATTTTATTGTAAAATTATTTTGTGATGCAATATTTTCTCCATATATATATATTTCCTGTAATCTTTTCTTTCGGTTTATATACATTTTAACCGAATTATAAATTAAATCGGTCCGAGTCTGGGATTCATTATCCGCAAAATAATCTATTTGTCTCATCAGATCATCATCAAAGGTTAAATTTATAGTAGCAACTGCCATAACAATATCTCACAATAAGAATTATAAAATTGAAGTTTAAAAAAAATTTCGACAAAGATAAGTTTTTTTTGATATCCGATATAGCTTTACGATTATAAAACCGGCATTTTTTTCTGCCAGTTCCAGGCCGAACGTAGTGTATCTTCAATGGTTTCAACGGCTTCCCATCCCAACACTTCATTCGCACGACGCGGGTCTGCCCAGATTTGTTCAATATCCCCTTCCCGGCGGCCGGCAATTGTATAGGGAACCTTCACGCCTGTCGCTTTTTCAAAAGAATGGATTAACTCCAGGACAGACAGTCCCTTTCCCGTGCCGAGATTGAAATATTCCACCGGAAGCCCGGAACGGTTTTCCAGCATCCGGTTCATGGCTGTCACGTGGGCTTTCGCCAAATCGACTACATTGATATAATCCCGGATACACGAGCCATCGGGTGTGCCGTAATCGTTGCCGAAAACCGATAATTCCCTGCGGATACCGGCGGCGGCTTGCGTCAAAAACGGGACTAAGTTTTGCGGAATTCCATTGGGTAATTCGCCGATTTCGGAAGACGGATGCGCGCCAATCGGATTGAAGTACCTGAGAATGATGCTTTTATAAGGTGCTCCCGAATGAATTGCGTCGCGAATAATCTCTTCGTTAATCTGTTTTGTATTGCCATAAGGAGACATGGCCGGCTGAATCGGCGCCTGTTCGCCGACTGGCAAGTATTCGGCAGCAGGCTGTCCGTAAACCGTACAGGATGAGGAAAATACAATGCCTTCCACACCATTTTCCGGCATCAGTTCCAGCAAAGTAAGCAGAGAATCAATATTATTCCGGTAATACTTCAAAGGTTTTTCAACAGATTCGCCAACTGCTTTATCGGCGGCAAAATGGATAATTCCTTTTATGCCGGGACAGGCGGCAAACACTTGTTTCATTGCAACAGCGTCCGCACAATCGACTTTTTCAAATGCGGGACGAATACCCGTTATTTTTTCAATCCTGTCTATAACTCCTGAATGGGAATTAGATAAATTATCGACGATAACAACTTCAAATCCATTGTTTTGAAGTTCAACGGTGGTATGCGAACCAATGTAGCCGGTTCCACCGGTAACTAAAATTTTTTTCATCATTTTTGTGTTTTTTATATTTTCTTCCCGAACGGTTTGGGAGACTATTTACATAGTGTTATTTCTTCTCAAACGTTTTGAGAGACGATTTACATAGTGTTATTTTCTTCTCAAACGTTTTGGGAGACTATTTACATAGTGTTATTTTCTTCTCAAACGTTTTGGGAGACTATTTCATAGTGTTATTTTCTTCTCAAACGTTTTGAGAGACTATTTACATAGTGTTATTTTCTTCTCAAACGTTTTGAGAGACTATTTACATAGTGTTATTTTCTTCTCAAACGTTTTGGGAGACGATTTACATCATGTCATTTCTTCTCAAACGTTTTGGGAGACTATTTACATAGTGTTATTTCTTCTCAAACGTTTACATATAACCTGAGTTCGACGTAAAAAATCCGGAAAAAATTTGGTAAGTCGGCTAATTTTTATTGTCTTTATATCTGAAAATCAATAAAATAAATAAAGATTACGGCACAACTTACCACTGACAAAATTACCGAAATTTATTGTATTGCAGACGGTTTTTGCAAAGAATTGTCAAAAGAAAACAAAAACCGCCAAATTCTCCCCGATGATGGTAAACGGCATGGAAATCGCTCATTTTAATTGTCCTCTATTCTATAAACGCTTTTCGCCACATGCATCCGGTCAAAGCGGTCTTTAGCCCGGACTTCAATCCGGTGTTCGCCGGCAGGCAAGTTGGTTGTAATCCGTGATTTCCACAAATGACTGCAAATTACCGGATTGGATGGACGGCGACCGGGTGCCAGGCGTTCCAGGTAATCCCAGTCCTGTACGTAACGGTAATAGGCCGGATCAAACTCTTCCGTCTGTTGCATCTTCATCCATACGCCGCCGTCAATCCGGTATTCTACCGTATCTTCCGGACTTCCCATGAAAAAGTTGGCGTAAATGGATGCACTCGTCGAACGGCGGAAAGGAACCGTTTTCGGGTGATACAGCGCTATTTGATAATCGTCCGGTTTGCCAAACACCTTATAATCCAATACATACCGGTTGCCGTCGATTCGCAGGAAAGCATAGCCGGCGGGCGTCCCGTCGCGCATGGTAGATACGGGAATACCGTTTTCGTTCAATACGCCCGAAAACCAGTCGCCGCAGGTTGTCCCGACATTGTATTCATGTATCGGTTTTTCGCGGTCTACGCCCTGTTTTTTCCCGATAATATGTTGCATCTGGATATGCGTATGGGCGGAAAGAAAGAGGACATTCGGATAATCTTTCAGCAACCCGTACAAAGCTTGCCGGTCTGCGTCGCGGAAAGCCTCTTCGCCTTCCGAATCAATCAGCGGGATGTGCATTGAAATGACTATCAGGCTCGCGCGGGACGAAGGAGAGATCGTTCATGACAAAAGCGAGCTGGTCGTCTCTTAAACCGCCCCAATAGCCTTTTCCCGTCAACGGGTGCGGATACAGAATATCGTCTAATACAATGAAGTGCGCTTTCCCGTAATTGAACGCATAATTGTTCGGTCCGAAACTGGCTTCAAACGATTCGTCCGAAAGGCGGTCTTCCCCGGCATCATAGTTCATGTCGTGATTGCCCATAACGTTGTACCATGGTATGCCTGTCTGTTTGATTGCCTGCTTGTAAGGCAAGTGAAGGTCTAAGCGGTCGCCGACCAGGTCGCCGAGCGTTATTCCGAAACTGACTCCGCCGATATTTTGAGCTTCGGCAATAATTCCGCGTTCCAGATACTCCATTTCCTGCTCGTTATAGGGTTGAGTATCCCCGAAAAGCAAAGCGGTGAACGCTTCCGGTTCGTCGTACTTATACAGGGCGAAATCCACCGAAGCGGGAAGCGCTCCGGTCGGGTTCACGCCTTTATAGAAACTGTCGGGCGAGCCGGCCGGTTTGTGCAGGTAATACGATTGAGGCAGATTAAACCCGTCCAAAGCTGTTTGGTAGCCGGACGGTTTAACGACGAAAGCGATAAAGTCGTCGCCGGCAGGCAGACGGTATTGTCCCGACGCATCGGTCAGCGACACGTCCGTTCCGTTAGAGACGGCGACTCCCGCAATTCCCTTTTCTTTCCTGTCCTGCCGGCCGTTCCGGTTGAGGTCTTCGTACACAGTTCCCGTAACGAAAGACCGGGCAGATACGGAAGAAACCGCCCGCGATTGAGTGAATGCCGGCAAGGTCATTACCACCCAGACAAACACAAGAATTTTTTGTTTCATAAAACAGTTTTTAATCAGTTGTTATTTCGGTACAAAATTCGGAATTGTTTATTACAAAAATATTACAAAATCAAAAATAAAATAAAACAATTTTCGAACCTTCACAGGTAAGTTTGATTTAAATATCCGGCACATGCATTTTCTTATAAATCTCATATCCACACATTTCTACCTAATTTTTGACGCTATCGGGACAGGGCGTTTTTTCCAGACCTTTGCAGGATGAAATATACGGATTGTCACAACAGCGAAAAAAAATTCCGTTCCCTGACGGGTCTTAGCACGGTCAAAGATGGCGTTGTAATAACTGTAAAAAGAGTTTTCAACTGGAATATAAATATAGTGCCTGTCGAGCGGGCATTAAAGATGCCATAATTCAGCAAACCCTTAACAGTATTGGAGTGAGGGACATAAGCAGGAATTTGAAAATTAACAAAAATACAGTTGTCGCCGTAGTATTAAAAAAAAACGCTAAAAACAAACCCTTACTTTCTTACAAAATCAGAGTGTAAAACACTTAATAAACTTGAAGTTGATATAAAATTTAGCGGTGAACCGGACGAATTTTGGAGTTTTGTCCGGAACAGGAACAACCAGCGCCGGACATGGTATGCAATACCTTCTTTTTGAGCATAAATCTGCACTAAAATTGAAGTTTTTCAAATCGAAACTGCACTAAAATCGAAGTTTTCACAGTCAAGACTGCACTAAAATCAACCGTTCGGACATTTTTTTAGTAATTCAAACCAAAAGCCCACAAAGGCACAATATTTTTATACCCATATTCTATATTATCTTTCACGATAAATGCGTTTGGCGTATCTTTTATTTGTTCCTGCGTTTTGCTTTTGCCACTTGCTTCAAAAGTATATTGAGCTATCCTAAAATCCGCAACAGCCGACGATACCGGCGCATGATTTACCCGCATCTGATTCAGGAAAAATGTTTCACGAATATTCCCGATTTCCGGCTTTCTCTCCGACAAACAGTGAATCAAGACAGTATTGTCCAGATAAACTTTGTCTATTTTCCCTAAACTGATTACTCCGTTTGCCCGGTTACGCAGACGGGCAATCAGACCCGCATCTTCCATAAAAGTCATATATTCTTCGAGCGAATTGCGGCTCACTTCCAATTTTGCGGCAAGCGTAACAAAATTGGGTTTAAACGGCACACTTTCGGCAACAACAAGCAGCAAACGTTTCAACTTTCGCGCTGTTGCAACAGACAGATTGGCAAATTGCGGGATGTCGATTTCCAGTGTCAGATTGATTATTTGTCCCAAACGAATGTCTAAATTTTCATCTGCCGCCATAGGATAATAACCCGCGCATAAATAATCGCGAAACAGCGGCAAAGGGTGTTTCACGCTATCAAGCAGCGAAATTTTGTTGTTGATAATTTCGTCAAGCGAATGAACCTTTACATCTATATTATACTTAAATTTCAAAAATTCGCGAAACGAAAAGCCCTGCATCGAATACATCAACGCCCGGCGGCTCAAGTCTGCCATTCCCTTGCGAACGTCCAAAACAGATGAGCCGGTAAAAAAAACTTTCAAATCGGGGTGAAAATCATAGATATTTTTGAGTTCTACCGACCAATCTTTGTATTTATGAATTTCGTCAATGAAAAGTTGTTTCCCGCCGTTTTTGTAAAAGACATCTGCCAAATCACTCAATCTATGGCGCGAAAAATAAATATCATCTGCTGATACATAGAGTGTATCTCTGTCGTTTTTTTCTTTAATATATTGCAGTAGCATAGTAGTTTTACCTGCGCCTCGCGGACCAACAAGCCCTGCCATGCGGCTTTCCCATGCAACTTTGTCGTACATATACCGCTTAAAAACTGTAGTTATTCGAGCAAGCAATACCTGTTGTTTTTCAAATAATGTATCCATTATTTTTATGCCAAAAATGCACTGCAAAATTAGCATTTCCTTCCGATATTGTTCAACGGACAGTGCATTTTTTATGTTGCTCAACGGGCAGGGTATTATTTCCTCTCCGAAAAACAATGAATATCCTTTTGAAAATTATATTTCTTTTCTCAACCGGGAAATCGGGATGTTCAATTGCTCGCGGTACTTGGCGACCGTTCTTCGCGCCACTTCATATCCACGAAGTTTTAATTCTTTCATTAAAACTTCGTCGGTCAGCGGATTGGTTTTGTCTTCTTCTTCAATACATGTTTTAAGGATTAATTTGATTTCACGGGTTGACACTTCTTCCCCCTCGTCGTTTGTCATGGATTCGGAAAAGAAATATTTCAGCGGATAAATGCCGAAATTTGTCTGTACGTATTTGCTGTTGCTCACCCGTGAAACGGTAGAAATATCATAACCGCACAATTCAGATACATCTTTCAGTATCATTGGTTTAAGTTTTGATTCTTCGCCTGTGAGGAAAAAATCACGCTGTATCTCAATAATGGCCGACATCGTATTTCTCAATGTGATGCTTCGCTGTTTAACGGCGTCAATAAACCAATTGGCCGATTCGATTTTTTGTTTGATAAAACTACCGACTTCCTTTCGTTCCTGCGTTTGTTGCCTTTTGGATTTCACGTATTGATTAAGCATATCACAGTATCCCTTGCTTACCTTCAATTCGGGAATATTTTCCTGCATGTTCAGAATCAGTTCTCCGTTAACGGCGTCCACAAAAAAGTCGGGCGTAATATGCGCCATTTTCGATTCCATATTACTTTCCCAGGCATTTCCGGGACGGGGATTCAACAGGGTGATTTCTTTAATGGCGTCTTTCAAATCCGTTTCGGTGATGTTCAAGACCTTTTCGATTTTGTCGTATTGTTTTTTTGTAAAAGCCTCGAAATAGGTTTCCAAAATCCGAACGGCGAGATTTCTCGCGTATGTTTTTTCTTTCCTTTTTAATTGTATCAGCAGACAATCCTGCAAACTCACGGCGGCAATTCCCGGCGGTTCAAGTTGTTGTAGCGCTTTCAAGACCCGCTCAATTTCCGGTATGGAAACCTCCCAGCCATATTGAAAGGCCAAATCATCGGAAATTGCTTCAAGGCTTCGGCGGATATAACCGTCCTCGTCTATGCTCCCTATCAGGTATTCGCCAATTTGGAACTGTTCCTCCGACAGATTTTTTAAACGAAACTGGTCTAATAAATATTCCTGAAACGATTCGCCTTCGGAATAGGGGATTTCTTCCCGGGATGTTTTGTCGGAATAATAAGGTTGCTGTAATTTATAATCTGGAATATCGTCTTCGGTCAAATAATCGCCCAAAGAAATATCTTCCTCGGAAATGTTTTCCGAATCAGGCTTGGAATCAAGCCCTTCTTCGGAATCGGAAAGAGTTTCATAGACTTCTTCCAAAGCCGGATTCTCTTCTAATTCCTGATTAATCCGGTTTTCAATTTCGAGCCCGGTAAGTTCCAACAATTTGATTTGCTGGATTTGTAATGGAGATAATTTTTGTTGCTGTTTTTGTGTAAGCTGTTGTTTGATCATTTTTCAATATGACGGACAGTCACTCGTTGATTTCCAAATCCGAGGCAATAATAGTGATTTCCCGATTATTGCGGTGAAGCGCAACACCCGTAGGATAAAGATCGTATGCCGTAGCATAATCCACGTAACCGGTCTGAGAGCTATACGTATAACTGACCTGTACCGGAACAAGCCACAGTCTTAAATTTTCATCGGGGTTACGGTCAATGGCATAACGGATCAAATTTGAAATATTGTTGAAATCATACGTGTATGTTGATGTAGTCAGTTTAGTCGTATAAGACGTGATGTTATTGGCTGCCGATTGCCGTTCAAAGAAATTTTTTGTCGAATCGGGCGGAATCAACAATAATCTGCTCACGACGCCTGCTGTTGAACTGTATTCCCCTACTCCTGACAGCCCCAGACTGTAGTCCCATTCATTTCGGGGGTAAGCGTCCAAAGAAAGCTTTACGCTGCTGAATTGTCTTCTCCCGATTTTTTCTATAATTTCGGGAATGGGAATGGTTAATTCGGTGAATACGCCAGCCGGCGATTTGATATACACAGTCGTATCGTTCCGAAGCAAATCATCTGTATGGGTATTTTTATAAGCATTTATTTGAATAACTTCCTTGGTGACCGCCCAATAAGCGTATCTATTGCGTATGCTGTCGCTCCCATCGTAGGATGTTTCGGGTTCTTTGGTTCGATAATGGATGCGTATTTCCGTGTAGGCTTCGGTCACCGAGCTACCGACAAACAACAGGCACCCCGAACCGAAAGTGCTTTTCAGGTATAATCCCGGAAATTTTTTAATAAATTCGTCTTTGTCTTTATCTATCGAATCTGTCCTGATAGCCTCCACGTACTTTTGTCCCCACTCCACAGGCATGGGGACGGAAAGCCTGCCATAGAGACTATAATTGGGGATGTTCTGATTTTTGGCCGTATAAGCATATTTGGCGAGCGGTTGCGACATGTCGGCGAACTGTTCGGGATTTACGCTGGTATAATAGTTTTTTTCCAGCGGTTTATTAATCGGATAAACGGTTAATTCCATCGGAGTCAAAGAATCGCCCATGTAAGAATAATAAATATCCAGATAGATGGAGTCAATTTGGCCGTCAACCAAATTGTCGAGATTCTGAAATCCGATCGAAGGATAGAATTGGCAGGCAAATCCGGCATTGAGCGTACCGAAAGTCAGATCGTAATATTCGCCTAATGCGCCGCTGATGGTTTTTGCGTAAATGGAATCCGTTTGAACGGTTCTTAAATTAACAGATATTGTATCTTTAAAGATTTCGATTCTGTCTCCATCCGGCAAAATGCTGTTTCCGATTTCCGAAATTGCCGAATCTTCGCAGGAAAAATAAATCAAGGAGGTCAAAAGAGCAGGAAAAAATAATTTTGTTTTCATCCCTCAGTTATGTTTTGTATTTTGTTTATTTTATTCATTGGAAAGAAGTTGATCGTAAAATTTATCAAAAACTTCAACATAAATATCTTCCGGTTGAAAAGGAAGAAACTTTCCACTTTCTTTATGCTGTGCATATTCTATGAGCGCCGGATTTACGTTTGGACTTCCGGCGATAATTCCGTCTGAAAAATCCATCGCTAACTTACTTAAAGAGATAAAATCGGCATTATCCTTGATTACTTTGAGATCATTTTGAGTAACTCCTTCGATTTTTACTTTTTTAGCGAAGTTTTCACGGAAAGGATGGATAAAATCATCATTATATAAGGAATACACAACTTTTGTGTTCTTAAAACACGGGTCGCTTTTATAATGTTTTTTGATATACAGGGGAGCTAAAGCCGTTATCCATCCGTGGCAATGAATCAGGTCGGGAAACCACCTCAATTTTTTAACCGTTTCCATGACGCCGCGGACATAAAAAATACTGCGTTCGTCATTATCCCCGAATTCTTCGCCGTTTTCGTCGCGAAGCAATGATTTACGCTGGAAAAAATCGTCGTTGTCGATAAAATAAATTTGCATTCTCGCCGCTTGTATGGAAGCTACTTTAATAATTAAAGGATGATCGGTTTCGTCTATTATCAGATTCATTCCCGAAAGCCGGATTACTTCGTGCAATTGATTACGGCGTTCATTGATGCAACCGAATTTCGGCATAAAAGTCCGGATTTCTTTGCCTCTGTCATGAATCCCCGCCGGAAGATTTCTTGCAATTACAGACATATCACTATCAGCAAGATATGGGGATATCTCAGTTGTTATAAACAAAATTTTTTTAGCAACCATTCTCAGTCTTTTATCGCATTTTTGTGTGAAATTGAGTACAAAGATAATAAAAAAAAATCAGATGAAATCAAAACAAATCGCTAAATCATTAAACTACATGAAAATATATTTTACCTGAAAAAATCCGATTGGGGGAACGAGCATTACGGGGGCGAAGCCCGAAGCAATCCTTTTTGTTAAATTGACAATTGATAATAATGAGTTTGCGTTAAAGCCTGTTTCTTCACTGACAATCAATAATTTTTTTTAATCCAGCCGGAACCGCCTTTTACAATCAATATCTTTTCATTGCCATTAACAGGAATTTTAAATGCTGATGATTTTCCCTGACCGTACAGCAGTTTGCCAGTGACTGAATAAACGCTTACTTCACAGGGTATTACGGTATTAACATACAATACTCCGTTTGATATGTAAACATCGGGACTGTTAATTTCCGGCATATCTGTTGACAAACCTTTTCTCGTTACCGATAAGGAATAAATTTTGCTTTGGCGGCCGTCTTCCGCAGATACAAAAAAATTAAAACCGTTTTCGCCCGTTTTTACGGGATACTTATCGGGTTTATTGTAATTCAATGCAAATTTCGCGGTCGGTGTTCTTAACTCCGCATCAATGATTACCTCTTCCACGCCGCTTTCCACTTCCGTTGTGTAAGACGTTATGCCGGGGTTGAACGGGGGCGATAAATATCCGGGATTTACGGCAAGGTAAGACAGTGCAGGGTCGGTATCTAATTCTTCCTTTGTAACTTCCAGCGTATAAGTTGAGGTTCCGCCGTCCATTGCCGTTACCGTAAAAGTGAAAAGATTCCCGCCGTGATTCGGTTTCTGTGTTCCGGTCTGTCCCGACAGGACGGCCGGGGAAACCGGGACGGCACTGGTATTGATGCTTTCCACATCCTTTCCGACATTTAACGTGTAATTATACGTATCCGGACTGTAAGCGGGCAATATGTAATATGGAAAATATAGATTGTGCGATTACCGGTAGATGTCTCGCTTTGCTCGACATCTACCGATAAATCGTACGGGTTTGTCCGGTTTTTTTCCTACCCCGAACAGCTCGGACAATATCCCGATACGATACATGAAACCGTCTGCACGTCATATCCGGGTGGAAGCGGCGTAATGAGAGCCGGCGCATCCATGCAGAAAACATGGTTGCAACTCACACAGTGGAAATGCAAATGATTGTCGTTATGCCTTTCATGGCTGCAATCGTGGCACAGGGCATAGTAAGTTTTCCCGTTTTCTCCCGAAATTTTGTGAATCTTGCCGTCTTCGCAAAATCCATGCAGGATGCGGTAAATGGTTACGCGGTCTAACTGTCCCGATAACTGTTTTTCAATATTTTCATGACACAGCGCGGATTCGGATGTTTCCAAAACGCTCATTACCATTTGCTTTGTTTTCGTATTTCTCTTTTTCCTGTTCATAAGCCTTATTCAGTGATTTTTATGCTTACTGCTGCCATGCCGATTTATCGGTGAGGCGCACCATAAAATG
The DNA here is from genome assembly GCA_031257875.1 of Dysgonamonadaceae bacterium. Classification (GTDB taxonomy): domain Bacteria; phylum Bacteroidota; class Bacteroidia; order Bacteroidales; family Azobacteroidaceae; genus Azobacteroides. The sequence continues at coordinate 13,988 of JAIRNV010000062.1, forward strand.
ATAGTCGCCCGCGGCAATATCGGCGGGAACGGGGATTCCATTGTTTGCCTCAAATGTTTTTTGTCCTTATAAGAAAGTGCAAAGGTAGTGTTTTTTTAATTGCCTTGCGCCATTGATTACCGGGCTTTCAGCCCTTCGGGTAAAAGATTGAGTATTCATTGAAAATTTTTTTACAGAGTTAGGGCAACGCACAGTCAGGGCAAACGCATCTTATTATAACATATTTTAAATACTAAAGGATATCCTGTTCCGTTGACACTTTTAACCGGTTTTTCAGCGTCCCGGATCCGGATGAATTTGAGCAGGCCTTCCTGTCATGGATAAAGAACATATCAACACTGAGGGAGGGAGACATTGTCGGCATTGACGGGAAGAGCCTTTGCGGTTCGCGGGTAGCAGTTAAGGGCAACCCGGAAAAGGATGTCGAACGAACCGTCCGCTTTACCTGGCCAGTATCGGAATGGATAGAGGATGATTTTGGTCATGGCCGTATTGAACGGCGGAAAAGAGGAAAAAGAAGTACGGTTTTATATTACCTCCTCCAAAGAGAATGCAGAAGCAACCGGCAAAGGCGTCCGTTCCCACCGGGGTATTGAAAATAATCTGCACCGGCAGTTGGATGTTTCTTTCAGGGAGGATGCGAGCCGGAAAAGAGAGGGATATGCCGCCCAAAATTTTTCCATGCCTAATCGAATTGCCCTCAATCTCAT
>JAIRNV010000064.1 GCA_031257875.1 Dysgonamonadaceae bacterium
CCAAAAAGACGTCAGGACGGTTTTGTCAGCTGACACAAACGCCAAAAAGACGTCAGGCCTGATACGGAAAAAAGGGCATACAGCCCTATTATAAACTATAAATTATTTATTAAAATGAAAAAAAATGTGTTTTTACCCTATGTTTTGGGTGTGTTGTTAAGCAGTGTTGCGCTTTTTTCGTGCAACGACAGTAATGAACCGGAACCGGCTCCCGGCCGGATTCTTCCGATAGTGGACGTTCCAAACGACGCAGCAGCGTCGAGCGTGGCAAAACAGGTTTATCCCGCTTTGCAAACCCTGAGTTCTTCTTTCTCTTTCCTGATTGAATCGGCAAGTGAAGGAACGATTAGTTTTGAAGGTGCGGAAAATGCCGCAGGTCCCCAGGTGAGCCGTCTGGACATTGCTCCGAACAACTGGTATGCCATCAAAGTATTCAACCGCCTCTACCGGAGTATCGGCGAAGGCAACCGTGCGATTGCTTCCATCGAAGCATCCGGCGCCGTGAGCGCCGGCGCCAAAGCGACTGCCATCGGACAGGTGAAACTGAATCGCGCTCTGGCGTATCTTTATCTTGTTCAGCTCTACGGCGAAGCGCCGCTTATTCTTGACCGCGAAACGGATCTGGTGGGCGCTGCAAGAGCCTCCATCAACGACATTTATACTCAAATTGTAATAGATTTGACTGATGCCGAAGCCGTATTGCCCGAATATGACGCACAGAAGTACAATCCGACTAAAAATGCAGCTAACGCACTTTTGGCGCGAGCTTATCTGGCATGGGCAAGCAATCCCCTGTCGCAGTCGGAAATAGAGGCCATCAAGAACAGTACGGCAGATCCTGCCTATTCCGTCGACCCGGCCAAATTAGCCAAAGCTGTGGAATATGCCGACAAGGTGATTGAAAGCGGCAAGTACAGGCTGTTGCCCATCGAAGACCAGACAAACCGTCCGTATGCATATAAAAATTACGCCCTTTACGGCAGGGAATACGAAAATAATGATGAAGTAATTTACTCTATCTTCCATCTGGGAGACGGTATTGACGAACAGGGCAATCACCAGGCGCATTGCGGTTTTACATTCGATTTCAACATCGAAGAAGATACTCATATCGGTATTGCCGATATTGATCTCGTAAACCGATGGGATTCGCTTGACCTGAGACGGGAAATCTCCTATGCAACCCGCCTGACCGATCCCGACGAGGCGAAAACATACGAATACCTGCCTCCGGTTACTTTACCCCGCTTCGGGAAATCGGTCGACCATTCCTATCCGAACAGCGAACGTATCGCTCCCACCAAAAACGAAGTCGACAGGATAGAATTCCGCTATGCGGACGTGTTGCTTATCAAGGCGGAAGCTTTGTTTGAACAGGGTAAGGCTGCCGAAGCGCTGCCGCTTGTCAATCAGATACGGGAACGCGCCTACGGCAACAGCGACCACAATTTCTCCACGCTTACCCGCGAGGATTTGCGGACGGAAATCGAACACGAATTTGTGTACGACCAGCGCCGCTGGTTAGACCTCGTGCGATGGAAAACGCTTATCCAAACCGTGAAGTCGGTGGAAAATTTTGAGCATTTCGACAGCAGCTACGCAAAAGCCGGAGATACAGGAAGGGACGGCGCAACGGTGAATGCTTTCTTTGCCAAAATATATACGCATCTTCATGCCAAATACGACAATATCAAAGGTAAATTCTACCGCTTCCCCATTCCTACCGGCGAATCGGAAGAAGATTTGAACATATCGCAGAATCCGGGATATTAATATGTAGGGGCAAGCCCTGCCCCTGCATATTTATTTTTATACACACATTTAAAATTATTTACAAATGAAAAAGAAATTATTATTAAGTATTTTCACGACCCTCGTACTGTTGTGGTCTTGCGAAAAAGAAGATGAAACCGTTGCTACGCTGTCGGCAGACATCAAAATCGGCGATACATACGGCGGCGGGAAAGTGTTTTACATTGCTTCCGACAGGACGTTCGGACTGGTAGCGGCTCCGGCGGATGTGAACGAAACGGGCATTGCCTGGAGTGAATTGCGCGTAACGATTGTTACCGACAGTGAAATCGGGACAGGTGCGGCAAACACCAAAAAGATTATAGAACTGAAAACCAAAGGCGACTATGAAGTATATGTCGCGCCAGACGACGAGGTATATGCCGCCAAAGTAGTGGATGAATGGACCGAAGGCGGTTACAGCGACTGGTATTTGCCGAGCATCGACGAGCTGACGGAACTCTATAAGCAGCGCGACGTTGTCGGAGGATTCGACGAAGATAAAAAATACTGGAGTTCCAGCGCCATCGACGGCGGCTATGCCAGCGTCAGCGGCTATACCTGGTACTACAACTTCGAACCTGCAGCGCAAAGCGTGAAGCCCGCTCAGGTTGATTTGAACCAGCAAAACACTTATCGCGTCCGCGCCGTACGTACCATAAAGGCTGAATAAAAGGCATGTTGTTCAAGTTGACAAGTTAACAAGTAAACGAGTTAACTTGTCAACTACTTGCAAAAACATAAACAGATGAAAAAGTATTTTGTAATATTATCCGCGCTGTTTCTTTATTTGGGAACGGCAGGATGTAAAGAGGAAAATGAAACCCTGCCCGACGATACATACATTGAATTGAAGGATTTGGATGTGGAAACGGTTCAGAATCTTGTGCAGGGGAAATGGGAGGTCATTTCCATATCGGGCGGGTTAGCTGGAACAACAGAAAAACCCGCAGATATGTACATTGAATTCATCGGAACTACCGTTTGGTGCATTATAAGATCAGGTTCAATTTCCGACCGAACCATTACCAAATGGGAAAAAGCGAAAGATTTGACATTTGGAGGAGGAATATGTTTGACCATAGAAGGAAGTTTTCCCATACTTTTGGTAAATCTATATAATGATACATTGCATTTCCGTGATATGCTTTATGACGGATACAACTTTAATGCAGTAAGAGTAAAATGAAACGATTTTTTCAACCTTTAAAAATTCAAACAAATGAAAACGGTAATTTCAGAACGGTAGGAGATTTATCGGTAAATTCTCAACTTTCCGAATCGGAAGCATTACAGTATGCTTTATCTCATATTGGGGCGAAAAAGTATATGTGGGAAGATGAAGCAAATGAAAAATGGATTAAAGCAGAACAGGAAGATTCCCTGGCTACCTTTTATCCGAAAGGAGAACCTGTTGTTTACTTCAATAAAGAAGATACGCCTGTCTTAACTTATAAATTCGATATTTATGCCGGCAATCCTTTAAGGAATAAAAAAATAAATAACATGTAACCATCAACTCCGTGTCTCTCCGTGAAATCCACTCCGTGAAACTCCGTGTTTAATAATTTTTACAACACGGAGTTTCACGGAGTGAATTTCACGGAGGGACACGGAGGAAAATCTTAAAACTGCAATATCTTGTTTATTTCGCATTACATAGATAATGACAATAACCGGACGGCAAAGGATTCAGTGATATATTTGCCGCCTGCATTGAAAATACATATAAACCCAATACTCCGGATAATTGGATTATTGGAGAAGACGAATGGAATATATCTGCTTTGCAAAACAGTATTTATTTTGTACGTATTTACGATTAAAACAACCATATCGTAAAAACCGAAAAAATAATAAAACGATAAAAAATGAATGATTAAATGAATAAAAGAAAAAAGAGCATGAAAAAAAACAGTATTGTTATCAGGTACACTTGCACTCCTGTCTTTGACATGGGCGTGCGACAAAGAGAATGAACCCCAAGTGCGGCTTCTCCCCGCAAGTGTAAAAGTCGGCGACCAGTCAGGCGGCGGCATCGTATTTTATATCGCTCCCGACAGGACGTTCGGACTGGTTGCTCCGTCAACAGACCAAAGCGAAGGGATTGCCTGGAGTGTTGACCGGCGAATTGCTTTTGACAGCGACACGGCCATTGGCAGCGGCGCGGCGAATACGGACAGGATTATTGCAGAAAAGACGGCACGTGGCGACACGGATACTGATTACGCCGCCAAACTGGCGAAAGATTTGGTTTTAAACGGTTACGACGACTGGTATCTGCCGAGCATCGGCGAGCTGCTTCTTCTTCACGAAAAGCAGGATATTGTCGGAGGTTTCACTACTGATGACCTGTATCACAGCTACTACTGGAGTTCCACCAACCACGACGGCAAATATGCCGATGGCGGCTACGCGGGACGTGTCGATTTTTACACGAAAACGGTGATGCTGACCCGTTATGAAGGCGGGCAGTCGCTCCTGTACCGTGTCCGTGCAGTCCGCACCCTTACGGCGGCGGATGTTGAATAAACACACATGATTGATTGAATATTCCGGGAAGATATTTTAAAATAGAACCGGGCCGGTTGCTTTGCATTTGGCCCGGTTTTGTTTTCTATTCATTGTTGTCCGCTAAAATCGGAAAAATCACATATTCTTCCTGTTACAGGTTAATAATCAGCGATATTTTTCGACATTTTCAAAAGCAAGCCTCCTGCATTTCCGGAGATTTGCCGGCATGGCCACCCATAATTGTATTTCGATGGCGTTCCGGCTGTCGCCTAAAAAGTATTTCAGCGGGAAATTCTGCTTCAATTGCTTGAACAATAATTCTATTGCCGGCATTTTTTGTATATCTGCGCTATCTTTTCGGCGTCCATCTCAAAATTATTGGTGATAAACTCGAATAATCGCCGGGTTTCGGCATCCCGGTACGCAACCCGGCGGCTGCGGTGTCTCAGCTTCCCTTTTTTAGCGCACCGGGCAGGGTATATTACAACTCAAATCTCCTTGATACCGCCTTTCTTTTTGCTCTCCCAGGCAGGCGACCGCAACCCTTCAGGATGTCCTTAAACAGCGTAATAAATGAGCCAGCTTGTGAGCGTTGCTCATCATGCCTGTAACAGGTTCTCTTATCGAGTGGCAGCCCTCAAATACACCGAACAGCATTACCACCGGGCGCTTGCGTGTATCGAACTTCTTTACGTAGTGTTCCGCATCATGTTGATTCGCTATTTTGCTGATGTTTACTCCGTTTACGAAAAATATACTATGCTCGGTTATAAATTACGTTATCAAATAATTGAAATTTCAAATTTAGAAGTGATTTAATATCTTCTTCACATTCCTTGTTTTTTATTTTGTTTAAGCAAGCGTCTATTGC
>JAIRNV010000096.1 GCA_031257875.1 Dysgonamonadaceae bacterium
ACAAGCTGTGCAGCATCACGGAGTTGAGCGTAGCCTTAGGGGAAAAGCGCAAGAATATAGAGCGCTACGCCAAAGCGTTGCGGGAGAAGGGGACTTCGTGGTTTTTTTCACGGAAGGAGACCCGCGGGCAATGCCATAAAGCCACCGGCGCCAAGCTGTCGTCCATACAGGAGAAGCTGGACAAGGGTTACAGTAAATATCGCATAGCGCAGGAAGAAGGTATAAGCGAATCCGCCATAACCTACCATATCACCAAAGGCAACCTGACCGTAAAAAAAAAGCCGCCACCATCCAGAGCAGCCCACGCGAGCGTTCCATAGCGGACATGTCGGCCGGAGAGCGCTTGGGGATAGCGGCCAGCCGGGTAGAAGCGCGCACGCTTGCCGCCTTTGGCATGCTGGGGGTTGGCGTGACCCGCTTTGAGGCCTGTGAGGGCCTGTCGGGCGGCGGGGTGCTGCTGCTGTTGCCCTTTTTGGTGGAGAGCGGCCTGATGAGCTACCGCAACCACTATGAGGGGCGAAGCGGCTACTACGATTTTGACTCCTTCGTCATCCTGTATGCCTTTTTGGTGCTGCTTCGCATCAAAAGCATGGAGCAAGCCAAGCGGGTCAACCCCGGCGAGCTGGGCAAGCTGATAGGGTATGACCGTATTCCGGAGACGAAAAAGCTCCGGGGCTTAATCCGGGAAATGACCGATCAGCAGCAATGCTCGCCCTGGGGCGCCTCCCTGTCGGAAGCGTGGGTAAGGGAGGACGAGCCGGAGCTGTACTATATAGACGGCCATGTACAGGTATATCACGGATACTTAGCCAACCTGGGGAAAAAGCATGTAAGCCGCCAGCGCCTGTGCCTGCCCGGGATGATGGAGTTCTGGGTGAACTCGGTCAGCGGCGAGCCGTTCTTTTTTATTACGGCAAGCGTGAATGAAAAAATGATAGCCATGCTGGAGGAAAAAATCATCCCCGCGCTGCTCCAGCTGCACAAGCCAAGCGAAGAGCAGGCGGCAGCGATGGCCGAAAACAAAAATTGCCCCCTTTTCACGCTCGTATTTGACCGGGAAGCCTATAGCCCTGCCTTCTTCAAAAGGCTGTGGGATACCTACCGGATAGCCATCCTCACCTACCGCAAAAACGTCAAGCAGCCATGGGAAAAAACAGCCTTTAAGGAGACGTCGGTCAGCACCGCTATGGGCAGCAGCACGATGCTGCTGCACGAAGAGCAGGTCGCCATAGCGGAGTGCCCGCTGCGCGAAGTGCGCAAGCTTTCCGACGACGGACACCAAACCTCCATTATCACCACCAACCGCATTTGGGATTTGTCCCAAATAGCGGCGCACATGTTTAGGCGCTGGATACAGGAGAATTTTTTTCGCTACATGAGGCAGGAATACGCCATGGACAAAATAATACAATACGCTGTAGAAGAAGTAGACAGCGCTGTATCAGTAGTTAATCGGGAGTACCATAATATTACCTACGCCATCAAAAAAGAGCGTGAAAAAATATCCCGCCGTAAGGCCAAACTCTACGAGCTTGAGCAGGCGAATCCGCTGGATACCGACGCCGCTCAAAAAGAAAAAACAGCCTACCTGAATACCCAGCTCAAGCACCGTGAAGTGCTTGAACAGCTGCAGGAAAATGTTGATGCGCTTGTCGAACAGCGAAAAAAAACACCCTATAAAATTACGATTGGTCAGCTGCCGGAGGATATCCGCTATAATAAGCTTAACCAGGAAAGTAAACACCTGCAAAACATCATAAAAATGATTTGCTTTAGGGCCGAAACCGCTTTTGCTAACCTGCTGACGCCGCATTTTAACCGCGCAGAAGAGGAAATTAGGTCGCTGGTTAAAGCCATTATCAACCAAACTATTGACTTGTTACCTGATTATCAAAACAACAAACTTTATGTAACGTTATACCCTTTGGCTAATCCGCGAAGTAACGATGCTATACGAAAAGTCATTGATAACATCAATCAGACTTATACCCTTTATCCCGGAACTTCTTTGACCCTCTGCTTCAAAATCGCGACAATCCAATCTGTGCCAGGTCAGGAGTTCTGATTTTAATCCTTGACGATAGGCTAAGACTTCGTCGTCGGTATACAAGACTTCAATACTTTCTTCTAATATATGCTGACGCCCACGAATCCCTCCATAAACTATATTGTAGGACGCCTTGAATTTGCTTTTCAATGAATCGGGAGAAGAGTATTCGATTTGTCCTGACCACATATCGTTATTATCTTTCGATTTTATATCCCACTTATTCTGTTTATCTTCCGGTTGAAAGACGTACTGTTGCTTGGACGTCTTTTTTGAAAAATCCTCATAAAAATTAACTCGGAAATCCAGGTTATGTCCCTTTTTAATATCCCAACTGAGGTTTGCCAAACCCATAAAAACATTTATCCAGCCTTCACTATTCCTATACTGATACAGTAAGGTATTATTTGAATACAGCAAAGTATCATTGGCTATTGAAGACGTATAGGTATTCCGATATGTGAGCGTTGAATTTAACATCACATTCTTTTTCTTGAACATAAGCGTGGCCGAACCGCCGCCGTCTGCATTGATCTTATCATAAACAGCCGAATTTCCTCCAAACGATAAATAATATCCATCTACTTTCTGTTTTTTATAAATTATATTGATAATGGCCTCGTCAGTAGCATCATAAATTCCACCGGAAGAGTTGATTAATTCAATTTTTTCAATAGCTGAAGCCGGCAATAAAGACAGGTTAACCATCTGTTTTTTCCCGTCAAGATAAATAACCGCAGTTTTTCCGTTCAATGTTAACAAGCCTTCTGTATTGATAACTCCGGGAAGCGTTTGTAATAACCTTGACAAGTCGTAGGTTTGAATATTAGGAATATTGTTTATGTTGACAACTAACTTCTCATTTTGAAATTCGTAAATCTGTTTTTTTGCAACAATCTGCACCTCGCCCAATAAAACGGTCTTTTCTTTCAGTTGGACTGTAATTGTCGTGTCTTTATCAGGAACGATAGTGTGATAACTGTTTTCAAATTCAATATGTGTTATGCGAAGGAAACAAAGAGCCTGTTTTTTGGATGTTGTTAGTTCAAAATCGCCGGAACTGTTTGTTATTGCTCCTCTAATCAGAACGCTGTCTTTAGATATTAATGAAACGGTTGCAGCAATCACTATGTCGGAATTTTCGTCTAATACTTTTCCGGTAATTTTGATATTTTGGGCATTACTTATGATATACGTATTTATAAGCAATAATAAGGTGAAAATTTTTATCATGTCACTATTTTTTATTTTGTAATTAATGCTATTTTAAATTAATTTGTTAAACAATAATTATTAAAAATCTTGTGATTAAAATCATATTGCAAACATACCGCTATAGAGTCCGAAAAAACAGGACTGCGAGAAAAAAAATGAAGGACGTCCTGAAATCATTTTTTCCATATTCTTATTTTGTGTTTTAATTATAATCATCCAAGTATAAATCATTAAAATTCAGATCATCTTCCAGTATAACATTCTCCGAATCTTCATCATCTTCCCGATATGCTTTCACGTCGTCAATGCCTCCGCCATATATGCCGTACAGTCCGGCAGACGACAGCTGATCTTTCTCAAATCCCAGATAAAACTTCGGGATATATTCATATACGTATGAATTGTGGTATTGACTGTAGCGAATAGGCGCCTGCATCTCGTCGCGCAGAAACGCGATAAGCTCAAACAGACTGCTGCGCGACATCCCCAACCGCTCTGCCAGTTTCGACGGCGGACCAGTGGCATGACGGCGAATCAGCCGATCCAGCCTGTCCAGTTTCACTAAATCTATCAATCGTTTCATAATATGTTAATGTAATTTTGAATTTTTAACTCCTGCAATTCACAATTTCTGTTTATGCCACCCTCAATGACGGAAACAGTCCTTTTTCAATGTGATAAATCCCGCTATATTTTTGATAAAATGCAGTCAGCCCTTTTTTATCCGCATATACGGGAATTGTTTCCGAACCCAGATAACAAATACTGTTACCCAGATGAACGGTTTTAATTCCTAAAAGATTTATTACTCTAAGCAATTTACTGTCGCATTCGGCTATCATGTATCCATCCGGTTCCTGATAAATCGGATGGATGGCATACAGCATTAATTGTTTAAATAGGGAAATTATAGGTATATCCATCCGCGAATCTACGGCAAACCTGCCCACATGCCAGTAAGTAGAATTATGCGAACTTTCGATCCTGTCCAGCGGATTAATATTGAATAGTTTCTGAACAGGCAACAATTCCGTTTTATTCCATTTCATAACCCTGATGCAACCTATCATATTTTCTCTTTTATCTTCTACAATATAGATTTGCGACTCGGAAGAAAATGCCTGCTCTTCGAAATATACGCTTTCTGTTTTTTCTTCTATCTCCATTGTTCCTTCATTGACCGCATGATACAAATAGTTCATCCGCACTGTAAATTCTGCAATTGAGCGCAAACATTCCATCCCCGCACTGTAAATACAATAATTACTGTTTTTCGTTACAAATGTCTTCATATTTTTCCGATGTTTTCAATTTTAATAATTTTATTCTGCACAAAAGTAAGCGTCCTCAACCAACGTCTTTATACACAAAAGTGTAAAAAATAACGGAACAATAAAAAATTACACTTTTGTGTATATAAATTAGCGTTTGTCTGATGGAAAATGGACGTAATTTTTCTATTTCCCTTCAAATAAGTTTGTACATTTCTAAATTTTCCTTATTTTTACGCCGTAAAATATTATTGCTATACCATGACTACTGTAAAAGATTTTTTTCTGCCGTCAAATTCCGTATCCGGGATTCCGGATGATGAATATCAAAAAACAGAGATTTTGATAAGAACTTTCGACGCCATATCTCGAACCACTTCTCAAAGTCTTTATGTTATTGATTATTTTCGGCAGAATTTCTTGTACGTATCCGGCAATCCGATGTTTTTATGCGGATATACAGCAACAGAAGTCAAAGAAATGGGATATATGTTTTACTTAAAAAACGTTCCGGAGGAAGAACAAAACATGCTTACGGAAATTAACAGGGCGGGGTTTGATTTTTTTAATAAAATCTCGGTGGATGAACGTATTAATTATATGATTTCATATAATTTCCACCTGTTGAACGGAAAAAAGAAAACGCTTATCAATCATAAACTGACGCCTGTTATGCTAACGCCAACAGGAAGAGTCTGGCTTGCCGCATGCGTTGTTTCGCTCTCCTCACACAATACGCCCGGACATATAGAAATGCGAAAAAGCAATCAAGCGACTTTCTGGAAATATTCGCTGGAAAGTCGACGCTGGAAAGAAAACCAGGGAGTCGCTCTGAATGAACGGGAAAAAGATATACTCCTGCTCTCTGCCCAGGGTTATACAATGGACGAAATAGCAGAACGGCTGTTTTTATCAATAGATACGGTTAAATTTCAAAAGAAAAGAATTTTTGAAAAACTGGAAGTGAAAAACATTGCGGAAGCGCTCTCTTTCGCCGCAAACCACAAACTGCTCTGAGGTCTCATGAAATTCTTCAAAAGTCTTTACTTGGTTTCATAAACTATTACATTTTTGGCATTGCTAATTATGTATAGATTTCCGTTAAATGTTACATTGATTGTCAATATGTTATATCACAAAAAATGCTCAATATCTATATTTAGTTAGCAATGCCGCATTTTTTTAGAATCTCAGGTTTCCACCCTTTTTGTCCATCACCACTTTCATGTCTTCAAAGGTGAAGCATCCGTTCAGGAATACTACGTTAACATTGCCGGCCTCTCTGCTCCATATTATGAAGCCGTTGATGGCGCGGTCATTGAAACTGCAATATATCCGTACAATTTCACCTGATTCTTCACTTTCAAGGATGGAATCGTAACCATCCGTTTCGCAAAAAGTAAGGAACGCTTTTTCGAGCGCATTTGTCCGGTCTTTGTGCCACGAAAGCGACAATACCTGTACCTCCTCTATTCCGGAGAGGAACGTTAGTTCCTCTTTAGGCGCGCCCTGCATTCTAGTGAGCAGGGAGGCTAATTTTATTGCCGTCCTGTTCACGGTTACTACCGTATATCCCTCTTTTCCGGAATACTGTTTTATAAAACTCCGGGAATTTGTTTCCTGTGCCTGCATGATTCCCGTGCACAGACATAAACTTAAAATTACTGTTAACACTTTCATTGGATTGTCTTTTTATAGTTAATTAAAATCATTTGGTTTTTTCGTTTTGCGTACGTGCGGTTTCATCCTCAATACCGGAAGTGCGGCGGCGCGAAGCCTTTACTGTCTTTGAACCGAAGCTGTAACGGAAACTTAGCGTCACAGAGCGGCGGTCCGTATCTTCAAAAGCTCTAAGATTTACATTCCTGTATTTTGATGAAATCCATGGCGACGCTGAATTGAAAATGTCATTTACATTGAGAGTAATCATCAGCTTGTCTTTTAAAAGTGATTTGCGGATGCCTGCCGACAAGGTTGCCGTCGGATCGGTTTCAACATATCCTGTTTTCTGACCACCGTAAAATCCGCTTATTTCGGCGGAAAAGCCTTTGCCCATATTGAAAGCGCTGTTCAGAAAAACAAAAACAAGCATGCCTTTGTTTATGGATTCATCCGATGCATCACCGGAACGGTTTAATACATAAGCGGCCTCTATCATGCTGTTTACTGTCCACCGTTTGAGCGGCTAAAAGCGATAATTGGCCATTCCTCCGACATTGATTCGCGTTCCGAAGTTGGTTGGGATCCATCCGTAACGGACCTTGTCGCCGCTCTCGTCGGCTACCGGCGTCTGAACAATCAAATCCGTGCTGTAATTATATGACAGGGTCACCATCAGATTGCGTCTGTTGATATAACCCACTTCGAACAAATGCCTGTAGTTAGGCGTCAGAAAAGGATTCCCGGCCGTATAGGAATAGGCGTCCAGTTTGATTTCAAACGGGTTCAGCTGTCCGTATGACGGACGTCTGAGGCGGCGGCTGTAAGAGAAACTCAGCGTGTACTCTTTCGGTGCGTAATTTACAAACAGGGCGGGAAAGAGGTTAAAATAGGACGAATCATTGACGATGCCGGTAGTACGCTGTTCGCCTTTGGAAACGGTATATTCGCCCCGAAATCCTGCCTGCACGCTCCATTTTCCCCAGGATTTGCTCAGATTCAGATAGGCCGCATGAGTCTGTTCGGTATAAATGAAGCGATTGGTCTGGTTCCGGTCGGTTTCCCAGTTGCCGTTAACGTATTCCTCATATAAGAGATCGTTATCTGTTTTTGAACTGCTCGATTTGACGCCGGCCTCCAACCGTCCGTTTCCCCACAGGGGCTGCGAATAGTCCAGTTTCCCGGAACGGATGTTGATGATTTGCGGGTTGGCATGTCGAAGCCGTTCAACATCTCCCGCCTGTTCTCCGGCCAGTCCGTAATACGTATTGGTGATATTCTGTGACGGCTTGTTTGCAAAACGAGCAATATCCAGGTCTATATTGAGTTGTTGTCCGGGTTTGGATAATATCTGCTGGAAATTCACGTTTGCCTGCCTTCCGCTTCCGCTTCTGAATGACAGAGAATGAACGACCGCATGACTGACGCCTTCGGAAAGCGGGTTGATATAAGTATTTCCGTCCAGGCATATTTCTCCTTCCCCGTTTTCATAGTCGTTCAGGAGGATGCCCAGCGTACTCTTTGAGGATAGAAAAAAATCCGCACCTGCCCTTAACTGATGATTGACGGGAGACTTTTGGCTTTTTGAACGTGTATATTCATCGAATGTAACGGAACCTCCCTGCGTTTCTACTATGTTTTTCTGTTTTAAACTATTATAACTGTTATTACGGGTGATACCGTAATTGCCGAACAGGTTCACGGCGGAGGTGCGGTAATTGAGTTGCAATCCGGCGTTTTCCACATCCACGCGACTTTGCGTGTATCCGGCGTTTGTCGAGCCGTTTAGCCCGTACTGCAATCCTTTTTTGGTACGGATATCAACGATACCGCCTGTTCCTTCGGCGTCGTATCGCGAAGACAGGTTGGTGATTACTTCGATACGTTCAACGGTTTCACCCTGCATGGAAGTGAGTAGTGATTTCAACTGTTCGCCCGAAATCTTCGACGGGCGTCCGTCAATCCATATATCCACCGCATTGCCGACAAGCGTAACAGTACCATCGGACGATACAAGGAGCCCGGGAGTCCGTCTGAGGACGTCCAGCACGTTGCGTCCGGCAGTCAGGATATGACTGCTTACGTTCACGACATAACGGTCGACGCGCCGCTCAATCAGCGGACGGCTTGACGTTACCACTACTTCTTTGAGGCGGTTGGCGCTCTCCGCGAGCAGGATTTCACCCAGGTCGCTTTGCTTCGGCACGTCGGCGTTGCGATACACCGTTTCATAGCCGATGAATGAGATTCGCACCAGATAGTCGCCGGGCTTGACGTTTTCCAGCTTAAACTGTCCGGCATCGCCGGTTGTCACGCCTGTTACGATACTGGAATCCGCACTGGAATCCGCCGCCGACATCAGCGCTACGGTAGCATAAGCTACCGGACCGCCTTCCGACTGATCCCTGACGACGCCTGTTAATGAATATTGTGCGTGTACGCACAGACTGAATATGCAAAATACAATTGTAATATACTTTTTCATCGTTCTCAACTTTTTACTTTACATTTATTTTATTTCTGAAATTCCCATCGGTCTCCCGAATAAAGGAGCCGACATTCATCTCTTTACATGTCGAAAGACCATACTTCCTTGTAGTGGAATGTCCGTTTCAAACACGGCCCCCCGCAAACAGGTAAGTGTTTTTTACCCTAATTAGTGTCTGTCCGAAAACGTATAATCATCATAGTATCATGTTGATAAATAGCTAAGTGTTGGATAAAAAAAATGAGGAATAGATTTGCAAATGTTACGTAAAATGCTTATTTTT
>JAIRNV010000156.1 GCA_031257875.1 Dysgonamonadaceae bacterium
CTGGATTGCTTCACTGCTTCGCAGTTCGCAATGACGCAGCGGGGTTGAAATACCGCACACGTCATTGCGAACTGCGAAGCAGTGAAGCAATCCAGGATAAATACGGTTCATTTGTTTACGTTTGCGTAACATGAGTTAAAACTTTATTTCGCATTGCTTAATAGTTGCGTCCTTTGACCTGGTCCCAGGCTTCGCCCAGGCGGATTAAGAAATTCTTTTTTTTTCCGGTCAAATAGTTATTGTTTGATAAATAATCGTTTACATCCCAAGCCCCTCCGGAGCCGGATTTCACCATATTGTAAATAATACCCCAATCGGGTATGCCTCCGATATTTTTATCGTCGATGTACAAATCGGCGTTTATTTTCCGGGGGTTAACGCCCGGATTTTCTTCGGGGTAGTTGTTGTTGACGGAATAAAATTCCAGACCGGAACGTTTACAGTATTCCACGGCGTCTTTCAGCAAATCACCTGCCCTCACAGTCCATAATATTAACAAATGATGTTCCTCGTGCTGTAATTTTTTCAATACCTCAATAGCAAAAGGAATCGGCTTGCCGATTTTCGGGTAGGCATGTTCAACTATTGTTCCGTCAAAATCTACTGCAATTACCATAATGTTTGTGTTTTTTTAAGTTACGAGTTACGAGTAAACGAGTTGACAAGTAAACGGGGGTCGGAATATCAATCTTGCCGCCGCTACTCCCCCATTTGGGGTGGGGGCTTGGGGGACTATTTAAATGAATCGCTGAAATTCACCCGATTCAGGATTGAACGGCCTAAAGTGATTTCATCGGCATATTCGATTTCATCTCCTATGGAAACGCCCCGCGCTATGACACTGATTCCGACATTCACCCCCGTAAGTTTGCGATAGATATAAAAATTGGTTGTATCGCCTTCCATTGTCGTGCTTAATGCCAGAATGATTTCTTTGACATCCCCCTGTTTGACCCGCCGTATCAGGCTTTCTATCTGTAAATCGCCTGGCCCTATCCCTTCCATCGGGGAAATAATTCCTCCCAAAACGTGATATAAACCCTGATATTGTCCCGTGTTTTCAATGGCCATTACTTCTTTGATGCTTTCGACTACGCAGACCAGAGAAGTATCCCTGTGCGTATCGCTGCATATATCGCAGATTTCCGAATCGCAAATGTTGTGACAAATTTTGCAGTAACGGACATGATTGCATAAATCGGATATGGCCTGGCAGAAAACCGAAACTTCTTCTTTTGTTCTTTTAAGTGTTTGTAATGCTAAACGTAACGCCGATTTTCTTCCTATTCCGGGCAATTTGGCAAATTCGTTTACCGCATTATCAAAAAAAAGCGAGGGATATTTTTGCGTCATCTGATTGCTCTAACTCGAAGTTTATTTGCAAATATCCGCATTTTTATTCTAATATGCAAATTATACTTTGCGCAGGGGGGGGAATGACAGGTTTCGCAACAGCACTGCGACAATTTGAAATTCACCCTAATCATGCAGTAAATTTGTAGAAAAAATTTATTTTTAATAACTTTGCCTCTGTTCTGATGTACATTGCGTTGCATTTTGGAAGAAAATAGCGGAAATAATGGCATAATTTGACAAGAATTTGATTAAATTGGTTTATTAATTAAAAAATGAAAAGACTGTTTCAGTGTAAATTTGAAGAATTGCCCGTTATCGGGCAATTTGTTGTGGATAGCGCGAGAAAGGATATCGCTGATTTCAGCGGGTTTTCGCCAGTATTTGAGACGGGGAAGGCCTTGTACCGCGAGGTTGACGGGGCGAAACTGAAAGATTATACGGTGGCGTAGCCGGTGAAGAGGATTGATCATGAGAGAAAGAGGAAATCGATGGATAATAAGTAATTTATGCTCGGTACACGATGTTAAAACGCAGTTCCTTATTGACAGGGCGCGCAGGCGGGAGATTCCCGCCTGCGCGGGAATGACACACACCCCTGTACAGTCTTTTCCGGATGTAGCCCCCCTGGTTTCAATTATCATCTCATGCTACAATCACGAAAAATACATTGAAGAATGTATTTTAAGTATAGTAAATCAAACCTATAAAAATATCGAACTGATTGTGATAGACGACGGGTCGCGCGACAGTTCTCCGGCAATTCTCAGGAAACTCAGGGAAAAGTATGGTTTCTTCCTGAAAATCCGGGAAAACAGGGGACTTTCAAAGACATTGAACGAGGCGATACGGAATCATGCGCACGGGAAATACCTTGCCGGCTGCGGTTCGGATGATTTTTTGCTTCCGGACAGGATTGAGAGGCAGGTCGGTTTTCTGGAAAACAACCCCGGTTGCGATATGGTTTTCGGAAAAGTATATATAGTGGACAAAGAAAGCCGTATAATTGACAAACCGGTTATTTTTAAGCCGTTTCCCGACACGGTTACATACATTACATTCGATCGGCTGCTGGACGACAACTGTATCCCTGCCATGTCGGCGATGCTGAAGCGTGAAACATGGGATAAATGCGGCGGCTACAACGAAAACATACTTATCGAAGATTACGATATGTGGCTAAAAGTTGCCTTTTACGGGAAAATTGCCCGGATGAACGAATTTTTTTCCTGTTACCGGTGGCATGGGGAAAACCTCTCGACGCACGTGTTGAAAATATATACGGACACCCGGGAACTCGTTCAAAGCTGGAAAGACAGAATGGATCCGGCCGTTGCGCGGAAAGTGCTGCCCCGCAGGGACTCCCTGACCTTTTGCGTGCTGGCGCGGAAATACAAGAAGGAAGCCCTGAGCTATTTCAGGCCGGTACATTCGTATTGGGATTCATACATACTCGGAAATTACGTAAAAGGACTGTGGAAGTTGGCATTTTGCTGGAATTATCATCACACTGTCTGGAAATAAAAACATAAAAAATGAAACTGGCGATAAAAATCACTATCTTATTTTTGATAATATTCAGGTTCAGGTTGCCCGTACTGTTTGATACGACAATACTTGCCATGATACTGAGCAGCCTGTATTATCTTTTCACGAGAAGAGCGCTGCCCTTCACCTGTTTTTTCAACCGCTACGTTGTAACTGTAATGATCGGACTGCTGCTGCTGGTCTGGATTGTCATGTTTATTACAGTCGCCCACAGGGCATACGATTTTTTCCTGTTAAAAATATTCGGATTTCAGGCTATCATGCTGGTTGCCATGATTTACGCCATGCCCCTGTTGCTGGAAGACGATGAGGAACATGCCTTCGAGAGGGCTTCTCTGCTTGTTTGCTATGCTTTTGCCGTACAGGGATTCATTTATTTGCTGGGTTTTTTTATCCCCCCTTTCGGCGATTTCCTGATTTCCATGAAACAGGAAACGGTGCGTGATACCCTGCTCAGTCCCACCATGCATCAGGCTTTTCGCGGCTATGCGCTGGCCGGAACCATCTTTTTTGAACTTCCCGCCGGGATTGGGGTAACCTGGATTCTGCTCGTCCGTCTTTTAACAAAAGAAGATCAGACCTGGATTACCGGCTACAAGCCCTATCTCCTGTTTGTGCTGTTTTTTATCGAGTCGATGTTTTCGGGGCGAACAGCTTTCATCGGTCTGCTGATGGCTGCCGTTATGGGCTTTTTACTGATTAGGCATTCATTAGCCCGTATTTTAAAAAGTGTGGCGTTTGTGGCTGTCTTTGCCGGTCTGCTTGCCGTTGCTTATGCCTATGTTCCTGACGAACAGAAGATGTTGCTGGAAGAAGATATTTTTCCCTATGCTTTTGAAGCCTGGTATACTTATGAGGAAACGGGAAAGGTGGCGACAAGATCTTCGGATGCACTCATTCACGGGCATTATTACAGGCTGCCCGACAGGACGCTTTTGTGTGGCGAGGGGAAATTTTCAAAAAAAGGAGGCGGCTTCTATGGCGATACCGATGCGGGCTATATGCGGAATGCGCTTTTTGGCGGGATTCCCTATATTCTCTGCCTGGTTATTTATCAGTGGCTGTATTTTTACAGGCCGCTGACAATATCCGGCCGTTTGCGCCGTACAAAGGAAGGCTACGGGGATTTCATGTGCTTTTTAACGCTTTTTCTCTATATATTCGTGCTGGAATATAAAGGTTCGGCGCTGGGGATTATGAATATTCTGGAAGTACTGCTCTTCTTTATCTGTTTTTCTTATATGATGCGGTATTACAGGAGAGAAGATGCGGAAAACCCGTAATTCGCAATTAAATGAATATTTTGCTCATCAACGATTACTGGGAACACGGAGGCGCCGAGGCCGTATTCCGGGAGCAGTTTGATATGCTGCAAAAAGATTTCCGCGTGGAAGTGTTTTATGCATTCAACAATGTTGCCGAAAAAAAAATATCGCCCGTTTCGTATATTTATTCTTTCCGGTTCAGGAAAAAATTAGCCGCCATCCTCAATGGCCGCGCGTTTGATATGATTATCGTACACAACTACAGCAGCGCTTTGTCGCCGGCGGTTTTGGACACATTGCTGCAATACGGAAAAAGCCGGGAATGCAAAATCATTTACTATGCGCACGATTTTCACCTGGTCTGTCCCAATCGCGGATACAATTATTTCATCAAAAACAAACCGGTTAACTTTGAAACGCCGCCTTCGCTCAAAGACATCATTTTTAAACGTCTGGACGCAAAAAGCATCAGTTTCAGCATCCTGAAAAAACTACAGTGGATTCTCGCCTATCCGCTTGGGAAAAAACAGAAAACGTTTGATTTAATCCTTTCGCCGAGCGATTTCCTGGCCGCTCAAATAAAGCTGCTGTATCCGGAAGCAGAAATCCGGCAACTGTATAATGTATGCAACGCTCTGCACGCCACCCTTTACCCTTCACCCTTCACCCCTCACCCTTCACCCCCCACCCTTCGCCTGGTATATTTCGGCCGCCTCGACCCGGTAAAAGGCCTGTCAGGTTTCATAGAAGCCATCAAAGATTCGGCGGTAAATTATACGTTTACCGTTATCGGCGAAGGAGAAGAACGGGAAACGCTGCAAAATGCCGTAAAAAAGTTCCGGTTGGAGGATAAGATTATCTTCAAGCCGAAAATGAATCCGGCCGGTTTGTTTGCCGAACTGCAAAATTACGATGTATTCGTTCTGCCATCCCTGTGGTATGAAAATGCGCCCCTGTCCGTTGTTGAGGCGGCCTCTCTCGGATTGGGACTTTTTTTGTCCCGTCACGGAGGCGTTTTGGAAACGGGAAAAATATGCAATGCCGGTCATTTCTTTAATCCGTTTGACAGGCAGGATATTGTTTCCCAAATGGAAGTTTTGTACGGAGATTTTATTGCCGGCGTTTTGCCGAAGGCCGACAGGGAAAAATTAAACGCTTTGTTTTCACGGGAAGCCTATACTGAGAACCTGAAAAAATATCTTTGCAGAACATAAATTACGGGTTGACAGGGTGCAATTCAAATTGTCGCACTCTAATGTCGTCAACTTAAGGCGGGGACGAATCTGTTTTGAACGCGAATTACGCGAATTACACAAATTGATTTGATAAAATTCAAATGTAAAATGTGCGTAATTTGCGCAATTCGCGTTCAAAACAATCCTTAATCAATTATACTTTGTCTCCGCTCGACGTTGCCCTGCGCTATTGATATAAGGCTTTCAGCCTTAACCCACATTGCAGCTTTTTCCTCCTAAAAACAGGAATTTTCATTATAATTTGCCTGATAATGGGGCGTTTTTTGAGGGTGTGAAACTGTAAATCACTGGTATTCAATATTCGA
>JAIRNV010000158.1 GCA_031257875.1 Dysgonamonadaceae bacterium
CTGCCGCCATATTCGCCTGACCTGAATCTAATAGAAAGACTTTGGCGATTTCTGAAAAAGAAAGTTATAAATACTAATTTTTACAGAACAAAGGAACTTTTTAAACAGGCTGTGATGAAATTCTTCGTAAACATTGCTGAATACAAACAAGAATTGCAATCGCTGCTAACTCTAAATTTCAGACTCGTTAATTCGCATTCTATTTCTTTTTGAGCAGAAAATAATCTGCACCGGCAGTTGGATGTTTCTTTCAGGGAGGATGCGAGCCGGAAAAGAGAGGGATATGCCGCCCAAAATTTTTCCATGCTTAATCGAATTGTCCTCAATCTCATCAAACATGAACAGTCAAAAAAGAGAAGTGTGAAAGGAAAAAGACTCGATGCCGGCTGGAATAATAATTATTTATTGAAAATCCCAACGAATTAAGATGCGTTTGCCCTGCGGCAGCGTATTTGCGATTCTCAATAACTGTCCGTACCTTTGTCCGCCTTTATTAAGATTGCACCCTAAAAAAAATTCAGTTTTCAAAAATGGAGCAGATTAAACACGAATGCGGAATCGCATTAATCCGTCTATTAAAACCAATTGAGTACTACAAAGAAAAATACGGCGCCTGGCAGTATGGCCTTAACAAACTTTATCTCCTGATGGAAAAACAGCATAACCGCGGACAGGAAGGCGCCGGAATCGGTTGCGTCAGCATGAATACCAGGCCGGGTGAGGAATATATTTCCCGCGAACGGGCTTTGGGTAGCGGCGCTATTCGGGAGCTTTTTCAAAAAGTGCACCGACAGATAAAAAATACGGCGCCCGGTACGCCTTACGAAAATATCCCTTTTTGCGGTGAAGTCTATATGGGGCATTTGCGGTACAGTACGACCGGACGTTCGGGGATTGCCTACGTTCATCCTTTCTTGCGGCGCAACAATTTTCGTTCCCGAAGTTTAATGCTTTGCGGAAATTTCAATCTGACTAATGTGGACGAGATTTTCAAACAGCTTATCAATCAGGGACAACATCCCCGCCTCTATTCCGATACTTTGCTGATGCTCGAAATGATGGGGCATTACCTGGACGAGGAAGTACAGCATTTGTATGAATTGTTCAAATCGAAATACGACGACGGCGAAACGCGCAACAAAAAGATTGCCGAAAATATAGATATCGCCCATATTTTACGCCATTCTTCCCAAAACTGGGACGGAGGATATGTGATTTGCGGCGTGACGGGAAATACCGATATGTTTGCCCTGCGCGATCCGAACGGTATCCGTCCCGCGTTTTACTATCACGACGACGAAATTGCCGTAGTTGCTTCGGAAAGACCGGTTATCCAAACCGTGATGAATCTGAAAACGGAAGAGGTGCATGAACTGATGCCCGGTCAGGCTTTCCTCGTGAAACAGAACGGCGAAAAGGTTCTGGAACAAATTCAGGAAGCGAAAAATATCGCTCCCTGTTCTTTTGAACGGATTTATTTTTCGCGCGGTTCCGACCGGGACATTTATCAGGAACGCAAAATGCTGGGACGGCAGTTGCTGGAACCTATTCTGAAAGCCATTGACAATGATTTGGAAAATACTGTTTTTTCTTTTATTCCCAATACTGCGGAAGTCGCTTTTTTCGGTATGATGGAAGGTTTTGAACGCTATCTTGACGAACAAAAAAAACGGCTTATTAAGAATCATACCAACAAATTGTCGGAAGCGGATTTGGAACGCATTCTCAGCATGAAAATCCGCCAGGAAAAAGTGGCGCTGAAAGACATTAAACTGAGGACTTTCATTACCGAAGACGATAGCCGCGACGATTTGGCCGCCCACGTCTACGACATTACCTACGGTTCGATTATTGCGGGGAAAGACAATCTGGTAGTCATCGACGACAGCATTGTGCGTGGAACAACTTTGAAACAGAGCATTATAAAAATTCTCGACCGCCTGGAACCCCGTAAAATCGTCATCGTTTCTTCATCGCCTCAAATCCGTTATCCCGATTGTTACGGCATTGACATGAACCGGATGGATGAATTTGTAGCATTCCGGGCAGCCGTCGCTTTGCTGGAAGAACGCGGAATGCAACACATTATCGACGAAACTTACGAAAAATGCAAAGCCCGGTTAAGTTTGCCGAAAGAAAAGGTAGTCAATTACGTCAAAGACATTTACCGCCCGTTTACAGCGGAAGAGATTGCCGGGAAAATTGCCCGGATACTGACGCCGGAAAGTACAAAAGCGGACGTTCACATTGTTTATCAGTCTTTGGAGGGCTTGCACAAGGCTTGTCCCAACCACGGGGGCGACTGGTATTTTTCGGGGAATTATCCGACGCCGGGTGGAAATAAAATCGTAACCAGGGCTTTTGTGAATTATTACGAACAGAAAAAGAATTTTTTTCGTACTTTTGCAGCCGTTTATAACCCCCCAAAATAATAATCTGAAATATGTTACGTATTGCAATACAAGGCAAAGGCCGCCTGAATGAAGAAACTGTGAATCTTCTGCAAGAAGCCGGCTTCAAATTACCATCCGCTAAAAGAACGCTGTTAGTTCCGGCTAAAACATTTCCGGCCGAGTTGTTGTTTCTGCGGGATGATGATATTCCGCAGGCAGTAGCCGATGGAGTAGCCGACGTAGGAATTGTCGGTGAAAACGAGTTTATGGAGAAAAAGAAAAATGCGGAAATTATTAAAAAACTGGGATTTAGCAAATGCCGGCTTTCTTTGGCCATACCTAAAGAAGAAGATTACAACAATCTTAACTGGTTCAACAGGAAGAAAATTGCCACTTCTTATCCGGTCATTTTATCCGATTTCCTGAAAAAAAATGCGATAAAGGCGAATATCCACACCATTAGCGGTTCGGTGGAAATTGCGCCGGGAATCGGTCTGGCCGACGCTATTTTCGATATCGTCGGTTCGGGAAGCACTTTAATGAGCAACCACTTGAAAGAAGTGGAAATTGTAATGCATTCGGAAGCGGTATTAATCGGTAACAAATCGCTGAGCAAGGAAAAAGAGAAGATACTCAAAGAGTTGATTTTCAGGATTGACGCCGTGCAAACTGCTGAGGATAAAAAATATATCCTGCTGAATGCGCCCAACAATGTTTTGCCTGAAATATTCAATATACTTCCCGGTATGCGTAGCCCGACGGTTGTGCCTTTGGCACAGGAAGGCTGGAGTTCGGTTCACTCGGTTATCAGCGAAAAACAGTTTTGGGAAATTATCGGGAAACTGAAAGATTTGGGTGCGGAAGGTATTCTGGTTATTCCGATTGAAAAAATGATACTGTAAGAATGATGCAAATAATCAAATATCCGCCTCAGAGTGAATGGAAAGAGTTGATTCGCCGTCCGTCTATGGATGACGCCCGTTTGTCGGATGTGGTAAGCGGAATTTTGGATGACGTCAGGCAAAAAGGAGATGAAGCGGTTAAAATGTATGAGTCGAAATTCGACAAAGTGAATTTGGAGCGTTTGCTCCTTCCCGAAGCGGAAAAAGCGGAAGCCGATACTTTGGTATCCAAAGAGTTAAAACAAGCTATCCTACAGGCGAAAGCCAATATCGAAAAATTTCATGCGGCGCAAAAACAGGATTTGCCGAAAGTAGAAACAAGTCCGGGCGTGGTTTGCTGGCAAAAAGCCGATGCCATCGAAAAAGTCGGCCTGTACGTTCCGGGGGGAACGGCGCCTTTGTTTTCGACGGTTTTGATGCTGGCTGTTCCGGCTAAAATCGCAGGTTGCAGGGAGATCGTTCTTTGTACGCCGCCCGGCAAAGACGGGAAAATTCATCCGGCCGTGATTTTTGCGGCGGAAGCGGCCGGCGTAGATAAAATCTTCAAAATCGGCGGAGTGCAGGCTATCGGTGCGATGGCCTACGGTACGGAAAGCGTTCCCAAAGTTTACAAAATATTCGGCCCTGGCAATCAATATGTAACAGCCGCCAAGCAAACGGTTGGTTTGAAAGAAGTTGCCATTGACATGCCGGCCGGGCCTTCGGAAGTGGAAGTCATTGCCGACGAAACGGCGTATCCGGCTTTTGTCGCTTCCGATTTACTGTCTCAAGCCGAGCATGGCGCCGACAGTCAGGCTATTTTGATTACAACTTCCGAAGCATTGGCAGCGTCCGTTTCACGGGAAGTCGCCGGCCAATTAAATGCGCTTCCACGAAAAGCATTGGCGGAAAAATCTTTGGCTCACAGCCGGATAATCGTTTTACGCACCCGCGAAGAAATCATTGAACTGACCAACATGTACGCGCCGGAACATTTGATTATCGAAACGAAAGATTACGAAGAGATTGCCAGTCGGATTACCAATGCCGGTTCGGTTTTTCTCGGTCATTATACCCCCGAAAGCGCCGGCGACTACGCTTCGGGAACCAACCATACCTTGCCGACAAACGGTTATGCCCGCATGTATAGCGGAGTGAACCTGGACAGTTTTATGAAAAAGATTACTTTTCAGGAAATTTCGAGAGACGGTATACGGAATTTGGGGACAACCATTCGGATTTTAGCGGAAAACGAACAGCTGACTGCGCACGGGAATGCTGTAAGCCTTAGAATGTTTCACCCGTAAAAAAGAAATTGTCTCAAAAGAGTAATTAGCTGCCAGTCCAAAATATCAAAAACTGTGTTTATCCGTATCATCCGTTTTATCTGTCTGCTTATTGACTTTCAAGACACTCTCTTTGCAACTAATTCTCAATTGTCAATTCTCAATTGTCAATTCTCAATGTCTTTCTACATTTTTGTAAAAAACGCATTATTCCCCGTTACAAAATTGTAGAAAAATCCCTCCCGTGCTTTTTCGTTGGAAACACTAAAAAAAAATACAATATTGAATAACAGTCAAATATCCTGTTTTATTTAGGGGTGCAGGCAGTTTGGTACGGATTTTGGTTTTAGTCTTTACGAAATATTAATTTTATTGAATAACGAGTATGGACGAAAATACAGCTCAGGAAAAGATGAAACAGTTGGAATGGTATATCACCAAACACTGTCTTTGGCAATACAACTCAAGGGGATGGGACAGGGAAATCCAAAACGAACGCATCCTCGGTAAAAGTAAACAAATCTTGTGCGGCGAAAATGCACGCGAGGACAACAGCTACGCCGACCGCTACTACTGGAGCGAAGCCATTACGCTGGTCGAAGCTTTCAAAAGGTATTTTCCATGGCTGGAAAATATGCCGAAAGACGAAATCGCAACGGTAATGCAACTGTTGAAAGAGAAAATGGATTACACCATGATTAAAGGCTCTTTAAACTTGGAATTGACAAAAGAAAAGTATTAAAAAAGCAAATATTATGAGTTTGAATTGTGAAATAAAAGCAAAAGACCGTATGGGAGTTATCAATCCCATATTCACCTGCCAGCCTGCCGGAGCGCAGTATGCAAGTATCGGAATAAAAGACTGTATCGGCATTGTGCATGGAGGGCAGGGTTGCGTGATGTTTGTCCGGCTGGTGTTTTCCCAGCATTTTAAGGAAAGTTTCGAGCTGGCGTCTTCTTCCCTGCACGAAGATGCGGCTGTTTTCGGCGCTCTTCACCGTGTTGAACAGGGCGTTGACGTGTTGCTGATGCGTTACCCGCATGTAAAGGTAATACCCATCATCACCACCTGCGCGACCGAAGTAATCGGCGACGACGTCGACGGTCTGGTATTGAAACTGAACAACGGCTTGTTGAAAGAAAAATACGCCGGTCGCGAAGTGCATCTCATTCCCGTTCATACGCCCAGTTTTGTGGGAAGCATGGTAAGCGGCTACGATGTAGCCGTAAAGGATTTTGTCAGCTATTTTGCGAAACGGGAAGGAGAGGTGAGCGGGAAAATAAACCTCATCACCGGCTGGGTCAACCCTGGCGACGTGACGGAATTGAAATCGCTGCTGTCGGAAATGGATGTGGAAGCGACCGTCCTTTTTGAAATCGAGGCTTTCGATTCGCCTCTGATGCCTGACGGGAATCACGTTTCCCACGGCGAAACGACCATCGAAGACTTGCGCGGTACGGCCAACGCACGCGGAACGATTGCCCTGAACCGCTACGAAGGCGGCAAGGCGGCGCATTTCCTGGAAAACGAATTTGACGTGCCGGCTGTTATCGGTCCGACGCCAATCGGTATCCGCAACACCGACACTTTCCTCCAGAACGTGAAGAAAATGACGGGAAAACCCATCCCCGAATCGCTTGTCCGCAAAAGAGGCGTCGCCATTGACGCGCTTACGGACGTAGCGCACATGTTTCTGGCAGGTAAGCGGGTGGCGATATACGGAAACCCCGACATGGTCATCGGTCTTGCCCAGTTCTGCCTTGATTTGGAAATGCTGCCCGTACTTCTCCTGCTTGGGGACGACAATGTCAACTACGCCTCCGACCCCCGTATCAAAGAATTGAAGGAAAATGTCCGTTTCGATATGGAAATCGTTACGAATGCCGACCTTTGGGTATTGGAAGACCGTATCAAAAACAAAGGGCTTGAACTTGACCTTATCCTGGGTCATTCCAAAGGGCGGTTTGTCTCCATCGACTACAATATTCCGATGTTGCGGGTCGGGTTTCCGGTTTACGACCGGGCAGGATATTACCGGCATCCCATCGTGGGCTATGCAGGAGCCGTCTGGCTGGCGGAAGGAATGGCGAACGCCATTTTTGCCGACATGGAATACAAACACAATAAAGAATGGGTGCTGGGCGTATGGTAATGACCGATTCCAACGAAACGGCGGATTTGAAATCCATGTCCCGGCAGGATTACCGCGATGCCAAAGCGTATCACCGGCGGGCGCTTCAGTTTCGGGAGGCGAAATATGCGGACAGCCTTGTTTTTAACGTAGCGTCCGTTGCCCTCGAACGGTATCTGGTTGCGATATGCGAATGGCACGGCGTGGAACCGATGAGTCATAATTTTATCGGCTTGATGAAAGAAGTCGATAAATTAATGGATATCCCCCATGAAATAAGCAGGGACGTGCGCTCGCTCGACCACATTTTCGGCATCTGCTTTCTGGACAACTATCATCACGGGGAGCCGCAGGCTGCCGATATGGAAAAAGCCTTGCGCTTATGCAGTGAAATGAATGAATTGTTTAATGAAAAAAAAAATATCAGTTTATGAATAATGATTTACAAAACGGGCACGGACATCCTCATAGCGTAATGAGGCGAAAGGAACGGGAAATCACCGACCGGAACGAAATTGACGAAATTATTTACTCCACCAGGGTGATGCATTTGGCGCTTTCGGACAACAACATGCCGTTTCTTGTCCCCGTATTTTATGCTTATGACGGCTCGTCGCTCTATTTTCATTCCGCCAAAGCGGGAACGAAAATAAATATCCTGAAACGCAACAATCAGGTATGTTTTGAAATATCCGTCGACCACGGCGTGATAGAAAGCGACAGCGCCTGTGATTTTGAAGCCCGACACCGCACGGTCATCGGCTTCGGGAAAGCGGTGTTCCTCGAAAACGAAGAGGAAAAAATAGAAGTGTTGAACAGGATTGTAAAACAGTTTACCGACAAAACGTTCGAGTTTCCGAAAGGCAATCTGAACGCAACGGCAATTATCCGTATTGACATTGACTTAATAAAGGGCAAGAAGCACGGGTTTTGACCTCCCCCAACCCCCTTCGAAGGAGGGGGCTTCTGAGACTGTCTTGAAAATCAATAAGAACACAGATAAAACGGATGATACGGGTAAACACAGTTTTTTATATTTTTGATTGGCAGATAATTACGCTTTTCTACAAAAAGAAATATTCAGTGAAAATCCGTTTCATCCGTTTCATCTGTGTTCTAAGTACTCTTTTGAGACAGTTTCTTTTTTACGAG
>JAIRNV010000176.1 GCA_031257875.1 Dysgonamonadaceae bacterium
ACTCAGAGCCGGCAATTTTGTCGGTCATATCTTTAGTACCTGTGCAGCACTGCATAATTTCAGAATTAAATTTAATCCCTGGCATTACGAAAACTAATTTACATAAACTCTATTATTTATTGAAAATCCTAACGAATTAAGATGCGTTTGCCCATTTAGCCAAAAAATTTGGAGAATAAAAAAAAACAATTACCTTTGCGCCGTGAAACATGGGCTTGACTGGTTTTGACAGCGGGCAGAAGTGGTTTGTAAGCATGCAGTGCGTCGTTGTTCGGCACTATAATCTCGGATGATAACAATTAATTGGCGAAAATAATTACGCTCTCGCTGCTTGATTGAAGCATAGTAAATCAAAAGCTTTATTCCGGTTCAAGGAACCGGAACGAGACGTCACCCGGAAGCTGTGGCTTCGAAGCAATCCGAACCGGTGGCGCAGGAATATCGGAGATAGTTTGAAGGATGTCCCGGCCTTCGGATGAAATTTAGGGAATAAGCTCAATAAGCGGTAGCCGTAGCCTTGTATTGAGTCGAAAACAAAAATAGGGATAAGCATGTAGAAAGCAGATTAATTCCCCGTTTGGACGAGGGTTCGAATCCCTCCAGGTCCACAGAAATTTGTAATATCACTCAAATCAAAACTTACTATTTTAACTCTCTATGAAAAGTATCCGACAAGTATGGCCGATAAAATGAAAAAACAAGTCTCAGATTACTATTGTTCACGAATTGATAAAACCCGACAAACTTTAAGCGGCCTCAAAAAACGAATCTATTTATTGGGAACTGTTCGTTTGCTGATTGTCATCGGTACGGCAGGTTTTGCTTATTTTTTGAGGGCGCAAGGGACATTGGCGATAAGCATTGTTATCTGTTTGGGACTTGTTATCTTTTTGGGACTGTTGGCGATATGCAATACATGGCAAAAAAGGAAATCCCGATTGGAAGTTTCCCTGACTTGCGACGAAAACGAAATTAAAGCAATTAATTATGATTTCAGCGCATTCGACGGCGCTCCCGAAAAAGCCAATCCGGTTCATCCGTTCAGTCTGGATTTGGATATTTTCGGAAATCACTCTTTGTTCCAATCCATCAACCGGACTTGTACGGCCTACGGCAAACAGGTACTCGTCAGTCGTTTTGAAAATCCTTTTCAATCTGCGAAAAAAATAAAATTGACACAGGAAAGCATTGCCGAAATCAACCGGATTCCCGATTTTATTCACCATTTTCAAGTGACCGGACTGTCATGTCCCAGCAAGGATTCCGATTTGCAGGAGATAGCGTCTTTTATTGCGGAACCGTCTGTAATCAGGTCGAAAAATCTTTGGAAAATCCTGCGTTATGCGTTTCTTTTGCTCTGGGTGGCAGGTGTTGGTTTGGCTATAGCCGGAATGGTTTCTTCGCAGGTAATTGTCATATTTTACCTTTTAATGCTTGGCGTCAGTGAAATGCAGGCAAGAAAAATCAACAGCCTTCAACGATGGATTGGGAAAAAAGTGGAAATTTTCAATACCTGTTCCGAACTGATTGAAATTATTGAGAAAAGCAATTTCAAATCCTGTTTGCTGCGGGATTTACAGTCCGCGTTTACCGGACAGGGGGAAAAAGCTTCCGTCTGTATCGGCCGTTTGGCGCAACTGTCTTCCGAATTGGAACAGCGCTCCAACCTCATGGTTCATTTGTTTTTGAATCCTTTGATATTGTGGGATATCAGCAAAGCCATTGCCATCGACGAATGGAAAAATGTTTACGGCAGACAGACGGAAATCTGGATAAAAACTTTGGGTGAATGGGATGCACTTTGTTCGTTGGGCAAATTTGCTTTCAATCATCCGGACTATATTTTCCCCGAACTGACCGATAATTATTTTGAGATGCGCGGAAAAAGTCTGGGGCATCCTCTGATGAATCGCGAGACTTGCGTAAGGAATGACATTGACATCGAAAAAAATCCTTATTTCCTGATTGTTACGGGAGCGAATATGGCCGGGAAAAGTACGTATTTACGGACTGTCGGTGTTAATTTTGTGCTGGCCCGCATGGGTGCGCCAGTTTGGGCGGACGCTTTGCGCGTGTATCCGGCGGATTTATTCACGAGTCTGCGGACTTCCGATTCATTGAACGACAACGAGTCTTATTTTTTCGCCGAACTGAAACGGTTGAAAATGATTATCGACCGTTTGCAATCCGGCGAAAAACTGTTTATTATCCTTGATGAAATTTTGAAAGGCACCAACTCGGTTGATAAGCAAAGAGGTTCACTGGCGCTTGTCGGGCAGTTTGTCAGGCTTCAATCCTGCGGGATTATTGCCACCCACGATTTGCTTTTGGGTAATCTGGGAAAAGAATTTCCCGAAAATATCCGGAATTATCGTTTTGAAGCCGGCATCAAAAACGATGAACTTACTTTTTCCTATCGTCTACAGGATGGAGTCGCTCAAAATATGAATGCTACTTTTCTGATGCAGAAAATGGGGATTACCGTTTAATGAAATTTTTCATGCGCCCTTTATCTTTTACCATATTGATTGTCTTATTCCTTTTTTCCTGTAAAAAAGAAGTAAAGTATTACGAAAATTCAGGCGAAATCTTCAAAACAAGTTTTCACATCAAATATAAGTATCATCGCGACTTGGACGATAGTATCAAAGATTGCCTGAACCGGTTTGATTTGTCGCTCAATCCCTTCAATAAGAAGTCCGTTATTTACAAAGTCAATAATAATCAGCCGGTTGAGGTGGACGATTGGTTTATTGCCGTCTTCAATAAAGCGATGGAAGTTTCCGAAATTTCGGGCGGCCTTTATGATATTACCTGTGCGCCCTTTGTTAATTTGTGGGGATTCGGTTACAGTAAAACAGACTCCGTAAACCAAACAGCAATCGACAGTCTCAAACAGTTTGTCGGATATAAAAAGGTACGCCTCAAAGGACGAAAAGTAATCAAAGACGATCCCCGTCTGCAATTGAATGTTTCCTCCATAGCCAAGGGATATTCCTGCGATGTAATTGCCGAACTGCTTGAATCGTATGGAATTACAGATTATTTAGTCGAAATTGGCGGTGAAATCCACGCGAAAGGCAGGAACGCGAAAGGCGTTTGCTGGAAAATAGAAATCCCCAAACCGGTTGACAGTTTGTCCGGTTCAATGAACGACGGGACGGATATTGTGGAACTTTGCGACCGGTCTGTCGCTACTTCCGGCAATTACCGCAACTACTACATCAGGGACGGGAAAAAATACGGACATATCATTAATCCGTTGACCGGCTATCCGGCGGAGAGCAATATACTAAGCGTATCGGTGATTTATCCCGACTGCATGACGGCCGACGCTTTCGCTACCGTTTTGATGACTATGGATTTGGACCAGGCGGAAAACTTCGCCCGCCGGTTTCCCGATATGGAATGTATTTTTATTTATGCTGATTCCGTTTCATCTGTCGCGGGAACAATAGGGCGCAACCATTTGAAATCACTATTTTCATTTACCATGTGTGAAAATTCAATTTTATCCTGTAAATTTGCTGCGCAAAGTAAAAACGGGTATCCGTTTTTTCACAGCCGCAGGTCATACCTGCGGACAACAAAATAAAATAAATGTCCGGCAAAATCAATAAAGCGTTGCTTCCGTTTTCGTGGTTATACGGCCTGGGGGTTTGGGTCAGAAATAAACTCTTCGACTGGAAAATTCTCCCTGTCGAAACGTTTGATGTTCCGGTTATTTCGGTAGGAAATCTTGCGGCGGGCGGAACGGGGAAAACGCCTCATACGGAATATTTAATCCGGTTATTAAGCCGTCGATACAGGGTAGCAGTTCTGAGCCGGGGATATAAGCGAAAGACACGCGGTTTTATTCTCGCCGGTAAACATGCCGATAGCCGCAGTATCGGCGACGAACCGTATCAAATGTACCGGAAATTTCCGGAAATTACGGTAGCGGTCGATTCCAACCGCCGGCGGGGAATCCGCAACTTGCTGAACTGCCCGGAAATCCAAAGGCCGGAAGTGATTTTGCTGGACGACGCTTTCCAGCACCGTTATGTAAAACCCTCGCTTTCCATTTTATTAACCGACAGCCGCAGACCGTTTTATGAAGATTATCTGCTGCCGGCGGGACGTTTGCGCGAACCGGCAGGAAATGCGGGAAGAGCGGATATTGTTATTTTTACGAAATGCAACAGCCAATTACGAATTACGAATTATGAATTACGAAATAATTCTCAATTTTCAATTCTCAATTCTCAATTCATTTACCGTGGGCTTTTACCCGTTTTCCCCGAAAGGAGTTCCGCGCAAAAGGAAAATATGGAAAGGCTGAAAAAAGAATCCTGTTCGTTCCTTTTGCTTGCCGGCCTGGCTCATCCCGAAGATTTGATTCAATATCTCGAAAAATATACTTCCTGCTTACAAACAATGATTTATCCCGATCATCACGATTTTAGCAGGAAAGATATTCTGGAAATTACGGAAAATTTTAATAAAATACAAAATAAAAACAAACTGATAATCACTTCCGAAAAAGATGCCGTGCGACTGATGCATAATCCTCATATTCGGGAAGGAATAAAAGGTTTGATATACTATGTACCGGTAGAAACGGTATTTGAACCGGAACAGGAAAAATTATTCATTCAAAAAATAGAAAATCATGTTACAGACTTTACAGGAAACCGTATCATGGCTGAGGCCACAGATACCCGCAGACACTAAAACCGGCATTATTCTCGGCACCGGATTAGGCGATTTGGCAGGTAATATCACCGATAAAAAGGAAATCCCCTACGAAAAAATTCCGAATTTCCCGGTTTCAACGGTTACCGGACATCGCGGCAATTTGACAGTCGGAAAATTGGGCGGCAAGCCGGTTCTTGCCATGCAGGGAAGATTTCATTTTTATGAAGGTTACGGTATGAAACAAGTAACCTATCCCGTCAGGGTTATGCAACTGCTTGGAATTGAGTATTTATTCGTATCCAATGCGGCAGGAGGGATGAACAGGACTTTTGAAGTGGGCGACATCATGTTAATTGAAGACCATATCAATCTGTTTCCCGAACATCCGCTGAGAGGCAAAAACGAGGAAGAACTGGGTACGCGCTTTCCGGATATGAGCGATGTTTATGACAGAAAGTTGCGGGAAACAGCAGGCGTAATTGCTCAAAAGAACCGCATCAAACTGCAACGCGGCATATATGTGGGTACGCAGGGGCCGACTTTTGAAACGCCGGCCGAGTACCGTTATTTCAGTATCATCGGGGGCGATGCCGTGGGAATGTCCACAGTGCCGGAAGTGATTGTCGCCCGGCATGGAGGCATAAAAGTACTGGGATTTTCCGTTATTACCGATTTGGCCGTTTACGGAAAAATCGTGGAAGTGAGCCATGAAGAAGTACAGAAAGCCGCGCGGGAAGCTCAGCCTAAACTGGCATTTTTAATTGAAGAAATTGTGAAACAGTTATAATTATAGTTACGAGTTACATGTAGGCAACTTTGCTTGTAACTCGTAACTCTTTGTTTTATGGAAATATCATCATTAGGCGAATTCGGCCTCATCCGGCATCTGACCGGAGAAATCAAACTGAAGAATGACAGCACCCTCAAAGGTATTGGCGACGATGCCGCCGTTCTGTCATATAAGGACAAAGAAGTGCTGGTAACAACCGACCTTTTGCTGGAAGGAATTCATTTTGACCTGACGTATGTTCCACTTAAACATCTCGGTTATAAATCAGCCACAGTAAATTTTTCCGACATCTACGCCATGAACGGCCAACCCAGGCAGATTACCGTTTCAATGGGGATTTCCAAACGGTTTTCGGTAGAAGACCTGGAGGATTTTTACGAAGGATTGAAATTGGCCTGCGAGATTTACGGAGTGGATCTGGTAGGCGGGGATACCTCCGCTTCACTGACCGGACTTTGCATAAGTATTACCTGCATCGGCGAAGCGTCCAGAGACCGTACCGTTTACAGAAACAAGGCCCAAAATACCGATTTGATATATGTTTCCGGCGATTTGGGCGCCGCCTATATGGGTTTGCAGTTACTGGAAAGGGAAAAAGCCATTTTTGCCGGGGAAAAAGATTTTACGCCAGATTTTACAGGGAAAGAATACCTGCTGGAACGGCAATTAAAACCGGAGGCCCGGAAAGACATTATCCGTCTGCTTGATGAAAACGGCATCCTGCCCACTTCGATGATAGACATTTCGGACGGACTTTCGTCGGAACTGCTGCACATCTGTACACAGAGCGGTGTTGGCTGCCGGATATACGAAGAACGCATACCGGTTGACTATCAGACAGCCCTGATGGCCGAACAGTTTAACATGAATCTGACGACCGCCGCTTTGAACGGTGGGGAAGATTATGAATTGCTGTTCACTGTTCCCTTGAGTCTGCATGAAAAAACGGAAACCATGGACGGAATCAAACTCATCGGACGTATTTGCGAAGCCGCGGAAGGAACGAATCTGATTGCCTGCGACGGTATGGAAATACCTTTAGTAGCTCAGGGGTGGAACTCATTTTTATAAGAAACAATAAACAGAATCAAAACAATCAAAGAAAAGCCGGATGTTACACCGAAGATGACAGGCCATTTATAGATTGCAACGCCGTCCGAATCAATCGTTTTGTTGGCGCTGATAAGATATTGCTGCAAATGAAATTGCCGGTGAGCAAACCGACGCCCCACAGCAGAAACGCAAGTAAACCCTGTGCCTGTGCACGCAACGGGTCGGGTGTTTTTTTGTCGGTGTAAATTTGTCCGGTAACAAAAAACGGGCCGAAAATCACTCCGTGAAAGAGAATCCCGATAATGTAAAACGCCGGCGTATCGGATACGCTTCCCCACCAAAAAGACAGATAACGGGCAAGCATGGCCGCCAAGCCGAAAATTCAACAGCCATCGAACTCATTATCAATGCTTTCAAATTACTGGAAATGCCAGCATTGGTAAGATGAAAAAGACAAATCGAAGAGCTTTTATACAGAAAGCGGCTTTAGGGTCGGTCGCCTTAGTCGGCTTACCCGGCTTGGGCAACGTGAGCCGTGCGGCGGCTCGTGTCGCAGCCGTTGGGAACGCCGGGGAGCCTGCCGGCAGCGCCAACAGCGTGGTATTAACCGGTTGGGAAGCGTCGTTCGATGAACATACCGCTACGCTGTCGTTGAAAAACGGGCAAGTGCAAATTACAGGCCGGGTGGCTTTTTCATCGGGCGACGAAGCATGGAGCGTAGCCAGCTCGCGCGACGGCGTGCCCGACCGCTACGCGCTGGTGAACCCGCAGGGCGATGTGCAGGGATACTTCCGCCTGATTCCCGATGGTAATCAGCTGCAGCTGCTGTTCTACCACCGCACGGCGCAGGCTTATCACGGCACATTGTCGTATGAAGGCGCTGTTACTTTTCCCGCAGACAGCTTTGCCTGCCGTACGCAGCCCAAACCCGGCGAACGCGTATTGCCGCTGAGCTGCGGCGTCGCCGATTCGTTGCTCAACGATTCGCTTTTCTCCCCCGCAAATGACCTGGCCTTGCAGCTGAAGGCCGCAAACCGGCATATCGGCGCGTTGGGCAATGGTCGCTATTCCGTTACCCTGTCGGGACGCATAGAAGAATCGCAGGAAGCGGCATTTTCATTCAACATTGAGCCGGATTATTTCCGTCGCCGCTACGTGCCCTACTACCGGCCAATAGACCGGAAACGCGCGCCCAAAGCGCCGACAGGCTGGATGTCGTGGAACACCTACTTCGATAAAGCCACTGCCGCAGACAATCTGGCGGAAGCGAAAATCGGACAAAAATACCTGCAACCTTTCGGCTGCGAATTTTGGTCTATCGAATCGTGGCAGGGCAATTCCGACCAGCTGCCGGTTTGCGATTTCTACAACATGGATTTGGAGGTAAACGAAAAGCAATTCCCAAAAGGCATGAAGCAATTGGCCGATGACATCCGCGCGTTGGGCTTCCGTCCGGGGCTGTGGATGGCGCCTTTCGGCACAGGCAACGCCGAATTTTACAAAGCGCACAAAAGCTGGTTTTTGCATAACAGGGACGGCGCCCCAATCCGTTCGTGGAACGGGCAATATACCCTTGACCCCACGGTAAAAGAGGCGCGCGAACACTTGAAAAAGATATTCCGGAAAGCTTCGCGCGAATGGGGCTATGAATTTTTCAAGATTGACGGCATGTCGGGACGAGACCACGGCTATTGCGCCCACTTGTATGAGCGTCCCGAAGTCCGGGACTGCTTCAACGACCCTTCCTGCCCGAATCCCTTTGAGCTGTGCGTGCAGGCATTCCGCGAAGGCATTGGCGACGACCGCGTATTCCTGGCCTGCCAGGGTCATTCCTCCGGCGCGGAAGCGGCCTATGCCGATGCATCCCGTCTTGGCGCGGATATTGTGCATCCCAACGAGCCGGTTAAATGGGAAAATGTGTTGAATCAAGGCGGCTGTCTCATGAACCAGGTGTTCACCCACAACATCGTGATGGTGGCCGACCCCGACACGTTGCTGGTGCACGATTTATCGCCGGAAGAAGCCCGGACCTCCGCCACGATTGTAGCCCTGCCGGGGCAGCTGACGTTCTTCGGCGACAAGCTGGCCGGACTGTCGGGCGAGCAGATGAAAATACTGCAACAGACGTTGCCGGTAGCCGACGTGCGTCCAGGAAGCCTGTATCCTTATTTCAGCATGTTGCCCGTATGGAATTTGCGGGTTCATCACGAAAAATTGGGCGACTATAATGTGGTGGCGCTGTTCAACTGGAGCGACAAGCCCCAAACGATTACGGCCACGGCGACGGAATTGGGCATTGACGCTGCTGCCGATTACACGGGATACGAATTTTGGACAGGCAAAGCAGCGGCTTACGACAAGGCCACGCAATCGCTGTCAGTGGAAGTCCCGCCGCACGCCGTGCGCGTAGTCGCCTTACATCCCTTGCAAACCGCTCCGCAATGGGTGGGCAGCGACCGCCACATTGCGCAAACCGGCATGGAAATAACCGGCTGCGCCTGGCGCCCGGATACACGCGCGTTGGAAGGAAAAATACAGTTAGTCGGAACATTTCCGTTGACGATGCGCCTGCATGTTCCACAAGGATACGCATGGTCGAACATCGCCTGCAAGGGTGTAACACATACGGTAAAACAGGAACCGGGGAATTTACTGGCCATTACTTTCCGGGCGAAAAAATCAGTGGACGCATCCTTTGAAATCGCTTTT
>JAIRNV010000191.1 GCA_031257875.1 Dysgonamonadaceae bacterium
TCGCCTGTCATATACCCTTCCGGCAGGTTACCGGTAACGGCAGGATTTTCAAATTCTATGCCTTTACGGACCCGGCGGAAATCACGCATAAAACGTTTGCCGGCTGCGGTGGTATCGTCAATTTTTACTGTGTGTATCATTTTTATTCGTTTAATGATTGAGTACAAAAATAGTAATTATTCAGGTTTTACAAATCCACTGCGTATTGTTTTAATTCGGGATTTTGCATGGATTTAGGAACGGCGCTTTTGATGATTTCCAAAATAACCTGCAACATCGCTTTCCGGACATAGTCTTGGCCGATTATCAGGCTGACTTCCCTGACCGCCGTTATATTTTCAAATTCCCTTAAATTTTCCTGTCTGTCTTCGGATAAACCCATAGCGTGCATTTCCGGAATAATCGTTAGCCCGTGGTTGTAATTGACGATATGAATAAGCGTGTCGATGCTCCCCGATTCATACTTAATGGAAGCATCACCGGCAGCTTTCCGTTTCTTTTGGCACAGGCGTTTGATCTGGCCTCTCAGGCAATGTTCGTTTTCCAACAACCAGACTTCGTTTATATCTATTTCATCCAGGTTAATTTTTTTCCCCTGATATTTTCCGTCAAGCGGTGAAACGTATGCGTAAAATTTTTCGTAGTAAAGCGGATATTCCACCAGATCGGGATGATTGAGCGGGCCGGCCATCAGGCCTCCGTCTATAATTCCTTTTTGAATATCGCCAATCAGGTTGTTAGTCGTATTTTCTTTCAGTATCAGTTCTATGCCTTCTTCATGTTTACTGTTTTGTTTTTCGAGAATTGCCGGAACCAAATACGGGGCAATCGTTGGAATAATTCCCAGTTTGAAAATGCCTTCGACGGTATTTTGCTCATTTTCGACAATATCTTTGATTCGTTTGAAATGTTTTAAAGAGATACGCGCTTGATCAATAACCTGTTTGCCGATAGCAGTCGGTTCCACCGGGTGTTTTGAACGGTCGAATATTTTCACATTCAACTCTTCTTCCATTTTTTGAATCATCATACTCAGCGTCGGTTGCGTGACGCAACATACTTCGGCCGCTTTTGCAAAATGCCGGAAATTGTCGACGGCAATCACGTATTCTAATTGTTGGATGTTCATTATTTGTTCTATTATTCGTTGTTTGGTATTCGTATTGCAACGGGGCGAATCAGGCTGACTTTGGTTACAAAGGTAGGGTTTTCTTTTGAAATTATTAAAAAAATACTTGCACATTCAAAAATCTAACAGTAGATTTGCAACCTGACGAATTGACATTTAGATGAAAAGAAAAGATTTAACATTCCTGCCTGTCGCAATCAATATAACCGGCAAAAAGATACTGATCGTCGGAGGCGGGAAAGTAAGCTATCACAAAGCAACCGTCCTGAGCCGGTTCACCGGCGAAGCGACAGTCGTCTCCCCCCGTTTCCACGAAGGATTCCACGCCCTGCCTTTTACTTTAATTAAAAAAGAGTATTCAAAAGATGACCTCGAAGGCGTGTCGCTCGTATACATCTGTACGGAAAACGAACAGTTGAACGGGCAAATCAAACGGGATGCAGCCGAAAGAGGCGTCCCGGCCTGCGTATGCGACAATCCCCGCCTGTGCGATTTCACGTCCCCCGCCATATTCAAACAGGGCGACATCTGCATAGCAGTATCATCCGGCGCCCGGGATGTACGCCGGTCGATAGCCGTACGCAACCGGATAGAAGCGCTGGTTAAAAACGGAGAATTGAAAATAGAAGGCGATGATACAGTGTAAACTCATCAATAATGCCGCGTACCGGCTGGAAGAACGCGAGCGGCTTGCCCTTTCCGTCGACGCAGACGGGGCGGCGCCGCACGTGCTGCTGAAAACCTGCAACAGGACGGAATTGTACTGGGGAGAAGGAACGGTTCCGGACGACACGGTACGCCATGTTTTCCGCGTAGCCGCAGGACTGGAGTCTGCCCTGGTGGGGGAAAGGGCCATACAGGGACAGATGAAGCAGGCCTACTCCGAAGCCCTGGCAAAGTATAAGCTCTCGCCCACACTCAACCGGATGTTTCAAAGCGCCATGTACACGGGAAAGCGTGTGCGTACCGAAACCCGGATCGCCGAAGGCGCCGTGTCGCACAGTCAGGTAACCGTAGAGATACTGAAACAGCGGAATATCAACCCGAAAGACAAAATTATCGGAATCATAGGGGTCAACAAGCTCATTGAAGATACGCTGAAATACTTAGTTTCCCGCGGAGCCGTCAATATTTTCCTGTCAAACCGGAACGTAGAGAAAGCACAGGCCTTAGCCCTCAAGTATAATGGAACGGCCATGGGGCTTGACCGGAAAGCGGCGATAATCGGCATGTCGGATGTACTGATTTGCGCGACTTCCGCACCGCATACTATTGTTCATGCGGAAGACCTCTCGCAGAAGGCGGAAGACATCCTTATTTTCGACCTGGCATTCCCGCGGGATGTAGACCCCGCCGTCGGGGAACTGAATCACGTAACCTTACTGAATTTGGAGGACATAGAGTTTTTTGCTCAAAAGAATATTTCTTTGCGGAAGGAAGAGATAGCTCATGCGGAAGCGATTATCGAAGAGGAGATTTTCAGGTTTTTTCGCTGGTTGCGGATTGGCAAAGTTAGTGGTTAGTGGTTAATGATTAATGGGGGCACTTCAACCTCACTGCGTCATTGCGAATTGAGAAGGAAAAAGCTATATGTAAAAAGTCTCTCAAAACGTTTGGGAAGAAAATGACATAATGTAAAAAGTCTCCCAAAACGTTTGGGAAGAAAATGACATAATGTAAAAAGTCTCCCAAAACGTTTGGGAAGAAAATGACATAATGTAAAAAGTCTCCCAAAACGTTTGGGAAGAAATGAC
This sequence comes from Dysgonamonadaceae bacterium, assembly GCA_031257875.1. Classification (GTDB taxonomy): domain Bacteria; phylum Bacteroidota; class Bacteroidia; order Bacteroidales; family Azobacteroidaceae; genus Azobacteroides. Next base: position 2,884 of record JAIRNV010000191.1, read on the forward strand.
ATAATGTAAAAAGTCTCCCAAAACGTTTGGGAAGAAATGACATAATGTAAAAAGTCTCTCAAAACGTTTGGGAAGAAAATGACATAATGTAAAAAGTCTCTCAAAACGTTTGGGAAGAAAATGACATAATGTAAAAAGTCTCTCAAAACGTAATTCGTAATGACGCGGCGAGATTGAAATGCACCCGTTAATCATTAATCATTAATCATTAATCATTAACCACTATATTCACAATTTTTCCCGGCACAACAATCACTTTTCCAAGCGTTTTCCCTTCCATCCATTTTTGGGCGTTTTCGCTGGCTAAAACCGCTTTTTCAACTTCTTCCCTTGCCGTATCCACCGGAAAATCCATCGTAAAACGAACCTTCCCGTTGAAAGAAACGGTATATTTCACCGAATTTTCTTTCAGATATTCTTCGTTATATTCCGGAAATCGGGCGTCGCAAACGGTTGTTTCATTTCCCAGCCTGTGCCATAATTCTTCGGCAATATGCGGGGCGAAAGGCGCTAAAACCACGACAAAATCAGACAAAACGGCGCGTTTGTTGCATTTCAGAGCCGTCAGTTCGTTGGCGCAAATCATGAATGCGGCAACGGAAGTGTTGAATGAGAAATTCTCAATATCCTGCCCGACTTTCCGGATTAATTTATGAATGGATTTCAATTCTCCGGCCGTGGGCTGTTCGTCCGAAACAGCGAATGTGTCGCCCTGAAAAAACAGGTTCCAAAACTTGCGCAGGAATCTCGAAACACCGTCAATCCCGTTGGTATCCCAGGGTTTGGACTGTTCGACCGGGCCGAGGAACATCTCGTACAGGCGCAAAGTGTCGGCTCCGAATTTTTCCACGATGTCGTCCGGATTGACCACGTTGAACATGGATTTCGACATTTTCTCAACAGCCCATCCGCAAACATACCGGCCGTCTTCCAAAATAAATTCGGCGGTTTGGTATTCGGGATTCCAGTTTTTAAACGCTTCTATATTCAGAATATCGTTGGAAACAATATTGACGTCGACATGAATGGGCGTTACGTCATACCGGTCTTTCAGTCCGGCAGAAACGAAAGTATTGGTGCTTTTAATCCGGTACACAAAATTACTCCGCCCCTGAATCATTCCCTGATTAATCAGTTTTTGAAACGGCTCGTCGTTTGCCACAATGCCCAAATCATATAAAAATTTGTTCCAGAAACGGCTGTAAATCAAATGACCGGTAGCATGTTCCGTTCCGCCGACATATAAATCGACATTTCCCCAGTATTCGTTGGCTTCTTTGGAAACCAGCGCCCGGTCGTTGTGCGGGTCTTCATAGCGCAAATAGTATGCCGACGAGCCTGCGAAGCCGGGCATGGTGTTGAGTTCGAGAGGATATTTTCCTGCTGTCTGTTTTTCGTTATTTTCCATCATTTATCTGCTTTGTAAATAATATTTTATCTCATTCATTTCAAAAATCCGTATTCATACACTTTCGGCTCAATTTTTTTTGCCAGTATTTTCAAACTTGTACGCAAAGCGGCAATCCGTTCGTTATAGCCTTTGTCTGTTGAGGAGTTGTTCATTTTACCTGTTTCGCCGCGTCCCTGGAAATATTCGCGGATATCATACAGAGAAGCGTTTACGTTACAGTCGGGTTGCGTATGGTAATATTTCCACAGTTCTTTTCCTGCTGAAAAAACATCTTGTGCATCTGCTGAAAATTCGCGCTTAGTAAGAGGTCTTTCCTGTTGGTCGAACAAATCCGTATAGGCATTCCGTATGATTTTCCCGCTCAAAAAACTGTACATGAAATGACTTTCAAATTTATCATGAGCGCCGACTTTACTCTCCGAAAACGGGATCCAGTGATTGACGGTATCTTTTGAGGAAATCCTGTTTTGAGAATGGAATAAGGTATATGCCAAACAATCATTGTGGAACGCAACGTCATTTTCCCATTTCTTTTTCGGAAACAAAAACTGGTCGCGGTCGTTGAGCCAGGTTGCTTCAATACAATGCCGAACAGCAAAATATACACAACCATTAATCAGATTTTTTACTGTTAAATATAAATGAAAACGGTGGTCGTTTTTATCATTTTCAACATTATCAATAAAAACATAACCTTGATTTTGAAAATCGGGCGTAGAACAATCCAAATAACCGATACTTCCTTTTTTATTATCTTGTTTTTTTGAAATCCACTGATTTATTCCTTCCGACAAATCGCCATAAAATAATTTTTTACCAAATAAAATTCCTTTCTCATCATAAGTATCTAATTTTATTTTCTCTATTTTTTCTTTTTTTCCCAAGTGCCAAATCATAAAACCAATTGGAAAATTACCTTTTACATTATCAAAAGTATTTGCAGGGACAACAAAACCTTTCAAAAATTTTACACGGAAAAAGTTGCGAAAAATCGCAAAATTTCGGGACTGCACAATTTTTAAAGTTGAAAATTGTGCAAGGTAAGCATTAGGACATTTGTCGTAAATTCTCGCGAAAAATTGCGCAAAAACCTCGTTTGAAGCATTCCCAATCACATTTTTATAATCCGAATGCGTTTTATGTTCTGTTGCAACTTTCTCTTTTGAATTTCTACCTAAACCGCCTCTCGCCTCTGCATACGGCGGATTAATATAAATTATCAGTTTTTTTCGCAGTTTCTCGTCGTTGATAATTTTTCGCAAACTTTCGGGCAACTTTGAAAAATCATCATTCAGAAAATCGAACTGAAAAACGTGGCTTCCCAGCAAATTGGCGCCGTTTTTAATCCTGTCGTGCATCACGTCCACATCCTGTTTGTCGAGCGTGGAAGCCCAAATGTTGTATTTGTTGGTCAGTCCTGCAAGCAAATTTCCCGTGCCTGCGGCGCAATCCCAAATGTAATACTCGTCTTGCCAGTCTTTACCAAAAACATTTGCCAAATATTCCTGCGATTTTTCCACCCAGATTTTAGGCGTAAAATAACTGCCCTTACGCTCGCGCACATCCTGTGGCACAAGCAGGTCGCGCCGTTTGATAATATAATCCCAGTAATCTTCGAGCGGAGGACGTTCGTATTTTGCCCAAAACCGGTTGTGCGCTTTTTGGTTATCGGAAAAAGCAGTGTTTTTGAAAATCTCAAAGCCCGATTCGTCTATTTGCCGGTCGAGTTCGTAATGGTTGGTTTTCAGGAGTACAAACAGTTTTTCTTTCAATGTTTTATTCGCGTCGGAAAGCAGGTCGGCAAGATAGAAATCGGCGTCGATGATACCGGCTTTTTTGGCTGCATCCCAGTTACGTACCTGAATGGTTGGTTTTACCGTGTCGAGCCACTTATTATAAATGGTTATAAAATTGTTTTTGTCGATTTTTATT
>JAIRNV010000199.1 GCA_031257875.1 Dysgonamonadaceae bacterium
TACAAATGGTCGCGGAGCAGCGAGTTTACCGAAAAGAAGGCCAAAACCGACAGAGAGCGCGACAGGATTTTAAAAGGAATAACCGACCTGCTTTATGCTTACGAAAAACACTGCGACCCTTCGCTTCGCAACAATGCATTCTATGCTAATTACCAAATATATTTATTTAAAAATAATTAAAACTTATGCAGCGGTATGGTTTTGTGCATTACAGGTACCCGCCGGCAATAATCCCGTCAGGGATTGCCGCTCGGTAGAAACATTTGATCGCACAGCGCCCCGCATGACGTCAGTTATGCGGACAAATGCCGCATCTCTGCGGGATGCCGGTTCACCGTTCACCATAATTGAGAATTGAGAATTGACAATGAAGAAAATAATTCTCAATTCTCAATTAAAACAACTTTGCATTTCAAATTGTCGCACGCTATTGTGCGGATAAAATCAGACTCAAATCCCGGCTGATTTCCGTTACAATCTGTTTCGTGGCGAATGATAAACATTCCGTCATGTTGTTTACACATGCTTCACAGGCAAGAAGAAAATTGTCTCCCAATGGTTTGCCTTTGAGGCTTTCACATGCAGCGTAATCTTTTTCCCATAAAATTTGCCCGTCTTTTTTGAGGGAAACGGCTATTTTCAAATTGCTTGAAGAGGCTAACACCCGGTGGCGCGTATGCTGAAAATCTATTACTCCCTGGTCGATCGGAATAATGAAAAATGTACCGGTTTCTTGTATTCCCGATTGTGTGTTGTTATGGATAATATTGACATTCAGCAAATAAACACCTACGGTAGATGTATCGTTGACGGTTTCCAAATTGAAACTGACGCTTCGGTTACATTCTGCCAGCAATGCATCCGTGAGAAACTCCCGGTAAAGTTGCATCAAAGTGTTTTCGCCAAGAACGACATGAAATTTTTCATGCAGGTAATAGAATAAAATGAAAGGTAAAACCAATGTATTACTGCCTTTTATGGTAGTAAAATATTCCATGTTAGAATTATCTATGTGATTCAGATAAACCGTTTTGTCCGGATTTCCTTCACAAATCGGCGAAGTGAGTTCGTAATCAAGACAAGTCTTGATATTTCGCAGTTGACCCTGTATCATTTTTTTGCTGCTGCAAGCACTGAAAAGAGTTGCAGATAAAACAATTACCCCTATGATTTTTATTATTTTCATTTTAATTTGCCTGTGAATTGCGTTTGCAAAGGTATAATTTAGTTTTTATATGAAAAATCCCCTTTTATTGTGCAAAGTATAATTTCAAATAAAAAGCACTACCTTTGGCAACCGATTTTAAACTAAAACATACAATGCAAGACAGGATTCACCTCTCTATCGCCCATTTAAGCGGAAAAGAAACAAAGTATATTCAGGAAGCCTTTGATACCAACTGGGTCACAACTGCCGGATTCAATCTGGACGCTTTTGAAAAAGACCTGGAAGTTTTCCTGCATCTTTGTCATTCCTGCGAAACGGGGAAACAGCGTCCGGCGACAGCCAGTTCCCGCGTTCTGGCTTTAAATTCCGGTACTGCCGCGATACACCTCGGTCTAGCGCTGCTGGGAGTCGAAGCAGGCGATGAAGTGATTTGCCAAAGTTTTACCTACACAGCCTCAACCAATCCGATATACTATCTCGGTGCAAAACCTGTTTTCGTTGATAGCGAGCCGGATACATGGAACATGTCGCCCCTGTTTCTGGAAAAAGCGATTAAAGACCAGATAAAAAAAACGGGGAAAAAACCGAAGGTAATCATCGCAGTGCATCTCTACGGAATGCCTGTCAGAATGGACAGGATACTTCAAATTGCGGAGAATTACGGAATCCCTGTTCTGGAAGATGCGGCCGAAGCGTTAGGCTCGATGTATAGGGGCAGGCATTGCGGGACATTCGGCGAATTGGCCGCTTTGTCTTTCAACGGGAATAAAATCATTACCACTTCGGGTGGGGGCGCTTTGCTCTCGAAAAACGAAAGTTATATCCGGCGGGCGCGTTTTCTGGCAACCCAGGCGCGCGACATCGCCCCGCATTACCAGCATTCTCACGTGGGTTATAATTACCGGATGAGCAATATTTTAGCCGGTATAGGCCGGGGACAGATGGAAGTTTTGCCGCAACGGGTGGAACAGCGAAGGAAAAACAACCGGTTTTACAGGGAGCATTTATCCGGTATAGATGGAATTACCTTCCAGACAGAGCCTTCTCCGGATTTTTTTTCCAACTACTGGCTCACTTCCATTGTAATTGATCCGGCGAAAACCGGCGGCATCACCCGCGAAGACCTGCGTTTGGCGCTGGAAGCGGCAAACATTGAATCCCGTCCGCTTTGGAAACCGATGCATCTGCAGCCGGTTTTTGCCGGTTGCCCGTACTATGGCGACGGAACAAGCGAACGGTTGTTTGAAAACGGGCTGTGTTTGCCTTCCGGGTCTATATTGACGGAAAAAGAACTGTTGCGTATTGTGGAAAAAATAGTTGACCTCCCCCCCAACCCCCTCCAAAGGAGGGGGAGTGGCTGCACCTTAGTTTGGAAAGGGCGGTGAGAGAGCAAAGGCCACTCCCCCTCCTTCGGAGGGGGTTGGGGGGAGGTCGTTCAACAATTCCCGCGCCGTCTCAATCAGCGTATCCCTACCGTTTGCCGCATCGGAAGGCAGCAGGTCTACCCGAATATCGGGGTCAATGCCAAATTCTATCTGCTGTTTGTCCGCATCAAAATTCGGACAGGCCGAGAATCTCACCGACCAGCCGTTGGGTAATTCGGAAGAAAGCGGCAATCCGCTTCCGCCGCCCGTTCGGTCGCCCAAAATCCGTACATTCGGACAATATCGCATGGCATTCACAAATTCATTGGCGGCGCTGAAACATCTCCTGTTTGTCAGCACAATAACCGGTTTCCTGCAGCGCAGCCGCGTGGACGGTTCAATGTATTTTTCTTTCAGTTCGGAAAAATCATCGCGCTTTTTCCCCGTTTTGTATTGATAGTAGCCCACTAAAGTCTTTTCGTTTATGAAACGGGACACAAGTTTGTCGACATTGGTCAGCGAGCCGCCGCCATTGTTCCTCACGTCAAAGATGATTCCGCTGCAATTCTGCATTTTATGGATGATATAGTCCAAATTGGCGTCTCCAACGGTATTCATAAAACTGCCATAATATACGTAACCAACATTATCGTCCAGAATTTTATACCTGAAACTTCCGGCAATCGCATAATCCGGCCTCAGATAACTGTTTTCCAAAAGGTCTGCATCAAAATTGCCAGGGTAATCTTCAAACCATTTCCAGTAACGTCCGACATCAAACGGCGTGTACAGATTGACATGCCCATCTTTCAATTCCTGAAGCATTTGATTCAAAAGCGCAAACAAAGTATCCTGATTCATATTGTTTTTGACTTGCGGGGAATATTCCGAGTAAATGCTGTCCCAGTCAATTTCCTTGTATTCGAAAAAGCAATACTGTTCGTCCATAATTTTCCATAACGCCTCGAAATTACCGCGCGGATTGTTGGGATATTCTTCAATACTTTCCATGCAGGAGAAAAACAGCAATGAGAGAAATACCTTTGAACACAAAGACATGAAGGCGCGAAGGCACAACGAAACTGAAGGCATCTTTGTGTCTTTGTGCCTTTGTGCCTTCGCGTTCCTGTTTATAAAAAATATTTTATTCATAAGTATACTCGTAACTTGTAACTCATCATTTAAAAATAGTTGCATGGTTTTTATTGTCTTTTTTCCCTGCTTTAATGATATAAAAGTTTTTGGAAATACCCACATAGAAGGTATTTGAATAGCATTGCGTAAGCAAATGATTGATTTTCGTCTGATAAAACGAATGAATGCAAGTTGCGCGAAACGTAATCCAATTCAGCGGCAGTTCGGCGGAAAAGATATTTTTAAATGCCAAATGGTTATGAAACGACGACGCAAAAAAAATATTTTCATTGTCGCTCAAAAAATAATAAGACTGTCCGAACTGCGGAGCAAACAGCGTTCCCGCCACCGGAAGATTGACCTGATACCTGAAACGGACAGGTTGCGATTTGATCATTAATTTATAAGCCGCTATCCCCGAAAGGCCTAAGTTGAGATTCAGTTTCAGCGACATCGGATTGTTTTGATTCCGGCTGTTATAAATACCGCCGGTTAAAATACCGGCTTGAGGTCCCGCAAATACCTGGAATTTCTCATTCAAATTGAATCTGTAATAAACGGTATAAGCGCCTTCCGCCAATAAAGTCAGGTTGGAAGCCGTTGCCGTCGGGTTTTGCGTTTGGGATAAATCTGCCGAATACTGCTGCTGAAAGGAAAAATTGCCATCCTTCCACTTCAACATTTCCATTTCCTCGTACAGCAGTCCCACATTCAAACCCTCGTATTTCAAAGGAGAAAGATATGAATCATAAACGTTTCCTCTCCCAAAACCTATCGAATAAGACTCGTATTTCAGGCGAACCGGCTCGTCTTCCCCGGCAAAAAGCGAAAAGGAGAGGAGGCAAAAGGCGAAAAAGGGCAAAAGGCGCGGGGTGAAAGGTGAAGAGTGCATTTTAGCAGGAGTATTTATTATTTATTTTTATGGATTAATATATGCAGAACTCGATGTAAACTTAGCAATGCAGGTTTTTCCCATATCATCAATATGTGTATATTTTTCTTCTATTTCATCATACCGTGTGAAGGATAGCGTTCGTTTGCAACAATATGTTCATACTTATGATATATACTTTACGCGGTATGGTTTTGTGCATTCGGATTTATTAAAAATTAATGATTTGTGGTGAACGGTGAACGGTGAACCGGTATTTCGCAGAGATGCGGCATTTGTCCGCATAACTGACGTCATGCGGGGCGTTGTGCAATCAAACGTTTCTACCGAGCTTCAATCCCTGACGGGATTATTGCCGGCAGGGTATCTGTAATGCACAAAATCATACCGGTGAACCGGCATCTCGCAGAGATGCAAAGCTCGGTAGAAAATAGCGTTCCCCACCTTCACCGGCATCTCGCAGAGATGCGGCATTTGTCCGCATAACTGACGTCATGCGGGACGCTGTGCGATCAAACGTTTCTACCGAACTTCAATCCCTAACGGGATTATTGCCGGCAGGGTATCTGTAATGCACAAAATCATACCGGTGAACCGGCATCTCGCAGAGATGCAAAGCTCGGTAGAAAATAGCATTCCCCACCTTCACCGGCATCTTGCAGAGATGCGGCATTTGTCCGCATAACTGACGTCATGCGGGGCGCTGTGCAATCAAACGTTTCTACCGAACTTCAATCCCTGACGGGATTATTGCCGGCAGGGTACCTGTAATGCACAAAATCATACAGGTGAACCGGCATCTCGCAGAGATGCAAAGCTCGGTAGAAAATAGCATTCCCCCGCCTTCACCGGCATCTCGCAGAGATGCGGCATTTGTCCGCATAACTGACGTCATGCGGGGGCGCTGTGCGATCAAACGTTTCTACCGAGCTTCAATCCCTGACGGGATTATTGCCGGCAGGGTATCTGTAATGCACAAAACCATACTCTTTTGAGTCAATAAGCACACAGATAAAACGGATGATACGGATAAACACAGTTTTTTATATTTTTGACCGGCTGATAATTACGTTTTTCTACAAAAAGAAATATGCAGTGAAAATCCGTTTTATCCGTCTCATCTGTGTTCTTATGTCAATCATCGCTACTCAGGTTGTTTTTGTTGTTAAGAGTAATTAGAACTGTGTCTATCCGTATCATCCGTTTTATCTGTGTTCTTGTTGACTTAGTTCTAAGTACTCTAAAGAGTACTTAGAACACGGATGAAACGGATAACACGGATTTTCACTGAATATTTCTTTTTGTAGAAAAGTAAGGCGTCGTCCAATGTCGTCAACTTAAGATAAATAAGGTAATAAGGTCAGGGAAATATGAACATCATTCATTGCTACCCAGCTTGTTTTGTTGGAAAAAATAAGGTTAAAATAAGGTTTATATCCTGATTCACGATGCGGAAAAACCTTGTTCCCAACCTTATTTAACAACAAAAACAACCTGAGTAGCAGAAAATTGTTCCATCCCTAACCAACCTTATTACCTTATTATATCTTATTATACTTCACGCGGTTTTATTTTGTGCATTGTTTTTTTCCTGATTGCTTCAGGCTTCGCCTTCACCGGTGACGGCTGCGATTGTTAACCACTAATCACTAACCACTAACTACTAACCATTGATAAAAAAACTCGCAGGAGATAAAAAAAATCTCCTACGGGATGGAATCCGTTTCTCAGCAAATGGATTCCATCCCGCAGGAGATAAAAACAAAACACATACAAATGGGATTTGTTTCGTACAAGACGATTTCAAATCCCGGTAAAATGAAACTTATCTCCCACGAGATGAAAAGCATCACAGACTTTACAAAAAAAAATCTCCCACGGGATGGATTCCATCCCGCAGGAGATTTTTTTTATCTCCTGCGAGTTTTTTTCGGAATTTTACATCATCACTTTCCTTACCCAGCCGGAGCTGCCCTTTACAATCAGTATGGATGCAGGGTGAAAGGAGAAGGCGGAAAGGCGGAAGGCGCCGGCCGGCTTGTCGAAACTGTACAGCAGCGTTCCGGTAACGGAATAGATATTAACCCGTTCGGCTGCCGGCGTATCGACATGCAGCCTGCCGTTTGCGGTATAAACATGCAGGGCGGCAGGCGTGCCGGCTTCATGGAAGCCTGTCGGGGTAGCCCCGCGTGTTATCCTGACCCAGTAAGCCCTGTAATATTTTTTATTCTCGGCAAATACACTGATACCGAATACATTCTGACCGACATTCAGCGGTTTGATTCCCGGCTCTCCAAAATCATCCCCGTTACTTACCAGGCAGGTGGCCAGCGGATAATTTGTCTCAATATCGATTGCAATACTTGAGACCTGATGGGAGACACCGGCCGTGTATTGTGTAATATCCGGGTCAAACGGAGGAACAAGTTCCGCAGGGGCTATGGTAAGGGATTTCAAAGCGGGGTCGTTACTGATACGGTGCACTGTTACCGTGTAGGTTTCGGATGTCTCTATCCCGATTTCAGTATCTTCGGCACGCACGGTAACCTGAAAGGTGTTTTCACCGTAATTCAACGAGTGAGGGCCTCTGCCCGAAACTGTAGCCTCCGGATGATTAGCCTCACCGCCAATTGTAATATCCGTTACTTCATCTTCCACTTCAACCCTGTATTCAAAGATATCGGAACTGAACCGGAGCGGGATTGCCCCGTTATTCAAAGTAAGGGATTTCAGTGTTGCATCACTGCTGAAACGGTCTACCGTCAGGGTATAAATATTCTCATTGCCGCCTTCGGCGGTAACTTTAATGACGACTGTCGACTGAACGTCCGTCTTGTAAGTTCTCGCACCGGATACCTCGGCTCCCGGACTGTCTAATTCTGTTTCTACAGTAAATTCTTTTTCCTTGTCACTTATTTGAAGTGTGTACGCAAAAATATCGGGACTGAATTCGGGAACAAGCAATCCGGGACTTACAGTAATGGATGTCAGTGCGGCATCACCGGACTGACGGTAAATATTTACCGTATAGACATGTTCATCACCGTTTTCGGCAGTTACCGTAATTTCAAACCTGTTATTACCGGCATTTAATGGTTTTTCATCCTCGCCTCGTACGATAGCCCCACTGAAAGACGGAAATGCTTCGATTGTGGCGCTTTCAACCATATCGTTTACAGTAACATTATAAGTATCGCCTGACGGTAAAATCGTATCTCCGTTTACTGTAAGAAATTTCAGGGAAACATCGCAGGACAGCTTCTCTACGGATACCGCATAATCATTTTCCTCCCCGTCTTCGGCAGTAACAATAACGTGAAAAACACTGTTGCCGACAGTCAGCGGCTGTTTGTCCGTACCCGATACGGAGACAAGTTCGTTGTTCGGTTCGGCTGTAATTGTGATGCTGT
>JAIRNV010000208.1 GCA_031257875.1 Dysgonamonadaceae bacterium
CCGTTTGCTCCCGACTGGAAATTGTTGTACTTTTGTACCGAAAATGAATAAAGAAATATGAGAACATTTACAAATGTAAAAGATTTAGGCGATTTAAATGCAGCGATTCTCGAAGCGCTGGAAGTGAAAAAAAACCGTTTTGCCTGTAAGGCGTTAGGAGAAAACAAAACCGTGATGCTGGTATTTTTCAACTCAAGTTTACGAACCCGCTTAAGTTCGCAGAAAGCGGCGATGAATCTGGGAATGAACAGTATGATACTTGATGTAAACCAGGGCGCATGGCGTTTGGAAACCGGGCGGGGCGTGGTGATGGACGGCGATAAAGCGGAACACCTGCTGGAAGCCATTCCCGTAATGGGGGCGTATTGCGACATTATCGGCGTGCGTTCTTTCGCCCGGTTTGAGAACAAAGCGGATGATTACAGTGAAAAAATCTTGAATCAATTTGTTAAATATTCCGGACGTCCTGTTTTCAGTATGGAAAGCGCAACGGTTCATCCGTTGCAGGCTTTCGCCGATCTGATTACCATTGAGGAATTTAAAACCCGGTCAAGGCCGAAAGTCGTGCTTACCTGGGCGCCTCATCCGAAGGCTTTGCCGCAGGCGGTACCCAATTCTTTTGCCGATTTCATGAACGAGGCCGACGTGGATTTTGTGATCACGCATCCTGAAGGTTACGAACTTGATCCGCAGTTTGTCCGCGGGGCCAAAGTAGAGTACAGTCAGAAGAAAGCCTTTGAAGGAGCGAATTTCATTTATGCCAAAAACTGGTCGGCTTTCCGGGACGATGTTTACGGGCAGGTTCTCAGCAGGGATATGAGCTGGACGGTCGACAGCGGAAAGATGTCGCTGACCGATTCCGCATTTTTCATGCACTGCCTGCCCGTCCGCCGCAACATGATAGTAACCGACGAAGTAATTGAAAGTCCGCAATCCATCGTGATTCCCGAAGCTGCTAACCGTGAAATATCCTGTCAGGTTGTTTTGAAAAGGATGCTGGAGAGTCTTTAAGCCACATGAAACACAACAACTGGAAAGAACACTTGAATATAGTCTATTCGACAAATCCGGATTTTCAATATGAAACGGATAAAACAGAGGAATTTGAAACTTCACCCAAAGAAAAACAAAATTTGCGCATTTCTTTAGACAAGCGAAACCGCAGCGGCAAAAAAGTTACCTTAATCACCGGATTCACCGGCAAAGACGAAGATTTGCAGGATTTGGGCAAACAGTTGAAAGTAAAATGCGGCGCAGGCGGCTCGGCCAAAGACGGCGAAATCATTATACAGGGCGATTTCAGGGAAAAAATTTGCGAAATCCTGTTGAAAGCAGGTTATCAAAAATCAAAGATCATACGGTAAACTATCTGAAAATCAAAAAAAAATTTTACCTTTGCAGGCAAAATGCAATAGACGAGCGCATGAAAATTCACAGAGAAGGACACAAAATAATTCTTTATACCTTTGGAATACTAATACTTGTTAATCTTACGCTATACCGGGCGGCAGGCAAAACTTTGTTTTTCTATTTCTTTTTATTTCTTTCCATCGGTATTGCCGCGATGATTATCAACTTTTTCCGCAGTCCGAACCGTGTTTTTGCAAACTGCAAACCGGGTACGATTGTCGCCCCTGCCGACGGAACGGTAGTCGTTGTGGAAGAAGTGGACGAAAACGAGTATTTTCACGATAAACGCCTGCAGGTTTCCATTTTCATGAGTCTGTTTAATGCGCATGTCAACTGGATCCCCTGCAACGGTAGAATTATTGATTACCAGTATCAGCGCGGCCGGTTCATGGCGGCCTATTTGCCGAAATCAAGCGCTGAAAACGAACGCGCAACAGTTATCATCGAACTGGATAACGGCGAAAAAATCCTGGCGAGGCAAATAGCCGGAGCTATGGCCAAACGAATCGTAACTTATGCCAAACCCGGCGAATATTGCCGGATTAATCAACAATTGGGCTTTATAAAATTCGGTTCCAGGGTGGATTTGCTCTTACCCTTGCACGCCGACGTGAAAGTCAAACCGGATGAAGGCGTAAAGGGAAACCGGACGCCAATCGCTGAAATTTAATGCTTCGCATGAAACATGTCCCGAATATCATCACTTGCCTGAATCTCTTTTCCGGTTGCCTGTCGTGCATTATGTCCCTGGAATACCATAATTATTTCGGCGCTTTTCTGTTTGTCATTTTATCGGTTGTTTTCGACTTCCTGGACGGATTCAGCGCGCGTTTGCTGAAAGCCTTTTCCCCGATTGGCGGCGAACTGGATTCTTTGGCCGACATTGTCAGTTTCGGGCTGGCGCCGGGATTTGTGGTTTTTTCTTTTTTAAATACCGTGTCGGCGGGAACTCCCTTTGAGGCAAGTTTCCTTCCCTGCGCGGCTTTTTTAATTCCCGTTTTTTCTGCCCTGCGACTGGCAAAATTCAATATTGACGACCGGCAAAAAGACTCGTTCCTGGGTTTGCCGGTTCCGGCCGACGCCCTTTTCTGGGTATCCCTGATACTCGCAATTACTCCTTATATAAAAGGCAGCGAAACATTTGTCTTCTGCATGATATTAATCCTGATTCCCGCATTTTGCCTGCTGATGGTATCCGAATTACCCCTGTTTTCGCTGAAATTCAAAAACTATTCGTGGGGAAAAAACCGATGGGCTTATCTCATCATCGGCATTGGAATTATCCTGACAGTCCGGTTTCAATTTTTCGGCATCAGCCTCACTATTATTTGCTATATCCTCTTATCAGTTATCAAAACAAAACTCTGTGTCCTTCGTGGTTAACATTCTACCACTTTTATTTCGCATCAAAAACATGAAACAACTGCCTGTTTTAGAAAAAGTAGTTATCACCGGAATTGCCGCCGAAGGAAAAGCCATTGCACGGCACGGCGATTTAGTGATTTTTGTTCCGTTTGCAGTTCCGGGCGACGTGGCCGACATACAGCTGACACGGAAGAAAAACAGTTATGCGGAAGGGAAAGCCGTTCATTTTCACGAATATTCCCCGCAACGGACAGACGCTTTTTGTGAACATTACGGCGTATGCGGCGGCTGCAAATGGCAAATCCTCCCTTACCCCGAACAAATTCGCTACAAACAGCAGCAAGTCGTTGACAATCTGACCCGTATCGGGAAAATCGAACTGCCGGAAATCAACCCGATACTCGGTTCGGAAAAAACACGGTTTTACCGCAACAAACTGGAATTTACCTTTTCCAATAAAAGATGGCTGACCGAAGAAGAAATCCGGTCGGGAGCCCTCATCGAAAACCGGAATGTTTTGGGATTCCACATTCCCGGCATGTTTGACAAGGTGCTGGATATTCGCAAATGCTGGTTGCAAAGCGATATTTCCAACCAAATCAGGAACGGAATCAAGGCTTTTGCGCTGCAAAACGGTTACACCTTTTTCGACTTGCGAAACCAGTGCGGTTTGCTGCGGAATATCATCATCCGCACATCCTCAACCGGGGAAGTGATGCTGATTGTTGTATTTTTTGAAGACGATAAAGACAAAAGGGATACCCTGCTGACTCATATTGCCGGAACATTTCCCGCAATTACCTCGCTGCTTTACATCATTAACGAAAAAGCCAACGATACCGTCACTGACCAAAAAGTACATGTTTTCAAGGGAAACGATTTTATCTGCGAGGAAATGGAAAACCTGAAATTCAAAATCGGCCCGAAATCTTTTTACCAGACCAACAGCGAACAAGCCTGCAATTTGTACCGGATTGTCCGCGATTTTGCAGGACTGACCGGAAACGAATCGGTGTATGACCTGTACACGGGAACGGGAACGATTGCCAATTTCATCGCACGCCAGGCCCGCCGGGTAATCGGCATCGAATACGTACCCGAAGCGATTGAAGACGCCCGAATCAATTCCGAAATCAACGGCATCGACAATACCCTTTTTTTTGCCGGCGATATGAAAGATATATTAAATGCAGAATTTATACGGACTTACGGCCACACCGACGTGCTAATTACCGATCCGCCCCGCGTAGGGATGCACAACGGCGTGATAGAAACCATCCTGTCTGCAGAACCCCGTAAAATCGTGTATGTCAGCTGCAATCCCGCTACCCAGGCGCGCGATTTGAATCTGCTCGGACGGAAATACCGCGTAGGGAAAGTTCAACCTGTGGATATGGTTCCACATACCCATCATGTGGAAAATGTTGTGCTGCTGGAACGGAAATTGTAAGTTGGAGTCGCACACGCGGCTTTTATTTTTGCATAAACACAGGGCAGGCACATTGGGCGACGCCTTACTTTTCTACAAAAAGAAATATTCACAGCCTCGAGTAGTGGAGGGGATTTCCCTCAATTGCTGTCGACAGCAACTCAATTGTTGTCGACAGCAACCCAATTGCTGTCGACAACAACTCAATTGCTGTCGACAGCAATTCATTTGTTGTCGACAGCAATTGAGTTTACTTTAACAGAACAATTCTCTGCTACTCAGGTTGTTTTTGTTGTTAAATTACATACGACCGGCTGATGGAAGGCGGCACGCCCGAATATACCCTCAGCGACCTGCCCAATTTCGCAAGAGGCGTTTCGGACGATGCTTCACCTTATTCGCTCACCACGGATTGAAACCTCCTCCGTGAAACCAACTCCGTGCAACTCCGTGTTCTAAAAATTATTAACACAGAGTTGCACGGAGTATGTTTCACGGAGGGACACGGAGACAAACATAATGTTATGCACAAAATAAACATATTACGCAGTTTACACAGCCTCCGGCGTTTCCTACTACAGTCAGCAGTTTCATTTCAACTGCTGAAAAAAATCATTCCCTTTATCATCAACCAGAATAAAAGCAGGGAAATCAACTACTTCAATTTTCCAGATCGCTTCCATCCCCAATTCGGGATAAGCCAGACATTCGATGCTTTTGATATTGTCCTGAGCCAAAATAGCCGCCGGACCACCGATGGAACCCAAATAAAACCCGCCGTGTTTTTTACAGGCGTCCGTTACCTGTTGGCTGCGATTTCCTTTGGCAAGCATGACCATACTCCCGCCATGCGACTGGAACAGATTGACATACGAGTCCATCCGGCCGGCAGTTGTCGGCCCCATAGAACCGGAAGGCATTCCCGGAGGCGTTTTGGCCGGCCCTGCATAATAAATCGGATGATTTTTGATGTAATCCGGCAAATCTTCGCCCTTATCCAAAAGCTCTTTCAATCTGGCATGGGCAATATCGCGGCCTACAACGATTGTCCCGTTCAACGACAGACGGGTTGATACCGGATACCTGGTCAAATCGGCTAATATTTCCTTCATCGAACGGTTCAGGTCGATTTTTACTACTTTGCCTTCCTGGTTTTTACGATATTCTTCGGGAATATATTGTGCGGGATGGGTTTCCAGTTTTTCAATCCAAACGCCGTCTTTGTTGATTTTCGCTTTGATATTGCGGTCTGCCGAGCAGGAAACGGCCATCCCGACAAAGCATGAAGCGCCATGGCGAGGCAAGCGGATAATCCTGACGTCGTGAGCCAGATACTTTCCGCCGAATTGAGCGCCCAAACCGATTCCCTGGGCGGCAATCAACATTTTGTTTTCCAGTTCGACGTCGCGGAAAGCCCTGCCGCCTTCGTTCCCTTCCGTCGGAAGGTGGTCGTAATATTTGGTCGAAGCCAGTTTCACGGTTTTCAGGCAAGCATCGGCGGAAGTTCCCCCGATAACGAAAGCGATATGATAAGGCGGACAAGCGGCAGTCCCCAGCGTTTTCATTTTTTCGACTAAAAACTGTTCCAAAGAAGCCGGATTCAAAAGCGCTTTTGTTTCCTGATACAGGTAGGTTTTATTGGAAGACCCGCCCCCTTTGGCAATGCAGAGGAATTTGTATTCGGCGCCGGCAACGGCTTGAATATCAATTTGCGCCGGCAAATTCGTTCCCGAATTTTTTTCGGTATACATATCAAAAGGAATGGTTTGCGAATAACGGAGGTTTTCCTCGGTATACGTTTTGTAAACGCCTTTTGAAAGCGCTTCTTCATCGCCGCCGCCTGTCCACACCTGCTGGCCTTTCTTGGCGATAATGGTAGCCGTACCCGTATCCTGGCAGAACGGCAAAATTCCTTTGGCTGAAACTTCGGCGTTCCGCAACATGGTCAGCGCCACATATTTGTCATTTTCGCCGGCTTCCGGATCAGACAGGATTTTCGTTACCTGTTTCTGATGTTCGGGACGCAGGTAAAAAGCGCAGTCGTGGAAACACGCATTCGCCAGTTTTGTTAATACTTCCGGTTCGATTTTGAGGATTTCCTTTCCTTCAAAAGAAGAAACCGAAATGCCGTCGCCGGTTAATTTGTAATATTCCGTACTGTCTTTTCCCAACGGGAAAGGTTCTTGATACTTAAAAGGAGGTGTTGACATATTATTAAAATTTTAGGTGGTGATGTAAAAAGTATGCTGCTATAAACAGCTTATATTATGTTTACAAAAATATAACTTAATTTTTCACACATACTTATAATTATTATAGCATACTTTTAAATCACTACCATTTTATGTACAGGTTGCAAAGGTATAATAAAAATCCGGAAAAGAACTTATTAGTCAACCAGATCATGTGTCTTGCTTTGTAATGTAGCGCCACATAATTATTCAGCGTGGCGTCAACCGAACCGGCGCCCAAACCCAACGGAATAGAACAGAGACATAATGCAAAAAAAACGTGAGAAAATTGTAACCATATATTCCTCAATGTCATTTTATATTGCCATCATATTTTATTGCAAATATTTTGTCGTGTTCTAAAATATATGCCTTGAAATATTTTTCTATTGCTTGTTGGCAATGAAATGCCACAATATTCTGTAAGGCATAAAAGGCTTTTTCATTTTTGCGATACTTTTTATCCAAATAGATCCGAATGAGATCCGGTTCGTTCAAAAATTATTTGCGTATGCTCCTTGTTATAATAATATATTAACAACCAATCCGGTTTTATATGACATTCTCTTGTGTTTATTAAAGCTTCCACTTAATTTATGATTTTTATGTTTTTTAGGTAACGGCTTTTCTTCCAAAAGAAGCTTCGCTATACTTTTAAAAGTTTCCATATCATAATTCCTTTTTTTACAAAGCGCTATATCTTTCTCAAAATGCTTCGTATAAACCGGTTGTAACATATCAAATGCCTAATTTTTTGAACATTTCTTCTGCATTTTCACATATCACAAGGTCTTCCCCCTGTTCCGCTTTTTTCAATGTTTCCGCCACTGATACTTTTAATACATCAACCGTATCCTTATCATCTTCTATAACATCAATATATGGAAGTGTACGGGCAAATTTCAGGAACTGTTGTGCCTCCAAACTATTGTTTTTTAAAACTAATGTCGCCATAATCAATTTTTTATTTTTTACACATCAATATTGGCATAAGTAGCATTTTCCTCAATAAATTCGCGGCGGGGGGCAACCTCTTCTCCCATAAGCATGGAAAATACATGGTCGGCAGCGGCGGCATTTTCGATGGAAACCTGCCGCAAGGTACGCATATCGGGGTTCATGGTCGTGTCCCAAAGCTGCTCGGCGTTCATTTCACCCAAGCCTTTGTAGCGCTGGGTCGTTGCCAGGCTTTCATTGCCGTCGGCATATTTATTGATAAAAATTTGCCGCTGCTGGTCTGTCCAGCAATATTCCTCGTTTTTTCCTTTCTTCATCAAATAAAGCGGAGGCGTTGCAATGTAAATATAACCGTTTTCAATCATCGGGCGCATGTGCCTGAAAAAGAAAGTCAGAATCAGTGTGGCAATGTGGCTTCCATCCACGTCGGCGTCAGTCATGATAACCACTTTGTGATAGCGCAGTTTACTCATGTTCAGTTCTTTTGAATCCTCTTCCGTACCGATGGTTACTCCCAAAGCCGTGTAAATATGGCGGATTTCATCGCTTTCGAGTACTTTATGACTCATCGCTTTTTCGACGTTCAATATTTTTCCGCGCAAGGGTAAAATGGCCTGAAACTGTCGGTTACGTCCCTGTTTGGCTGTTCCGCCGGCCGAGTCCCCTTCGACGAGGAATATTTCACATTTCTCGGGGTCTTTGTCCGAACAGTCGGCTAATTTTCCAGGCAATCCGGCGCCGGACAAAGGCGATTTCCGTTGCACCATTTCACGCGCTTTCCGGGCGGCGTGACGGGCGGTTGCCGCCAGAATCACTTTTTCTACAATAATTTTGGCTTCTTTCGGATGTTCTTCCAGAAAGTTTCCGAGAATTTCGCTCACGGCAATATCTACTGCGCCGATGACTTCATTGTTACCCAGTTTGGTTTTTGTCTGTCCTTCAAACTGAGGTTCCTGTACCTTGATTGAAATAACGGCGGTCAAGCCTTCGCGAAAGTCGTCGCCGTTGATTTCCACTTTTATTTTTTCCAGCATCTTGGATTCTTCGGCGTATTTTTTCAATGTGCGGGTCAATCCGCGGCGGAAACCGGCCAGATGCGTACCGCCTTCTATCGTGTTAATATCGTTGACATACGAATAGACATTCTCGTTGTAGGAAGTATTGTAAGTCATGGCAACCTCTACCGGAATCCCCTGTTTTTCGGTGACAATGTGAATGATTTCCGGAATCAGCGGTTCTTTGTTGGCGTCAATATATTTGACAAATTCTTTCAGCCCCTCTTCCGAATAGAATTTTTCGTGCTTGCAGTCGCCATTTTCCTTAACTACTCTTTTATCGGTCAAATGAATACTGACTCCGGTATTTAAATAAGCCAGTTCGCGCAGGCGTTTAGCGAGAATATCATATTTATATTCGGTTGTAATAAAAATAGTTGCATCGGGTTTGAACGTGATGGTAGTACCTTTACCGGTCGCAGCGCCAACGGCTTTAACATCCGTCAACGGCTTTCCGCAGGAATATTCCTGTTCATAAAGTTTTCCGTCGCGGCGGACTTCAACTTTCAGATGCGTAGACAAGGCATTGACGCAGGATACGCCAACGCCGTGCAAACCGCCGGAAACTTTGTAAGAACCTTTATCGAATTTACCGCCGGCGTGCAATACCGTCATTACAACTTCCAACGCCGATTTCTGTTCTTTTTCGTGGAAATCGACCGGAATACCGCGGCCATCATCCCTCACCGTAATAGAATTATCCTCATTGATATCGACTTCGATATTTTTACAATATCCGGCAAGCGCCTCGTCAATCGAATTATCGACTACCTCATTAACTAAATGGTGTAAACCTTTTTCGCTAACGTCGCCGATGTACATGGCCGGACGTTTCCTGACCGCTTCCAACCCTTCAAGCACCTGAATGTTCTCTGCCGAATATCCCCCGGAAATGTTTTTAATTTCTTCATTCATAATGTTTTTATACTAAGATTTTTATTTTATTAAACGTGCAAAGGTACTGAAAAAAGTTGAATTATTAAGCAGAACCGACTGCGCCCCGTGTTTTTTATTCCGCCTTTCACAAAACCATACGCGAGCATTTGAAACAGCCGACCGAATGATTAATGGTTAATCATTATTTCAACCTCACCGCGTCATTGCGAAGCAGTGAGGTTAAAACATCGTGCCTTAGCAATGACGTGTGCGGTAACCATTCATTTGAATTATCCGAAAAAATAGATTATTTTTGCAGACAAATCAAAACTAAAACACGAACTATGGAAACTTTACTGCATTATGTATGGAAATACAAACTGTATGAATCTACAAATTTACTGACAAATAGTGGAAAACCGTTTGAAATTATCGACCCCGGCGCTTATAATTCGAATGCAGGCCCTGATTTTTTTAATGCCAAAATTAAAATGGACGGCAAGGTTTGGGCAGGGAATATCGAAATTCATACGATGGCTTCCGACTGGTACAGGCACCGGCATGATGAGGATGCGGCTTATAATTCTGTTGTGTTACACGTAGTTGAGTGCATAGATGTGCCGGACATATTCGATTCTTCGCGAAGGGTGATTCCGCAGTGGGCAATGAAAATCCCCGGTCAAATCAAGGCAAATTATCAATTTTTGTTAGATAGTGATTTATCTGTCCCCTGTTTGAGTAAAATCCGAGAAATCCCCGAAATTTACCTCTCGGACTGGAAAAGCGCTCTCTTAACCGAACGTCTGGAACGGAAAACCAATGCTTTACTTCAGTTGTTGAACGATTACAAAGACGATTGGAACGAAGTGTTTTACATTACTTTAGCGCGAAATTTCGGTTTCGGTATCAACAACGATGCTTTTGAACGGCTGGCCAGAAGCCTTCCCCTGAAAATTGTACTCAAACATCATGATTCCACGCCTCAACTGGAAGCGCTGTTTCTGGGACAGGCCGGCCTGCTGGAATACGAAAATCCGCAGAATGAGTACTATACACAAATCCGGAAAGAGTATTTTTTTCTTCAAAAAAAGTATGGGTTGAAACCCCTGGAACCGTATATTTTCAGAAATCTGCGGATTCGACCCAATAATTTTCCGCACATTAAAATTCTTCAACTGGCTGGAATCACCGGCAGGAAGCAAGGCTTATTTTCCCAAATACTTGAAACGGCGAAGGACGAAGAACTTCATTCGTTTTTCGTTTCCGAGCTGAGCGGGTATTGGCTGACGCATTATCACTTTGAAAAAGTTTCGGTTAAAAAAGCAAAATATCTGGGTTTGCAGGCAAAACAAATTCTGTTGATGAATGTCGTTGTCCCTCTGTTTTTCGCGTATGGCAAGAAGAAAAAATCGGAACAGTACACCGAAAGAGCTATTCAACTGCTGGAATCTTTAAAACCGGAAAGTAACGGCATTATCACAATGTTTTCCCGCGCCGGGATTTCCGCTGTGAATGCCTGCGATACGCAAGCCCTGATTCAACTGAAAAGGGAATATTGCGAAAAGAAGAAATGTATTTTTTGCCGGATAGGATATAAATTGTTGACAGGAATTAAAAACTAAGAAATACTTCACTTGCGGTTAATAGAGTATCGTCCTTGCAGGGCCTGGTCTGTCTCGCAATGACTTGGAGAGGTCTCAGGGTAGCCCCGCCGGGTGCGATAGTTTGAATTGAATCTGCGCGTAAAGTATAACGGGGAAAATTAGCGATTCTTCACAGTTAATTTATTACTTTTGCAGACAATTTTTACATCACTGTCAAATTTTTATAAGAAATACAAAAATATGAATACAATCCGTTTCTGGGTAAAAAATTCCCGTACCACTTCGGTGCCTCAAAGTTTGCTGCCTGCGGTGCTGGCTGTCTGCGTTGCTTCGCA
>JAIRNV010000227.1 GCA_031257875.1 Dysgonamonadaceae bacterium
CATCATTGTTTATAATCTTTTCTATCTGACTGTAAACCTGCTTAAATTCTTTTGTTTCCCTGTTCGATGGCGCAACGTTCCAGTTAAAATCGTTCTGATAAAAAATATCCTGAATTTCGGAATAAGGGACAAAGGCGATTTTTTCATTGTCAAATGCGCCCAGAAACGGCGGCGGCAATATTTCGTCGAAAGTTCGCGCTTTGCCGATAGTCAGCACAAGTTGCGCAAGCATTGCAACAATGTCGGCAGGGCGTTGTTTGGCTTCTGCCCAAAGCAGGTATTGGTCGTTGAAATCAATTGCGTTTTTGGGACGTTTCAATTTTACGGCAAAGTCGATTTTTCCCAAAATTTTTGTGCAGTCGTATTTGCTGAAATAATCGGCTGCAAGGGCGTTTTTTATTTCCTCTTCGAGAACATTGCTGTATTTCATTTGCGTCAAAATTTCATATCGTCATTTTTTAAAACCGGGGTTGTCTTTTTGCCTGCATATTTAATTGTTATTTTTCACCCGTATTCGTAAACTTTTGGCTCATACTTGTCATGAATTATTAAACAATTCAGGCTGGAAAAACCGGACAATAAACCGCATATTGTCCTGTACAAGTTGCCTGCTGTGCGCTTCGCCTTTCGGGGAATTTAATTTAACGTCGGGGAGCATGTTATTTTCAATCACATATTCAAGCATTTCGAGAGGGGTCTGAATTGCCCCGCAAAGCAAGGCAATTCCCTGTTTTTCCGCCACTTCCCTGTCATACAGTTTATTGTCGGGCGCTTTGATAAGCGGAGCTGCATCGGGGACTGCCGTTACACCGGAAGTTTGATTCACAAATACGGCAAGATTTTTTTCGGCTTTCATCTCGTCTGTATGAATCTCCTCAATGTTTCTTACATAGGGAAAACTCCGTTTCCAGAAATCAATCCACTTGTCAAATGTTTTAAAAAACAGAAGCGGCCTGTTTCCTGTACAGTCCATCATTTGTTCATAGGTAAAAAGAATATTTTTCCTGTCGAGTTCTTCTTTTTCCTCTTTTTCTTTTAGGCCTTTCAATATCTCGCTCTCGTTATCTACGAACAGCATAAAACCGTTTGCCTGCCACAAATCTTTAAATTTTACCAAAGTGGTATAAATTGTTTTTTTCCCTTTTCCGTCAGTTCTTCCCCTAAAGCTGTTGCAATCCATATCAAGCATTTCCATATCATTGAGTAGCGGCGAAACTTTTACTGCGGCATCCTTTAAATTTTTTATTCTGTAATAGGCAGTCGTTCTGTATTCCACCTTATCAAGAATGTTCAGAATTTCACTGTTCCCGGTGATTGCTTTCCACCAGTCGGTTGCTTTTACAGTCAGCGGCGTACAGCCGGGATCAAAAATACGGTTAAGTTTCCATGAAGACATAAATTTCTCTTTGACCAGCGGTATATGGTGGTCATCGAACCGTTTCAGCAATTTCTTCACTCCGTCCAGTAAGGCCAGGTTCGGATGAGTCGTCGACAGGTAAGAGCCGTAGTATAGCCACTCCAGGATGGAACGGAATTCTGAAAAATCGCTGTAAACATGTTCGTGAAGCATGTTATGCAGTGTTTCGTTTTCAGGTGCAGTTTCGTATTCTTTTTCCAGAATATTCATCACCGTTGATGCAACCGTCACAATTTCAGGTTTTTCAACATTCAACAACCGGAAATTGTCTATTTCGTTTGCCGGTTTCTGCATAATTATCCAAATCAGAAACTGCAGATCCTCAATATTGATTTCGTCATCTAAATAATCGCTGCCCAATATGAAAAAAGGCAGTTTTTTACCGAACATTTGCCCGTGCATTTTCCGCAATCCCGCAAAAAGTCCGAGTCCCGAAATCAAATCTTCAAAATAGACAGCCGATTTCAAGGAAATATCCCGCAAACATCCGGAAAAGTCGGCATCTATTAACTTGTTGCGACTTAGCTCACTTAAAATTTTCCGTGCCAGATGCGCAAAATAAACATCGCTTTCCGACAGCACATTTTTGGGGTGCATGTCTTCAATGTCTTTTGTTATAATGGGCTTATAATTGGTTTTCATGGCTGATGTTTATTTTTTTATTCAAATCTTGTAACTTGTAACTAACTTTTATTTTCTTCATACATCCAGTTTTTCGCTCTTCCCAGCGGCGGCTCGCCCGTTTCCGTAGGCAAAAACTTGTCCACTTCGGGCAATTCGACGGGCAAATCTTCTTCTGCAACGGCATAAGGCATACCGTTTTTGTAATATATCGGGAACGGCTCGCCCCAATAGCGCTGACGGCTGAAAATCGCATCACGCAGGCGATAATTGACTTTTACTTTTCCCAAACCGTTTTCTACAATGTATTCTTTGGCTTTTTGAATCGCTTCTTTGACGGTTAATCCGTTCAGAAAACCCGAATTTATCATGATTCCCTCTTTGGCGTCGAAACTTTCTTCCGAAACATCTGCACCTTCAATCAATGGAATAACAGGCAAGTTGAAATGCCGGGCAAAAGCATAGTCGCGGCTGTCGTGAGCGGGAACGGCCATAATCGCTCCCGTTCCGTAACCGGCCAAAACATAGTCGGAAATCCAGACGGGAATTTCTGCACCGTTGACCGGATTGACGGCATAAGAACCTGAAAACACGCCGGTAACTTTGCGGTCGGCAATGCGTTCACGCTCGGTGCGCCGTTTGACGGCTTCCAGATAAGTATCTACTGCCGCTTGCTGTCCGGGAGTTACAACCCGGGAAACATATTCCGATTCAGGTGCCAGCACCATGAATGTGACGCCGAAAATGGTATCCGCCCGCGTCGTGAAAACCGTAATTCGTAATTTGTCATTCGTAATTGCAAATTGTATTTCCGCCCCTTCCGACCGCCCAATCCAGTTCCGTTGCGTTTCTTTCAACGAATCCGTCCAGTTAATCTTGTCCAAACCGTCGAGCAGTCGTTGCGCGTATGCCGAAATACGCAGGCTCCACTGCCGCATTTTGCGCTGTTCCACCGGATAACCGCCACGGATGGAAAGACCTTCGCTGACTTCATCGTTGGCCAGAACCGTACCCAAATCGGCGCACCAGTTGACCATTGTATCGGCTAAATAAGCGATTCGGTAATTCATCAGCGTTTCCTGTTTTTCTTTTTCCGGTTTGGCTTTCCACTCCTCAGCCGTGAAAGACAAAGGCTCCGTACAGGCAATATTTAAATCTTTAGTACCCTGTAATTCAAATGCCTCAATTAATTCATCAATCGGACGCGCCTGCCCTGCACCGTAACAATAATAAGACTGGAACATTTTGATAAAAGCCCATTGCGTCCATTTATAATATTGGGGGTCGCAAGTTTGAACTTCCCGGTCCCAGTCGAAAGAAAAACCGATTTTGTCCAATTGTTCGCGGTAACGTTTGATATTTTGTTCCGTAGTAATTGCAGGATGCTGTCCGGTTTGAATTGCATACTGTTCGGCAGGAAGCCCGTAAGCGTCGTAACCCATGGGATGGAGGACGTTGAAACCCTTCAAACGTTTGTAACGCGCGTAAATATCGGAAGCAATATAACCGAGCGGATGTCCGACGTGCAAGCCGGCGCCCGAAGGATACGGGAACATGTCCAGCACATAAAATTTAGGTTTACTCTTGTCCGTTTTTACCTGATAAATGTGATTTTCTTTCCAAAAAGCCTGCCATTTTTTCTCAATTTCGTTGAAATTGTACTCCATTTTATACTTTATTTTTTCTTGATTTATCTGATTTTGGACGCAAAAGTATGTAAAAATCCTGTGTTTTCCAAGTTCGGGTAATGATAGGGCAGGGTCTACGCATTAAAACTTTGTGTGTAACACGCCGTCAGGTGTGACCTGTGAATAACCCCCCCCATCAAGCCGAAGGCGCAGACGGGGGGGGGGTAGGGTAGGAGGGGGTCGCCTAAGTGATGAAAAATAAATAGCTCAGGGTGAATTTCAAATTGTCGCTGCCGTCACCAGCGAACTGCGAAGCAGTGAAGCAATCCGGGAAATATTTTAAAATAAATGGATTGCTTCAGGCTTCGCCCAATGTCGTCAACTTAAGAAGTAACCAACCTTATTACCTTATTTATTTTAAATTGACGACATTAGGCTCTGCCTGCGCCGAGCGAGGGCTTCTTTCAAAGAGGTGTAAACGAATCAATTAAGCCTCACCAAAAAACAGGCCGTATCAAATCGCCAAACAATACGGCATTGACAAATGTCCTTTCCGAAGCATCCCACACGCCGCGGAATACAGGGTCTTCCGCAAACAGAATCACATTGTTAGCGGTCAGTATGGAGGCGGAATTTTTGAAAACCGGTTCCGATTCTTTAGGCAGGTAGCCGTTAAGCAGCGGACTGTCGGGATATGTAGCGACCGTGTTTCCCTGATTTCCTTTTAATACGGAAAGATTTTCTTTGTTAACGGGCAGGCTTTCCCGCGTTAAACCGTAAGCCAGCGGACTGTTGAGGTTGATGCGCGTTTCGATGACCGAAGTCGGAAGTCCGTGGCGACCGGCCGGCGCAGCCGGTTGAGGAGGAATGCTGTCGTTGCGGCGTGCAGCGCGGGGTTCGAGCAAATTCCGGCTCGCCCATTGCGAAGCGCTGTTGATGGTAACCAGCACGCCGCCGTTGTTTGTCCACTGTTTCAGTTTTTCGATTGCCTGAGCGTTCAATTCGGAGTATGAACCGCCGGCAAGAATAATCCGGTTGAAGTTGTAGAGCGGTATCCGGTTGAACGATTCGACTTCGACGCGTACAATGGGATAAGCTAATTTTTGGTCGAACAAATGCCAGATTTCGCCCGCTTCGGTTGAGGAAACGCCGCCGCCCGTCAGTAGCAACGCCGTGGGTTTGTGTATGCGGCGGAAAGCGCTGCTGCCCAAATCCACGCCTTTTACATTATATCCTGTCGCAACGGGCAATACATTGATTCCTTCCGTTTCGCCGACCGACTTCAGCAACGTGAACAACTCGCCGGATGAAAGCGGCTGATTCCCGACCGGTATCAGCAAAGTTCCAACAGGGAAATCTACCGTTTGTCCCGAATAGTTGATGGAAAACGCCCTCGAAGCTGTCTTGACGATGACGTCCTTTTCCAATATCCTGAACAATGCCGCCTGTGTCCGGGAATCGCGGAAATCAATCAGGTAAGCGTAATCGGATTTGGTAAACGGGGCTGCCCTGTTTTTCAATTTTTCTTCCAAACGCGTGCCTTTAGCGGGATTGGCAATTTGCGCGCAGGCTAATCCTGAAGAGTAGGCGACCGAAAATCCGGCGCCGTAGCCCAGTTTGCTGACATCGTTATAGTCTTTTTTATCGTCGAAAATAATCTGAACCAGCGCGCTGTTGGGTTGTGCCACAGGAATAATGTAAGATTTTCCCTTTTCGTATTTTACGCTGTCGATAGTAACATCGCTATTGTTTTCATATACTTCAAGGCGATGGTCAAGCAGGCGGTTGATAAATCTGTTGAGGCGTGAACGGTCGTAAGCATCGCCGATAATGTAGTTTTTCCCGCTGTTTTTCGGATTAACGGTAAAAAATTCCTTTTGCAGGTCGAAAAGCGCTTTGCGGCTGGCAGTGGCGGCTTCGACGGTAGCGATGCTCGCCACGAGTTGATTCCTGACCGTATGGGCAAAAGTCAAAAGCCCGTTTTCGGATTCCTGACGGATGCCCCGCGAAGAACCCTGCTCGAAAAGGATGCCTGCGCCGCCGTTATAATCGGGATAAGTAGAGCCGAAAGTAGGATTTTTGTTGTCGTAACCCTCCTTAGTATAATAGAATGAGCCTATCCTGTCAAGCGCCCTGGCGTAATAGTTTGCAAATTCGGCGTTCAGGCGGTAAGTTGCTTTCGGAACGAAGCGGCTTTCGTTGCCGTCGGGGTCGGTCGGCTCGAAGAAGAACGAACTGTTTGCACCCATTTCATGGTGGTCGACCTGTACGTGCGGTAGCCAGTCCTGATAAAATGCGACTCGGGATTGACTTTCGGGATGCACGATATTTACCCAGTCGCGGTTCAGGTCAAACCAGTAGTGGTTGCCGCGTCCACGCGGCCAGCCTTCCGTATGTTCGCGGTCGAGGCCGCTGTCGTTGATGTAACGGATGCTCCGGTTGGAATTGACCCATTCGGCGAAACGTTCCTGTCCGTCGGGATTGCGTACGGGGTCGATGAAGAAAATGCCGCCGGAGAGTTGCTGTTTCACCTGTCCGGTCTGTGCGGCAACCAGATAGTAGGCCGAAAGGAGCGAAGCTTCGGCGCCGGAAGGTTCATTGCCGTGCACGCTGTAACCCAGAAACAAAATAAGCGGCGTTTCGGGCGTTTCGGCTTTGCGCACCTTGTTGCGTTCCCTGCGGTAATCGTCGAGTTTCGCTATGTTTTCGGGCGAAGAAACGGCAAGGACAAGCAAGGGACGGTCTTCGTGGGTGCGTCCTATCTCAATCAGTCTGGTGCGGTCGGACAGGGACGCAAGTTTTTCAAAATAAGCATTTATCCGGTGATGTTCCGTAATTTTGGAACCGGTCGGATAACCGAGAAACTGTTCCGGCGAAGGAATTTTTTCATCGAATTTCACTGAGGAATCGAAAAAGTAATCCAACTTTTCGCCTCCAATGACGCCGCCTTTTTCCTGTGAAAAAGCGACAAACGGACATAGGATTGCCGTCAATACTAAAATTTTTTTTAATTGTTTCATGATAAATTTTATTAATTTCTTATAAACTCATGTTACGCAGACTTAAACAAATGAACTGTTCTCAAGGCCGGAGGCCTTGAGAACAGTTCATTTGTTTACATTTGCGTATAAAAAAAAGGCTGTCCGTTTTTTTCAGACAGCCTTTTGTACTTGATTCTTATTTGTTTTTATGTACATAAATCTTTGCTGTCCCGCTTCGACAGTTACATATCGTGTACATATACAAATCAAAACTGCACATATCTTTAATTTTGTGTAAAGGTAGGGTGTTTGGAAAGTATCTGCAATACCACAATTGCGGTATTTTTTGCATCTGCCTTTTATCACTTGCAGTCAATTATTTCATATTTATTTTTACCAATAAATACAATCAGTGCGGATTTCAGGTCGGGACGGTTTCCCAGCCGGTGTGAGGTGTGAACGTACTGATGCAGCTGTTCCAGTCCTTCTTTCCGTTTGAGGGCGATTTCTTCCGGCTTTGCATCTGTTTTACAGTATTTCAGTTCCAGTACCCATTCGTATTTAATCTGGGGCAACAGCGGACTGCGTTGCAAATAAATATCCGCGCGGCCGGGAACGGCTTCGTATTCGCTCATCGGGACATATACCCTGCTCATGAAAAGATAGGCCAGAAGGAGGATTTGAATATATTTTTCGTCGAAGCGCCGCAAGTCGCGGTCGGAGAGCTTGCTGAATGCGTTTCCGGAAATGTAGGCGATGAACTGTTCCTGGTTGCCGTCCATTGCCAGGATGTGGATTGCCTCGTTCAGGCGGCGGGATTCGATATTCAGGTCGGGAGAAGTTTCCCTTGTCATTTTCATAAGATATTCCCAGTACAGCGTTTTGATGGAATAGTTGGGAATGGTAAGCCTCAACTGATTTAAATAAGGTTCCCTGATAGTAAGTAAACCCATGTAGAAAAGCAGGGATACGAAATAATCGTCGTCGTTGAGCATGTCGATAGAGAATTTTTCCAGTATTTCCGCAACGATTTCACCTTCTTTCATAATCCGGATAAGCGTTTCGTGGTTACTGTCATTCTGAACAAGGCGCCGCAAGCGTCCGTAATCTGTTTTCAGGTTCAGGTCAACAATGTTTTCGGGCGGTTTCCGGTGTTTCAGTATCTGTTCAAAGAAATAGAGCATCATGGCGGGATTATATACCCGGTGCTGCCCGTCTGCATGAAACAGGTAGCCGTTGTAATAAGCTTCCATATCTACATTGATACAGCTTTTGTCAACGCCCGTTTCCCGCATCAGCCACTCGACCTCTTCCTGGGTAAAGCCCATCATCTCGTTGTATTGAGGTTCCAGCGTAAGGATAGTGGCAATGTTGTATCCGCTGGTGAGATCATCAAGCATCACCGGGGAGATACCGGTGATAAACGTACGGTTTACGATGGAGGTTTTTGCGGCCATTTTTATTCTTTCGTAGAAATCACGCACCATACCGTTTGCGGCTACCGTCGTTTTGTAGAAGTCCTTGCCCAAGCGGTTGCCCATAGCGATAAGGTCGTTGGCAAAGTGGTCGTATTCGTCGATAATAAAGAAAAGTTTCACTTTGTCCTGTTCGGCGGCGGAGAAAATTTTTTCTAAAGACATTACCCCCGGTTTCTCTTCATCTATCTGGCGAACATAGATGTCTGCTTCCGAAAAAACAGGAGCATAAATCCGAAAGAAGTTGCGGACAGCAGTCTGCACGCAACTTGAAAAACTTTTTTTTAATCCCTCTTCGTCGGCAGTATCCAGACCGGAAAAGTCAAGTTTCAATATCGCATACGAATTTCGTTCGGGCGTAGGATGCTTGCCGATATAAAGATTACCAAACAGTTGATTGAAATTTTCCGCCTCGTTGAGGTCGTAGTAATACATCAAAGTTGTAAAGAACAGGCTCTTGCCGAACTTGCGCGGACGGATGAAAAACTGATTTTTGTTGCTTTCTTTTTCCAGCATCTCAATATACCGGGTTTTATCCACGTAGGCATAATTTTCGGTAATAATACTCTTTAAATCGGAATTGCCGTAAGGCAGACGTTTGTACGGTTTCGTTTCCATTTTTTTGAAGTTTAGATTACAAAAGTAATCTTTTTTAGCGTAAATGATATTATCCTTAATCATTCATTCTTCAAATATTTATCAAACCACCCTTTAATTTCCTCCAACCGTTTAATCCGGTTTTGCGGCTTCCCGGAACGCGACAGTTCGTGATTTTCGTTTTCAAAAACAACAATCCGCGACGGAACGCCGAAATATTGCAGAGCGTAATACAGTTGCAGGCCTTCGACCAGCCAGCAACGGTAATCCTGTTCGCTGTGAATGAAAAGGGTCGGCGTTTTGACTTTGTCGGCGTATTTCAGCGGCGAAGCATCCCAAAGCCGTTTACCGTTTTTCCAAATATCCGTACCCCAATAAGTATAGGTGAAAGTATATCCGATGTCGCTGGTATTGCTAAACGTGAGCCACGAAGAAATGCCGCGCTGCGAGGCGGCTGCTTTGAAACGGTCGGTTTGCCCGATAATCCAGTTGGTCATCAGTCCGCCGTAGGAGCCGCCGGTAACGCCCAGCCGGTCGGCGTCGATAAAATCGGTTTGTGCGAGAACGGCGTCGGTAAACGATATCAGGTCGTTGTAATCGGTTTCGCCGACCTTGCCGCGTATGTCGGAAAACTTCGAGCCGCGCCCCGCACTGCCGGCAGGATTGGTGAAGAATATGGCATAACCTTCGTTTGCCCAGTATTGCATTTCGTGAAAGAAAACCGTACCGTAAGCCGATTTCGGCCCTCCGTGAATATCCAGTATGGCGGGATATTTCCGTCCTTTTTCGTAATCGGCGGGCGGAAGGACATATCCGTTCAGTTCCTGGCCTGTTTTGCTTTTGTACTTTATCTCAATGGGTTTTACGATATTGTATTCATCAAAAACCGGCTTGTTGATGGCCGTTAGCGGCGAAGCATTCCCTTTTTTGTCGATAAAATAAATTTCGCTTCCCTGCTGTTCTTCGAGGGCAATGGCAAGAAAACCGTCCTTATAAGGCTGATATTCCTGAATGGAAATACGCCCTTGCGACAAGCGGGTGATTCCGGCGCCTTCCCATGCCAGATGAATGAGCGGGGCATAATCGACGTCGGTGGTAACGAAACGGAGTCCCTTACTGTCGAAAGTGATTTCCGACCGGCCTCCGCCGCCCACATCGGAACCGATGCTGTTGCCGACGGCATATAAAGCGCCATCGTCAATCAGCGTCAGTTTGCCGGTGCGGATATTCAGGCGGTAGATGGCGGAATTTTCGATTTTGTCATGCTCCAGGCTGCGGTTGACGGTCAATACGATTTCGTCGTTATTCAGGAATACGACACTGCCGTATGACGCTCTGTCAAACAGCTTCCATTCCTTCTTTTCTAGCGATGCGGCATCCAGCGACACCAAAACGTTGCCTTCGGGCTGTTTGCCGTACCATGCCGGCTTTAGCACATAGACCAGCGTTTTCCTGTCGGGACTTAACTTGAGGCCGGAAACCGACGCCAGCGTATCGGACAGCAACAGGCTTTTACCCTTATCGTAAAAATAAAGGTGGGAGCGCCGCCCGCTGACATCGCCCCTGCCGTTTGCCCAAAAAGGCAATTCATCATATATATGATAGTTTTTGCTTTTATCCGTATTGCGATTGTAGGGAGACGTGTAAAAGAATACCTCTTTTTCAATCCATTCGATTTGGGCGGCTTGGAAAGGCAGTTTCAGCCATTCGCCGGCTTCGCCGTAACCGTAGCTCAGTTTCAGGAAAGCGGTCGACGGATTCTCTTTATCTTCGATTGCGGCGCTTTCTCTTCTTTCCCTAAAAATAATTCCATTGTCCAGGAAAAAGTAGTCGGAAACATCCTTTGCTATCCTGACGGGCTTGTTGTCAATCAGTTGATAGAGGGCGGACGAATAATTGTTCTTCTCTTTGTCGGGCTGACTGACGGTGAAGAAAATCTGTCCGTCCCATACTTTCAGGTTGGAGATGCGTTTCACCTGAGTGAAGAAATCGCTTTCAACCGGTTTTTTGGCAGCGGACTGAGCCGCCACCGTTAAAACCGTCATAATTAAAGGTAAAATAACCGAAAAAATCTTTTTGCTCACAGTATACTTTTTTTTAATCTTTACAATGATAATATTAAAATTTTCTTTCCCATTACTGTAATTGTGAAGATACTGCAAAGATAAGGTGAATATTACTTTGCATAAATACCCTGTTTACGGTATATTTTTCCGATTCGTAATTAGGCAGTGAAGCAAGCCAGCAATTGAGAATTGAGAATTGATAATTATTTTCTTCATTCTCAATTCTCAATTCTGGATTGCTTCACTGCTTCGCAGTTCGCAATGACGGCTACGGTTGAAATAATGATTAATGATTAATGACGCAGTGCGGTTGAATTAATCATTAATCATTATCCGCTCCGGTACAAAGGAAAAAATGACGAATCCGGCCAATTTTCCGGGTATCTGTCACAAACAAGCCGGTCATAAATTTCCCGGTTGTGGACGTAACGCCATGTTTTGAACGGGAAATACAGGTGAGAGAACTGCGCTTTAAATGCAAACAAAGTGTCGCGGTTTCCTCCCAAACCGCCGCCCAAATGCATGTAATGCCTGTTTTTTTCTACTCCGTAATGCCGGATTTGATCCCAAACGTATTTCAACGGACTTAAATACAGACAGTCGTTGAGCGTAGCGCTCAAATGCGGTTGAATGATTCCGTTGCAATCCGTAAAAAGCGAACCGCCGATTATTTTATCTTCATAATAAGCGACATACAAAGCCGAAGGCAGCGTTTCGAGAAAACGGCGGAAATAAGTATTGTCAAAGAAATAAACCGGTGAGGCGTGAACGCGTTTCATCGTTTCGGTGTATATATCGGCAAAAGCCTCTATTTCAGCTTTGGTTTCGGCTTTTTTTACCGCCAGGTTTTTTTTTTTCAAACGGTTAACGGCATTTTTCAGAGAGTGGGAATATTGTTTTTTCTGTTCATTTTCAGGAAGATTCAGGTCAATGGCAACCGTAAATCCCGTATCAAGCGTGCTGCCTGTCTCTTCCAGCATTTTCTCCTGAACCGGAAACAGCGGATGCAAGCGAAAAAAAACGGAGACAATCGAATTTTCATCGAAAAAGCGAAGCAGCTCCTTATGAAATGCTGCAAGCGATTTCCTGTCCGGACGGTCCGTATCGGTCAAAGGCCCCGAATAACCGTAAACCGATGTGATATCATTGTATGCCGTACCGTCGATATGCCGCAGGATAAAAGGAAGTGCAAATCCGGCCGTTCCATCCGAGTAATGCAGCAAAAGCGGAATGCCCGAATTATCCAGCCGGTGATATTCGGCCAAATGATAAAAATCGAAATCATTCATCGACCGGATAATTTCATTCCACCGCACATGATTTTCCATCGGGATAATTTCAAACATCAGTACGCGTTTTTTTCGCCTTTGAACATATTCAAAACCGTAACAAACAGGATTTTCAAATCCAGCAGGAAAGTCCAGTTTTCGAGATACCACACATCATATTTCACACGGTCTTCCATTTGTTTGGTGGTTCTGGTTTCGCCCCGGTAGCCGTTCACCTGCGCCCAGCCGCTGATGCCGGGTTTTACTAAATGGCGCACCATGTATTTGTCGATAAGCGCAGAATACTGTTCCGTATGTTTCAGCATGTGCGGACGCGGCCCGATAACGCTCATGTCGCCTTTCAAAACGTTGAAAAACTGAGGGATTTCGTCCAAATTGGAACGGCGCAAAAAGTGTCCGAATTTCGTAACCCGCGGATCATCCTTTTCCGCCTGTTTTTCGTTGGCATCTTCATTGATTTTCATGGAACGGAATTTATAACAGTCAAAATCTTTGCCGTAAATGCCTGTCCTGGTTTGTTTAAAAATAACAGGCCCCGGCGAAGACAGTTTGATAAGTATGCCCAAAATAATGTAAATCCAGGGAAAAAATACAATCAGGAAAAACAGCGAGAAGACAATATCGAAAGTGCGCTTGATAACTTGATTGTACAGGAATTGAAGCGGCTCGGAACGGACAGCCATAACAGGCACAGTTCCAATGCTGTCAAGATATAACCGTTTTTTCAGATAGCGTGAAAATTCAGGCACAATGTAAAAACGAATCATATTTTTTTCCGCAAAATTGAATATCCGGAGAATTTTTTCGTCTTCCGAGTTGAGAAGTGCACAATAAATTTCGTCGATGTCATTTTGTACCGCATAGTCTTCTACTTCGCGAGTCATTCCGAGATAATTCGGTAATGTATTTTTTAACAGCAGATTATCGTCAAAAAAACCGTGAATATTATAACCGTATGTAACTTCTTTTTTCAGTTCGGAATACAGGTTCATGCCGGTTTTGCCGGCGCCGACGATGATGACCCGCCTGTAATTGCGCCCGGTTTTCCGGTACAGTTTTAATGATTCCCTTGCAATTACCCGCCATACGGTAAACACGACAAAAAGCAAAAGGTAATAATAAATCATAAAACGGGGCAAAGCGTCGATTGCCGGTTTCAGGAAAAACAGGCCGGTAATAAAAATAATCAAATGCATGGCAATCAATGACAAAGCCCGTTGCGCGACCCTGTCCGTAAACATCACCGGTTTGTAAATATTGACGGGTACAGCATAAACGGAAAACAGGTAACCGAAATTCAATAATAAAATAATAAACCTTAGTTTGGCATTAAAATCATCCGCTTTATCCATTCCTGTCCACTTGTAGACCGCAAAGAAAATGATATTTAATACAACCAAATCGCCAAGAATAACCAGCCATTTTATCAAAAAACCATATCCTCTTTTATCTTTAGACATACATTTTATTTTGAGTGCAAAATTAACGTTTATAAAGGAAACGACAAAAAAAAGCGCCCTGTTGCGGACGCTTTTTTTTTCGGTTTTTTTGTTTTATTGCCTCTTTTAGTCGGGAGCGCTCATAATTACAACCCTGTTCCAATTGTTGTGCGGATACGGCTGTTCATCGGCACCTTTCCATTCCACCGTAATTTTTTCGGAAGGAATTTTGTATTTTGCTGTAAGTTCTTTAGCGACAGCCTTGGCGCGTCTTTTGGAAATATCCAGATTGTATTTGCTTGCGCCGGTATCTTTATCGGCATAACCGACCACTTTAATTTTTTCGCCCGTTTTCTTCATAAATTCAGACGTGTTGTAAATGCTGATCTGCTGATTGGCATCAATTTTATCGCTGTTCAAACGGAAGAATACAACATTAGGCACATAATTAATTACTTCATTAATCACCGGAGCTACCTGCGGACATTCGGGGCAGTCGACCGGACGTTTTGACAGTTGTGCATTTTCAGCGCGGTAAAGATTGATTTTCCCGTTCAAATCATTGATTAAAGCATAATCCAACAATTCTAAAGTTTCAAAATCAATTTTTCCCAGTTTGAAAGTTATGCCGCCGGAAAGGCTTACAATCGCTTCGTTGCGGGTAAGATGCACGGTTCTGTCGAAATAATCGGGAACGATAGCAGCTCCCAAATCAAAATCCAGACCGATGCGTTTGTTCAAACTGAAACTTAAATTGAGCCCCGCATTTACGGATATTACATCGGAACCCGCGAGTACGCCGGATGTTGTTTCGGGAGAACCGGGCAGGTAATCATTGGGATTCCTGTTCCAGTCGCGCGCGGGTAAGAGCGCGTTGTCGTCCTGCAGGCGGCGGGCATATCCGAGACCGAAGTACGGACCGAAACCGACCTTTCGGGAAGGAGACCAGGCGCTCCAGTAGTTTGCCCAGTTCCACAAGACATCGAAATGCACATTATAATATTTAAAATGTTGCATTTGATACGCATCATCAGGCTCGCCCAAGGCCGGTTTTTGAAATCCGTGAAGAGAGCCTCCCTGTCCTTTCAGGCGGAGCGCCAGATAAGGATTAAACCATTTGCCGATAGCCACTTCGGGCATCAATGTAAAACGGTCGCCGAAACCGGCGCCGCAGTCCATGTCCTCGTCTGCCATAAATAACTGACCGCCGGCGCCAATGTGGAAAAACCAGTTTTCTGCGGCTCCACTGTGCTTGAATGCAGTTTTATAACCTGCCGTTTCAGGTTCGTTTTGAAGAGCGTCTTGAGCCGTAGCGAAAAACGCCAAACTCAACAAAACAAAACTCATAAAAAAAATTTTTGTTTTCATAAACAGTTAAATATAATTATTAGTGATTAATGATTAGTGATTAATGATTAACGGGTTGCGATTAATCATTAATCACTAACCGTTAACCACTAACCACTAACCGATGATTAACGTTTCAACTTCGCCTTTGGGGCCTTCCTTGCCGTGCGCATTGGTGTAGCGGGCGTAGATGTGTGCCTGTTTTGCCAACTGCTCGATGGGAAATTCAACAACATGGTGGCAGTTGGAAGAAAATTCCAGCCGGCGGTATTCGTCTTCGTGTCGGGGCACTTCGTTCACTTCGGTAACGGCCAGGTAGATGTAGCTGCCGGTAGCGTGCAGCGGTTTTTTCTTTTTGCCGGTTTCGCTGTCAAAAACTTCCACTTCATACCGCCGTACGCCAACCCGTTTGGCAGAAATTACGCCGGTTTTGTCGGGAACGCCGGTCGGCGTCCGCGTCGTGTCGCGTTCCTTAATGTGGAATACTTCCAAATCGGCAGCGGGCACTGCGGAATTGTAGCGGATGCATTCGTTGAGGAACTTCCGCCATGCCGATTCCAGCGCTTTGCGGGCCTCGTCGCGGGTGCGGCGCTGACCTTTGGTTGCCGTATCGGGGTCGGCAACCTCCGCTTCAGCCGCTAAGTAAGCGTTGTAGAGCGGGGTTATGACTGCCAGCTTGTCCTGTGATACGCCGTAGTTTGTCAAGTTGTTTTGCGCCTTTGCGTAGGCGATTTTAATGTACTCTGCAAATCCCGCATTAGTTAGGGGAAAAAGATGATCAGGCATAATTTTAATTTTTTTAATGAATCCTATATTTGTTTATTAACTCTTTATTATATCCGTTTTTCCTGCAACTGCTTTTAATTTTCCTGCAACTGCTTTTAATTTTCCTGCAACTGCTTTTAATTTTCCTGCAACTGCTTTTAATTTTCCGGTAATTCTACTTTAACAGATTGAAAAGCAGATGTCTCATATAACACTGTTGGAACCATTTTTTTTAATCTGTTAAAGTAGAAATAAGCTATTTATGAAAACAAAAATTTTATTCATAGCAGGTCTTATCCTGTTTTTTGCTTATGGATATTCCGGTAACGACGAATTATCCAAAGACGGCAATACCGCAAATGCGGAAGTAAACGGGCAGGACACAACCACTTCCGGGGAACAAAACGGATTTCAAAGAACAGGGCTGTCAGTCGATAGATGGAAAGTCAAATCACTGAATCTGTCAGGAGAACTGGCGAATATTTCACCTCCTGCAATTGCGTTTTATCCTAATATTTCAATTTACCGGAGATATAGTCATCAAACAGGTTGATGGATACATCGCCGGTTATGAAACTTGCGGTTTAACATTCCAGAATGGCATCGGACAGGCAAAAGGGTATATTGTAATTTCCGAAAATTTGAAAGATACATTGGCTGTATATAATCTACCGCAAGACTTGTTTCGTTTTCCGGAGGAGATATTCCTGGAAAGAAAACACCATATAGTGAATACCTCTTTCCCCGAACAATACAGGAATAGCTTTAAAGTGCGATTAACGTACATCCTGTCATCAAAGGAAGAAGTATATAGTCTTGGATTGAAAGAGGCTTGTATTATTCCTGCCATGTATCAAATAATAGAAACATACAGGAATTGTGTTCCTGTAATTATTTATTCGGCAATCAAAATAAAATAAGCGATGAAACGATGTTATATTATATTGCTTTTGTGTACATTAATATCAATCGAAATCTTTTCTCAAATCCGGGAAAAACGACATTATTACGCATATGCCGAGAAAATTTTTCTCAGTGAGATAGATGATAAAATGATGATTAGTTGTGCTGCCGCTTCGCATAATAGCGAAGGTATAACCGGTATAGCTCCATATTGTAAAGTAATGCCTGTACGGATTTTTAATTCAAATGGAAGCGCAATTTCTGCTTCCGGACTTGTAGATGCTATAAATTTTGCAAAAAACAATGGCGCTCATGTTATATCGAACAGTTGGGGATACGATTCTGATAATCCCAATTATATTCCGGCTATAAAAGACGCCATTGCTGATGCTACAACAAATGGAAGAGGCGGGAAAGGTAGTGTAGTTGTGTTTTCTGCCGGTAATACAGCCGTACATTCAAGCGGTAACAACGGGTTTGTCTGTTTCCCTTCAAATGTTGAGGTGGAAGGAGTATTACCTGTCGGAGCATCCGACAGGTACGATCAACAAGCCGATTATAGTCCGACTTCTAATACAGACAGTTCGTATAATCAGATTATTGACATTGTTGCACCTTCCCACAGAGCTTATTCATGCAATATTTCAATGGAAACACTTGAAGCCTGGACTATTGATGTTCACGGAGATGCAGGATATAATAGATGGAAAAATACTGAGAGTTGCTATTCTCCACTTTCCGGAACTGTATTTCCAAATTCCGGAACCAATCATCCGGCATATACAGGTTATTTTGGAGGTACATCCTGCTCTTGTCCGGAAGTTGCTGCTGTTGCCGCTTTAATGCTATCCATGAATCCTGAATTAACTCAGCAAGACGTGTTTAATATTATAAATTCAACAGCAAGAAAAGCTGGCGGCTATTCTTATCAAATAACAGCAGGAATATCCAATGGCACTTGGAATGCTCAAATGGGACACGGTGTATTGGATGCGTACGCGGCAGTTCGAGATGTCTGTCCGGCAGT
>JAIRNV010000082.1 GCA_031257875.1 Dysgonamonadaceae bacterium
TTTTGAAAGAAAAGTTGCTTTGCTTCGCTGATATTCCAATGCTTTCTGCCCGCGATATTAAACGCTGGATTATTTTTACGCTTCATCGACAAGTCTTTGAAGATGATATGATTGACCAATGATTGACCAAATGTTTGAGCGACATTGTAGACGACAGGCTGACATTAATAACGCCGGGGGTAAACAAATTTTAATCTGTTAAAGTAGAATTATATCGAACTCAGGTTAATAGAACAATGTCAAAGTGACAATTTGAAACGGGAAACGATATTTTGAAATTCACTTTTTTTGTTTATCTGTAAATTATTTAAGAATTTTTTATAATTTTGCTGCAAAATC
The DNA here is from genome assembly GCA_031257875.1 of Dysgonamonadaceae bacterium. Taxonomy (GTDB): domain Bacteria; phylum Bacteroidota; class Bacteroidia; order Bacteroidales; family Azobacteroidaceae; genus Azobacteroides. Next base: position 340 of record JAIRNV010000082.1, read on the forward strand.
ACATTATATTAAAAAAATAATTGTAATTTTCAGGTGATAGTGAGTTGTAAATATTTTTATATGCAACAACTTACTGATTTTTCTGAAAATTTATCGCGAATTTAAGTACAGTTGTTTAACATTTAAACATGAAAAATGATGAAGAAAAAGAAAAAAATCAAAAGAATGAAATCCGGCAGTGTTAATCTTGCGGTTTTATTGTGTATTGCTTTATTAATCGGTTTCAGTACAAGGGTTACTGCAGTCGGTTCGGGTACAGACAACTCTGTTGTGCATGAGGATGACGTAGTTATACATCGAAGGAAGACAGTTACCGGAATCGTTATTGACACCAAAGGTGAACCTGTTACGGGCGCTACTATTGTGGAGAAAGGAACTACAAACGGCATAATGACAAATGTCAACGGAGAATTTTCTATTGATGTTGACGAAAATGCAGTCATGGAAATTTCTTACATAGGATATTCGTCCCAGGCAATCCCCGTTGCCGGTAAAACAACGCTTCACATCACACTGGAGGAAGACACTCAAAATCTGGAAGAAATTGTAGTTGTCGGTTACAGTGTCCAGAAACGGGAAAGTTTGACCGGCGCTTTGCAAACGCTGAAAAGCGAAAAACTTACAAACATCACAACGCCCGCGGTGCAGAACATGCTTAACGGCAAAGTTCCCGGCGTATATGTCGCACCCGGCGACGGACGTCCCGGTTCGTCGGGAAGTATTGTCATTCGCGGTAAAACATCCATAAACGGAGAAACGCGCCCATTGTGGGTGATAGACGGGGTAATTGCAGGGACAAACCCTAACAATTCTCTGAATCCCGGCGATATAGAAACCATGACAATCCTTAAGGATGCAGCTTCCACTGCAATTTACGGTTCTCAGGGGGCTAATGGCGTTATTGTTGTAACAACAAAAAAAGGTTCTTCCGACAAGTTGACAATCAATGCTTCCGCAAAATTCGGGATCAACGAACTGTCAAACGGAAATCTGGAAGTGATGAACGGGGAAGAATTATATAGTCTTTATAAATCGTTCTCAAACCAGGAATTGATTGTTTTCCCGCGATGGAACGAAAATTTAAAAAACAGCAATCATGACTGGTGGAAAACTGCTACGCAATCAGGTGCAGTCCAGGAATACAACATCTCGGCATCGGGAGGAACAGATAAGATAAAATCCTATTTCTCACTGGGATTGTATGATGAAGACGGGGCCGTTAAGGGATACGATTATAATAAATACAATTTCCGTATCCGTACGGAAATGAAACCAATGAGCTGGCTAACCGTAAAACCGCTCATTGCCGGTTCGAGAACAGATATCAACGACACGGAACATTCCGTTACCTCAATGTACTCAAATCTTCCGTGGGACAGCCCGTATCTGGAAGACGGAACGCCCACGCCCAACCGTTCGGAAGCATGGGTAAACAGCACCGCAACAAACTATTTGTATGATTTGCAATGGAACAGGGGCGAATCTACGACACACACATTAACGGGTAATTTTGATTTTGACGTCAGGATTACCGGCTGGCTGTCGTTTGCCTCCGTAAACAACTATTCCTACAACAATTATGAATACAAATATCTTACCGACCCGCGTTCGGACGCCGGCTCCGGGGTTGACGGACGTCTGGAAGAAGAGGTGCAGAAAACGGAACGCAGATATACCAGCCAGATACTCCGTTTCAGCGACAACTTCGGTAAACATGCCGTCACCGGATTGATTGCCTATGAATTTAACGATTATACGTACAAATATCTACAGGCTATCGGGACCGGCTTTGTCCCCGGTTTTGAAGCGCTTAACGTAGTTGCAAAACCGGAAAAAACTGCCGGATATATACAGGAAAAAGCAAAACAGTCCCTGATATTCAACACTCATTATTCATACGGCGGCAAATACCTGGCTCAGGTGTCTTTCCGCCGTGATGGAGCGTCCAACTTCGGCGACAACAGGAAATACGGTAATTTCTTTTCCGTCAGCGGCGGTTGGAATATGGAACGTGAAGAATTTCTAAATCAGGATTGGTTAGACCAGTTGAAACTGCGTGCATCGTACGGTTCGACCGGCAATGACCCGACGTCGCTTTATCCTCAGTACGACCTGTATGCGGTAAATTCCAAGTATAATGAAGATCCCGGCGCTTTGATTTATCAGATAGGAAATAAAAACCTGACGTGGGAAAAAACATACACACTGGGCATCGGATTAGACGTTGCCTTATTTGAGAGAATACGCGCCACTTTGGATTACTACAATAAGTTCACGAGTAATGTTTTATTCAGAGTTCCCGTATCCGGACTGGCCGGTGTTACTTCCGTCTGGAGAAATATCGGGGAAATGTCGAATAAGGGGTTTGAATTATCCCTTGGCGGCGACATCATCAAGTCGGAAGACCTGAACTGGGGAATTGATTTTAATTTAGGTTTGAACCGGAATGAAATGAAAAAATTATACGGGGAGAATCAGGAAATCATAACGAACAGCTTTGGAGGCCCTGCCGGCAGTATCAACCGGATACTGAAAAAAGGTCTTGACGTCGACACTTATCATGGCCGCGAATGGGCTGGCGTTAATTCCGAAACGGGCGCGCCGCAGTGGTACATGACCGATGCCGACGGCAATCGCGTGATAACAGAGACTTATGCAAAAGCCGACGAAGTTGTTTTAGGCAAATACTCGCCCGATTTTTACGGAGGTTTTTCTACGAATTTCAGTTGGAAGAAACTTGACTTTAGTGCGGTATTCGGCTATTCCGCAGGAGGCAAAATTTATAATTATTCCCGGCAGGAATATGACTCGGACGGAGCTTATACCGACAGAAACCAGATGAAACTGTACAAAGGTTGGAGCCGTTGGGAGAAACCGGGAGATATGGCAACCCATCCGCTTCCATCGTATAATAATCCCACTAATTCCAACAAAGTTTCTTCCCGTTATATTGAAGATGGAGATTATTTAAAATTACGCAGTCTGACGGTGGGTTATAATCTGAATCTGCCGAACCGGCAAATTTCAAACCTCCGTTTATTCATTTCTGCCGAAAATGTATTTACGCTCACCGGATATTCGGGAGTTGATCCGGAAATTGGAGTTAAAAGCGACGACAAATCTATTGTAAACGTAGTCGGTCCTGCGGCCTATCCTGTTACACGTAAATTTATATTTGGCATCAACATTACATTATAAAAAATACTTACAGTTATGAAAAAGATAATATCAATATTAATAGCAGGCTGTTTTTTCACGGCTTGCGACATTGAGAGACTTCCCTATACGGACTTACCGGCGGAAAATATTACAACCGATCCGAATGCATCGATGGACGCCTTGTTGAACGGAGCTTATGCGCAATTAAAGACATGGTCGGACGTGATGCACAGGTGCGGGGAATATGCCGGAGACAACATGATGATTCGCGGAACGTCGACAGACGATTTTTACGAATTTATTTCGTATTCGCGCACGCCCAACAACTATCGTTTGCAGTCGTTCTGGGACAACAGTTATAAAGCAATAGCGCAGGCTTCCAACATCGTGAAACTTGTAGCGGAAGGCCAAAGCGCCGAAATAGACCACAAACTGGGAGAATGTTATTTTATCCGCGGTTTCCTGTATTTCTACCTATGCCGCGCTTACGGACGTCCTTATTACCAGAATCCGGAAACAAACTTGGGCGTACCCATCGTGAACGGAACTCCGGACGACATATTCGGCTCTTTGCCGGATCGTTCCAGCGTGAAAGAAACGTATGAACAGGTTCTTTCCGACCTGGAGAAAGCGGCGGATTTAATGAGTATCAGTAACGGGCCGGCCTACGCTTCCAGAGAAGCCGCATGGGCGCTGCTTTCCAGAGTATACCTGTATATGAGCGGAACATTTAATAATCCTAACAGGGAATATGCGCTATTGTCCGTCAAATATGCCGACAGTGTAATCAATTCCGGAACTTACAGGATGCTGTCACGTGATGAATTCATGAAATATAATACATTGACTCCCGAACAAAACGACGAAACAATTTTTGCCGTCAAACGTGTGGCTTCCGAATTTTCGGGATACGACCACTATTATGGTATTGGCGGTATGTACGGCAATATCGGAGGTATGGGCTGGGGTGAAATGTATGCAAGCGCAAAATACATTGACCTGTTAAACGAAACAGGCCGCAACGACTGGGCTAACAATAAAATAGTCGATGCCCGCGCCGCATTTATCGAACCGCAGTATGTAACAGACGGCAAAACGGTATTCCGCTTTATTAAAAACGTATACAGCAGCGCCGGTGACCATACAAACTTCAATTATGTACAGGCCGAAGTTACGGTTTCCGGAAATACGGCGACATGCATGGAGAAAAAGGATGATGACACTCTCTTTTATTCATTGACCCCAATAGATCGGGAACAGGGTATATGGTCTATCGACTACGAAGACGGAAAGACGTATACCGGCGTGATTGATCCGGAAATGAAGCTTAACCGCGTATATCCGATGTTTTATATCACAAAATGTTCGCGCGAAGGTGAAGACTCTCACTTACATTCTCCCGTCATTACCCGTTTGGCGGAAATATACCTGAATAAGGCCGAAGCCGCAGCTAAAGCCGGTGATTATGCAACTGCCCTGACGGCGCTGAATATGGTTCGCGAACGATCGCTTCCGGGCGAAGGCTATGCTTCCTTAGACGCTTCAAACGCCGAATCGCTTATCGAAAAGGAACGCACATTAGAGTTGGCGTTTCAGGCGGAACGCAGCTATGACGTATACCGCAACGGACGCCCGCTGATACGCCGCTATCCGGGCCCGCACAACGCAATGGAAGAAGTTTTGCCGAATGACTACCGCACGATTTATTTCATTCCCCAGAATGCCATAAACGCATATCCTGCGGGAAGTACGCTGACACAAAATCCGGCTTCAAACTAAAAGCAAGGCCGCTATCCGGCAATAATTGCAAATCCCTGTCATTCCCGCGCAGGCGGGAATCCCATAATAATCCGTACGTTTTTATATGGGGTTCCCGCTTTCGCGGGAATGACAATAATGGGAGACTTACTTTTTCAGATTGCACCCGTTTGAATTGAAAGTCGACGCCGTCAAATACCCCTGTAATTCATAAATTAACATCGATGTCCTGAAAACCTCCATGTTTTGTACAGTAATTCCCCCATTTGGTACTAAATTCTAAAAAAAGACCCTGTAAATAACAATTACTTCAGAGTTTTGTTTTACATTTGCACTCATAAAAGTATAATTTCAGACAGTGCAGACTCCTCATAAAAGGAGTTTTAAGTCATTCGCCTCATAATTATACAACTTATAAATATTTTATTAATTTAAAACATGTTTTTTATGAAAAGAAAATTGTTTACTTTGCTTTTAGCAATTGGAGTATTGACGGCTTTTCAGGCAAACGCCCAAACGAAGGTGCGATTCCTCGTCGACAGCAGCGGTCTGGCTAAAACGTCATTAAAAGACGATTCCTTCCCCCGTATAAAGAAGGGATTACACAACTGGTTGTCGTTTTCAGAAAGGATTTCTCTGAAAACGGGTAGCGACACATCCCGGGTCGGGATTGAAAAAGCCATTCTCGGTGATCCGTCAAGCATTTTTACGGTAAAATTCTTTGGCAAGGATTCTACCCAGTTCCAGATTATTCCAAAGGATGGTGTGGATGATAAGGATGCGATTAAATTAGACCACAGTAAAGGATCTACGAGCCTTTTCAGTATCTTAAAATTGAATTCGAAACCGGATGGTAACGTAAAAGCCGGGGTTCTTGCAAATTTCCCTAAGGCGTGGACTACGACGGAAGACGAGGATACTATCGCAGGTTATTTGGCGTATGTTCCGGATCCAAATCCGAACAAACTTAAATTGGACACGCTGGATGGTTCTGTCGGTCTGGTAGGTTTTGATAAAATAACAAAAGAGTTTTCGATTAAGTATTTCAATGAATTTGCTTTTTATGCAGATACATTGCCATACATGTTGCAAAGTTTCCAATACGGTTATGACAAGCCGGGAAGTAGGAGGTTTGATCCGGGAAAATTGTATGAAACCGATTCATTTCCTTTTTTCCAAATATATGACAATGATAAGCCATTGCTCAAATCGTCTAAGAATTGGACTGAAGAAGCAACATTTAATGGCGGTACAGCGATCAATTGGGGCTACAGAAACTCTCAGTACGGTCATAAACCGAACCCGAACGATTCGATTGTCTATTCATGGTTAGACATAAAACTTGATGGTGACGCTGTTATACTTCCCGGATATAAGCGAGACGGGTCGGGAGACAGTAGCGCTGTAGTTCGTTTGGATACTCTCCACCATTGGGTTGACTCTATAAGAAAAGCCAACAACAAACAATATACTGATAGAGTGGGTTTTGATACGACACATCTCCATAGAGATTTGATAAGTAGGTGGATTAAAAGTGATGATAGTGAAAGTGGTGATAGCAGTCATGTATATCTGAAGAACGACAATGGACGACTGTCTTTTACCGTTAAATTAAGAGATGACAGGAAAGAATCCGACTGGACAAACGGGTATCCTACGTTATTTGATTATGAAGACCATAGTGTTTATTATCGTATAGATACGGCGTTCCATACATCTCTGATACCTATTTTTGAAAAACTCTTTGGACAGACGACACGCGACTCAATTTTCAGTCCGGCAAAATCCAGGGTTGCGAGATACGTGTATAAAAACGATGACAGATGGCGCCCTCTTTACGTCAAAGTAAATCAGGTAAAAGATGATGAAAAGGAAAGAAAATATGAATATATAGGGGCAAAATGGTTGGACGAGAATAAACTTCTTGACGTCAACATAACGCCGGAAGTTGTCATTACCGGTCTTTCCAGTAGGTACATTTCAAAAGGAGAGGGGAAAATCTCCCTTACGGACGCGAAAGACGCCTCATTTAAAATTTCGCGTGCAGATACAATTCAAAAACAAGGCAATTGGTTTACTAACGAAAAGTATGGCTACGTAAACAACGCAAAAAACTTCGAGAATACGGACAGTGTCGAACTGTTCAATATTTCGGACGGGGGGAGATTGCTTTTGACTGTTTCGGATACAAGAGATTTCGAACATCCACTGAAAAATTCACTGACATGGGCAGACACGCTCAGAGGCGACGGCGAATCCGTCCTTCAAATGTTTGCAATAGTTCGCGACTGTAACGACGGTAACTATACGTTCTTACCCGTAGCTGCCCGCTATGAGGAGAATGATACCGATACGCTGTCTTTCAATCTGGCTATAGGTAGAGGGAACGATGGCGGCCAATTGGTTAATCTGGCAGGAGCATGGCATCTGGAAAGCAGTCTTTCCTACAAATTAGTTGTCGCCGATTCCATTTCCAAAACAGAACCACTCAAGTTCAGATTAACTTCGCCTTTCCATCCATGGGAAGGACCTGAGAGTGATTATGTTGTTATCAGGAATGCAGCGACAAAGAAATATTATCGTGGATACAGCGACGGTACCGACACAGTAACGGCGAACGATATCGCAGCGCAGTGGACTGTAAAAAAAGACGGAGAAAGCTGGCAGTTTACCCCTGTGTTTAAGGATAAAGGTGATGTAGCACCACCATTCGCAAAGACTAAGGTTAATGCTTACAGCAGCGATGAGAGCGCCGACATTTATCTTGAATGGGATAACAACAAAGATACCGTCGTGATTGAGATCGGTTATGCCCCAGAAGATTTTGATCTGTACAGCGATTTTGACTTCGACTGGAAGAATAATAAGGGACTGGTAACTATTGTGAGCGGCGAAAAATATCTTGCTTATAATAATAAAAATGAGGTATCTTATGTGACAGGTACGGCGGATGATTCTCCTGCCATTACCATTCACAAGAGTGAGGAAAACGATGTGTCATTAATTAGTGCGACTTATCCTGTTCACTATTACCGGTTCTCATATAATGCAAACGGTAAGGAGTATTACCTGAAAGCAGGAGGAGAAGGTAAAATAAGTTGGGATGCGACTGCCACTCCGGAGGACGATCACAAGTTCTATTTGCCCAAAGGATTCGACGAAGGCAAGTTTTATTTGCACAATCACGAGGGACATTTGCTGCAGGTTAGTAAGGATGGATCCAAACTGAGTTTTGCTACTGAAGGAACTGTTTACAGCACTGTTAACGACATTAATGATGCTACCGAGCCTGCAACTCTTCAGTGGACAATCACCAAAAAAGGAGAACTTAAAGACACGTGGGCAGTTGTGGATCCAACTCTCTTCGACGAAGACAGTACGGCGACAGGCGTACTGGTAATCGGCGGGGCAGGCGAAACTTTTATCGGTAGTGACAGGAACGGGAAAGGCGTTTTAAGCGGTGAGAAGAACAGCAGTGTTGTACTCAAACTCAAAGCGGTTACGCCTGTACCTCAGAGCATAGTGGCATATTCCCCGTTGAAGGCAACAGCCGAAACTGACGTAAAGGTGGGATATAATATCATTCATGGCGATCTTTATTTGACGGATGAAGATGCTGCTACTTTCTCTGAAGCAAACACATCTGAAAAACAAACATTCGCATTCAAAAACAATGAAGAAGACGATGGATTTGCGATTGTATTGTTCAGCGACGAGAATCGTTTCTTAAGCAGCGCCGGATTGAATTTGAAATTCTCGAATACGGATAAACTTAGCTTCACATGGGGTAAAGCTGAAGATTA
>JAIRNV010000178.1 GCA_031257875.1 Dysgonamonadaceae bacterium
TATCTGTTTTGACTGGCGCCTTTCTAATTTTGTCTCTATTTTGTCTTTCATTATAAATAATTTAAAAGCGCAAAATTAATTGTTTTTTGGAAAATGGAAACTGGACTTTGAACACCCTACGCTCAGGGACTATTTTCAGGAGGAGGATGTTTTGCCGGAATGGAAAATGTACAGGCCTATGTTCCGGTATTTTACTTCCGAGAGGGAAGGAAAAAATCAAGTGATTTCTTCGTCCCGGTCTCAGGTGAAACGGATTTTACTTCGTTGGGGAAGCCTCAGGGGGGGGGGGAATTTCCTCCCGGTCAATTAGAAAATGAACTAAACAAATTGAAAGATTTATTTATCAAAGTGAATAATAAACGTATAAAATTATAACAATCATGAAAAAAGTTTTATTTTTAATTTGCCTGTTGTCGCTTACAACATCTGTTTTTGCTCAGGAAGAGGAAAAAAGCAATATCCTTTTCGACGGTTCGTCCTACAATTTTATCATCTCATGGAAGAAAAAACCTGCCGAATCGCATTGGACGGGACTTGCGTTTGCATTTTCCAATCTGAACGGTTTGGACAGGGAAAATGTAGATTTGAAATTAAACCGTTCCTATTCAATCGACTTAAATTTAATGGATTACAATGTTCCTTTGCACTATCACTGGTTGTTTGTTACCGGATTGGGATTTGACTGGAGCCGTTACCATTTCAAAGGAAACATCGGTTTACGGGATGATTCAGACGGAATTAGCCGCTTCCTTCCAGACAGCGAAGGACGGAGTTACCGCGATAGCAAACTGCTTGTGTATTATGCAACTGTACCGTTATTGCTGGAATATCAGAAAAAATTCGGGAGACACAAGACATTTTTCATTAACGGAGGCATGGAAGGGTTGATTAATCTGTATTCCAAATCGCAGGTTGAAGCGCGAACGCCGGACGGAATAAAAAAAATGTCGTGCAAAGACTTAAATATTCTTCCCGTCAATTTCCGGTTGGTTTTGCGGGCAGGTTTCGATGATTTCGGTATTTTCGGGTACTGTCAGCCCTACTCCATGCTTCAGACAGGGAAAGGACAGGAGCTTCGTTCTTTCGGGATTGGGATTGCGTTGAATTAAGTAACATGAGTTAAGTAATGAAAAATAAACAAGATATAACAGTTAATATAGCCGTTACCGAAGGTTGCGCTTTCGGCTTCATCGGCGGAAAGGATAACTGTCGTAGGATTGAATAACTATAATCCCGGCATAATCAAGGCTATAATTATTCGAACAACGACCGGCGATAATATAATAATAGCGCTTGAAAAGACGGTAAATTTGGTCAGATAATTTTCTGTTACAGGTATATAAATCTTGGAACCGTGCCAAACAATGTAAACCGTATATAAAATGAATATTTGGTAAAAAACCATAGATTGAAATAAGACGTTGATACAGGGCACTACATAAATCGCAGAAGAAGAATAGCCGACGAAACGTTCAAGGTGTTGGAAATCGGAGGATAATCCAAAATGTTTGCCGGATAAACGGAACAGTCCGTATGCAGCCAGATAGAAACCGCCGAAATAAGTAACCGTTTCTTTGATAACAATCTTTAGGGCAATTTGAAGTTGAAAATCTTTTGCCTCAGTCCAAACGCCTATAAAAGACATGAGAGCTATTATCCCGACAACCGGATATAAATAGCTTTTATAAAAATCCTCATTATTTAATTCCCGCTTTCCGGTCAAAGTTCTCCATGTTTTATCGGGAGCGAGAATCAGACCGGAAAGCAGCGAATACAATTGTTTCAGCATTTACAAATCGTCTCTAAAAATATAAATGTAAATCGGTTGGGAAGAAGCAGATTTATAAACCAGATTTCCGTTCTCGACTCCGGAACAGTATTTCAGGTTTACTTTCAGATATTTTAAAGAATAATCAATGCCATTTTCCTGAATCGTAGTATCTCTGCCGAAAGACCGGGCAACATCTCTCACATCCAAAGCGTGTATACCGGTGATTTCCTGAGTACCTCCCGATGGTACCGGAAGTTGGGCTTGCAGATAAATATTGCCTGTTCCGGTTGCATCCGGTTGTTCATCGGAATTATAATAGAAATAATAGCTTAATTCCTGATTTTTACCTAATTTTGTCTTCGTTACGACAAAAAATCTACCTTGATAGTTGGGGCTGAGCGATTCACTAAACAGTTCAACCGATGAAAGCGGATAATCATACCTGTCAATTATTTCCCGGCTTTGTTCGGAAATAAGAGAATTATAGCCGGTAACTTCATACTGAATGTTGCTTGCAACCGGATATTGACCGGTCTGATACTCGGAGTTATATTCAAACCCCATGTAAATACAAGTGCCATCGGAAAGATTAGTCAAATTTAAGGCCGATACATTGTCAGGAATAAAATTTCCATAAGCAGTTCTTAAAAGTGTCCCGACTTGCAGATTGTACTCGACAACCGCCGGTGAAATATAACTGTAACTATACTTTCCCCCGCCTTCTATACAGGCAGTAAATCCAAGTGCAAACGCCGTCGAAACTGTAATTGCTACTAATAATCCTTTTATTTTCATATACATACTGTTTATCTTTGTCCTTTGGCAATCGGGACAATGGAGTGTATTTTTTATTTTCATTTTACAAAAATACAAATTCATTTTCTAATTGCCAAATCTTACAGTAGCAGGGTGAATTTCAAATTGTCATACCTTGGGATTTCCGCGAAAGCGGGAATGACAGGGCTTGCAACGATATTGCGACAATTTGAATTGCAGCCACAACAGCATTAAGTATTAAAAATTTATTGCATTTTTATATAACTCCATGTATTGCATAGCCACAATTTCTTCCGAATAACAGTCAATCGCTTTTCGATGGGCGTTTTGCGATAACTGTTGATAATCCGCTTCAAATAATATCCAGTCAATCCCATCGGCCAAATCTTTTGCATCTTGATATTTTGCCAAATAACCGTTGATTTTATGATCGATTATATCTGTCTGACCGCTGTTGTCAAAACTGACTACAGGGCAACCGCAAGCCATGGATTCGATCAATGTTTGCCCGAATGTTTCATAATGCGACGGAACAACGGTTACGTCAGCTGCCGCGTATAACCGAACAATCAAAGAAACGTCTTCGATTGAATCCATGAAAATGTATTCGACAGCAAGGTTGGATAAAAAAGTATCACAACCTTTTATTTTCCCGAACAGGACTAAAAGAAGATCATTGCTTTTTTCTTTTAACAAAGACAATGCCTGTCGAAGATAATCAAAACCTTTAATTGGGTCATTCAGTTTAGCAGCGCCCATTAATATTATTTTTTTATCTTTCGGAAAAGAAATCTTGTCTCTTACCATTTGCTTATTTAATGGGATGAATACGGAAGTATCTATTACATTAGGTATTACTGAAATTTTAAGAGATTTTGTTAATATGCTTTTTTCTGCTAATCCTTTTAACCAGGAACTGACATCTACTATTTGAATATTAGTTTTGGATAAAAATTGTTTTTTTTGAAAAATGTTATGCGATAAATCTTTCTTCCTGTTTGAATTTAAAAACATACAATTTCCGCATTGTTCTACATATTTTTCACATTGCCATGCATAATGGCAGACGCCTGTACAAACCCACATGTCGTGCATTGTCCAGACAATCGGTTTGCCGGTTTGCACTAATTTTTTAATATTATTCAAAGATAAAAATCCCTGGTTTATCCAGTGGATATGAATTATGTCCGCCGATTTCACCAACGGATGTCCGGAAATGTCAAAACCGGTGTTTGCTATGGAAACTTTAAACAAATTTTTACGGCTGAAGCGGCTGTGTACAAATATGACCCACCGTTCCCAAAGGAAGTTGAATTGAGCAAGTTTTCTTTTGATAAATGACGACTGAATGGAAATTATATTTTTATCGGACGTTTGTTTATTCAAAACCAATGTTTGGACATTTATTCCACTGTCGATCAATGCCTTCATCAGCCGGTTGGCGGCAATTGCCGCTCCGCCGGTCCGTTCGGAAGTATTTAAAATGAGAATGTTCATAAAATTATCTGAGAAATAAGGGCTTTTTTCCTGTTTTTATTGTAAAATACGTCACACAACCAATTTAAACTTAAATTTCATCGCAAAGTTAACGCAAAATTTCAGAATTATACATAGGTGGATAAAAATATCCTGTAAAATTTATCACTACTGTCCGGTAAAAAAATAAAGATGTGGAGAATTTTGAGGTTTCCGCTCCGGGGTCATCCATGTAATCACGACAAAAAAAGGTACCTCATGAACAAAAGTACAAATTTTACCGAAAGCGGGAATCCGTGTAAAAGCGTACGAATTATTATGGGATTCCCGCCTTCGCGGGAATGACAGAATGTGACAACTTTTCCATCCTTATCTTTTCAATATCTTAGTCCGAATAATTTCTTTCATATCAATCCGTTCATTCAGTTTTCCGACCGAATAAACGGCAGAAACGGCAAACAATACCGTTCCTCCGGCATAAGCATAGGGATAGCCTTTGAAATAGACGATTAAAAAACACAGCAAACACATCGAAAATTGGAACCCAAACAGTTGATTGAATGTTTTACAAAAAACAAAACCGTATTTTTTCCGCAATATGACCAGCATCATTACAAAATATACCAGATAAACCGCTACAAAAGCAATTCCCATTCCCTCCAGACCAAACAGTAAATATCCGCCGGTATTGAACGCTAAAAACAGCACGTTGGACACTGTTTCCACCCGGAAGTATATTTTTTTATCGCCCCTGGCCAGCACAGCATATCCCAGCGTCCACGAAACGGTACGAAACAGCATTCCCAGTATAAACCAGCGGATAAAATCAACAACCGGCAGAAATTCGGAGGTATTCAAAACTTTTACGATTAACGGCAAAAAAGAGGTATATAATATCATCAGCGGGGCGACAATCAATATCGCAATCTCCGACTGCTGATTGACCGCTTCGGCCGTCTTTTTCCTGTCGGACTGCAAACCGGCCAGCCGGGGAAAATAATCAATCGAAATGGCGGTGAAAACCAGTCCCACATACCGGTAAGTCATATTTGCCCCGGCAGTGTATAATCCGACTTCGGATTTATCCGAATAAAGATTGAGAAACAAAACAACCAGATAGGTGGCCAGCGTCCCAATCAAATTGCTCACGGAAAGCAGGAATCCGAGTCCGGCCATATCCAGTCCGTCGTAAAACGACTGTCGGTAAGAAACACGGACGGGTGCGATTTTGACTTTTTTTGAATAATACCATGAAAAAAACAGATGGACGGCGGAAACGATGATCAATCCGGGGACAATCCCGTTAATTCCGTAAAAAAAGTACAGAGGTACGGTCAGAATCAGACTGAACAAAGAACCGAGCAGGCCGGTTTTTGCCGTCTCTTTCAATCTTCGGGAGCCTCTGAGTATGGCCGTCTGGCCGCCGCTGACAGCCGTAAACAGCAAAATCACGGAAAGGAAGATGAAATCTTTGTAATCACCCGAATAATCATTGCCGAAATCCTCTTTGCCGAAAGTCAGCCTGTACAGCAAAGGCGAAAGCAGGATGACGGCCAGCATACCTGCAATGCCCGTCAGACAAGCCCACCGCTTGACGGCAACTGCGGTTCTGCCGATTTTTTCCCCGTCATTTTCGCCCTGTGATGCCGCAATATTACGGACTCCCGCAAAATTGATTCCCAAGCCGGTAGCCGTACCTATCAGACTTAAAGGCTGCTGCATCAGGTTGTGCAAGCCAACGCCGACCGTACCCAATAATTCGGCAAGGACTTTGATGCGAACCAAACCGATTATGACGTCGAAAAACTGTACGCCTCCGAAAAGACCGAATGATTTAACGACTTGCCTGTATGCGTTTTTTGTATCCAATTTACTGTTTCATTACTTTCATCGCCCGCGCGATGTGTTTCCGCTTGCCCTGATTGAAACCCTCCGGTAATATCCTGTAATAAACATTTAATTCATCCGCTTTAATCACTTCCGGACTGAATGTCTGCACAAAACGGTGTGTATTATTATCCCGGCGGGCGTCGCTGTACATAATTTTTTTACCCAAAAGTTCAAATCCTGTTTCGGAACTGATAATATTTCCAAGCACGGAAGCCCCAAGCAGAGCATTCGGGGAAAAAAGCCAGCTTCCCTGCGTAAACGAATCTTCCGTTATATTGTAAATCCTTGCAACCCCCTGCCGTTCACCGTTCGCCAGAAACATAAAATAATAATCCATCCCCAGGGCTTCCCGCTTCTTGTAGTCTCTTATCCACTGCTTCTGTTTTTCAACATCGGGTGAAGTTTCATGGATATACCTGCTTAAACGCGGATTTGTCCGCAAAGCCACAATAAACTCCGCATCGCTTTCATTCACCAGGCGCACTTGCAGGCCATAGCGTTCCATTGTAAAGTTTTCGGGTAATTTTTTCATTTTTTAAAAGTAAACGAGTTGACGAGTAAACAAGTAGACGATGCGACAATTTAAATTGAAAATCGACGTAGTCAAATGCGCTCGATATGTTTACTTGTCAACTCGTTTACTTGTTTACTCATATTGTAATATTGACTGTCCTGCCTCCATCAACAAACAATTGCTGTCCGGTAATCCAGCGTGCATCATCACTCAACAGAAACCCGACTGCACCGGCAATGTCCGCAGGCATACCGGTTCCAAGCGGATAAGCCGCATCCGCTTTTTGCGCAACATCTTCATTCCGATAAATTTGTTCCGTCATCGCCGTCCGAACGCCACCCGGCAGCACGGAATTGACCCTGACGGCAGGCGCCAGTTCAACGGCGAGGCAACGCATCAATCCGTCAACCGCCGACTTGGAAGCCGCGTAAGCGCCAAAGGCTTTTACCCCGAAATTGCTCACATTGCTGGAAATGAAAACCACGCTTTTCAGAGCGTCCCGGTTGACTTTCCGTTTCATCAACACTTTCGCAATCATTCCGGCCGAAATAACATTCACATCGAAAGACTGCCGGAAAGCATCAACAGTCAAAACTTTTAACGGCAACTGTTTCATATAGCCTGCCGAATGTACGAATCCGCCGACAGCACAATTGTTTTCCGATAAAAACCGGCCAAGTGATTCCTCAATGCCGTTTACATCCGACAAATCAAATTCCCAAATCAGGTGTTTGCCTGCCGGATTACATGCAGCGAGGGTCTCCTCAAGCCGTTCTCTGTTACGGCCATGGACAATAACGGGATGATTTGCCGACAGCCGGACGGCTACCTCGCGCCCGAAGCCCGAAGATGCTCCCGTAACTAAAATGCAGGACTTTTGTTTCATTTTAATTGTTTTTTTTTAGTGGACAAATAAACGAGTAGACAAGTAAACGAGTTAACGGAAAAACATGTATCCTTGTTTAAGAATAAAAAATAAATAACATGTAACCATCAACTCCGTGTCTCTCCGTGAAACTCCCTCCGTTGCGCTTTCATACTTTCGCGCCTTTTGTTTACCCGTCAACTTATTTTATTTATAAATTGCAAAAATACAAGGCCTTTTGGAAAGGTCGGGCATTTGTTTCTTCCATTCGGCAATACGTCTGGTTTTGATAAATTCGCTGCCGAGCGTAATGTCGGCGGCGATACAAAGCAGGGTTGCCGGATTGCAGGTTTTTAAGATGACTTCCAGCAGTTTTCCGTTGCGGTAAGGCGTTTCGATAAACAGTTGCGTTTGATTTTCCGAATAAATGCGCTGTTCCAGGGATTTTAAGGTTTTAACTCTTTCGCCGGCGTCAACAGGTAAATAACCGTGAAACGCAAAACTTTGCCCGTTGAATCCCGAGGCCATTAAAGCCAGCAGAATGGCCGACGGTCCAACCAGCGGCACAACCGGGATATTCTTTTTCTGGGCAATGGCAACAATGTCCGCTCCCGGATCGGCAATGGCCGGACAGCCGGCTTCGGAGATGATTCCGATGGAATTTCCATCCTCAACGGGATTCAGGAAACCCGGCAATTCCGTATCTGGGGTATGTTTGTTTAAAATGTAAAAAGTCAAACTGTCGACGTCGATTCCCGGGTCGGTCTGTTTCAGGAAACGGCGAGCCGTCCGGACATTCTCGACAATGAAATACCTGATAGATGATATGATTGACCAGTTATACGGCGGAAGAACTTTTGAGATTTCCGTCTCTCCCAAAGTCACGGGAATAAGATATAGACTGGCTGTCGGCATAATAGTTATCAGGGTGCATTTGACTGCGTCGATTTTCAATTCAAATTGTCGCGCCCTGTCATTTTGTTAATTCATAATTTCCTTCTCCCGCAACCATTCCCCTTTATCTTTAACGATTTTCCGCAAGAAATCATCGTCGAATTTCGGCCGGTTGGGATATTGCGAACCTCCGTACGGATTATGAATGAACTTCCCGTTTTCCTCTTTTTTCACTACTCCGTCCATGTATTTCACAACGAGATATTCGCCCAAAGATTTCCACTCGTCAAGCGCAGTCTGAGCTGTCGAAATACTGTAATCCGTCAGGAAAGCAACGGCGTCTTGCCGGCTGGTTTTAAGCAGGTCAAGCGCTTTTTGTTCCACCTGTTTTTGATTATTCAAATAACCACCCTCCAATTTCGCCTGTAAAGATTCCGCATCCGAAAGCGCCTGATTATAACGGGCATAAGCCATATTGGCCACCCAGTTGTGAATCCAAAAGGCAGAAGTCCACGAAAAACGGGTAAAATCGCCATTGCCGACACGGTAACATTCGGGCGTTTGAGTCATGCAGGGATACATCGGCGTATAAACGGTAAAGCGGGCATCGTCGACGCCAAACCAAAACACGCCGCCAACTTCGTCGGGAAGCTCATTCCGCATCTGTCCGACAAACGTGAAAGCGGTTTGCTGAGTAGAAATCGGGCGTTCAAAAGCATATTTAATGCTGTCTATTTCCCAGGCCAAAGGATGAAAACGGTATGGGGAATGAAAAGGCCCGGCGGCTATATCCAAAGTCGGGTCAAAAACAGTCCCTTCGTAATGGTCACGCATCAAACGCATTAAATCGCCGACACTCAGTTTACGGTTCGGTTTCACATACAAAGGCATCGGCGTCGGGTCTTCCCCTAAAACATAAGGCAACCACCGGGCGCCCTCACCGGTATATTGGTTGTAGTAACTCCAAACGCGGGCTTCGCAAAAACGTAAGCCTCCCCAGTCCAAAGGATTGTAAGCTTTAGAGAAACTGAAATCTTCGTCTTTCCCGTTGAAATATCCTTTTTCACGGGCAAAAGAAATGACGTCATCCGAATAAAGACAATTTTCCCTGTCTTTCAAGGGAAATTGATGGATACGCGATTGATTGGCGTGAGCGGCGATGCAATCGTCGGGAATACGGACGGCTACCCAAACGGCGCCTTTGTTTCCAACGCCTTTCCCAATCATTTCCATGATCCATACTTCATCCTTATCTACAATCGAAAACGATTCGCCTTCGCTGTAATAGCCGTAATCCGCTACCAAACCGGTCATTACCCTGATGGCTTCGCGGGCGGTTTTGGCGCGTTGAAGCGCTATGTAAATCAAACTTCCGTAGTCGACAAGACCCGTAGAATCTGCCAGTTCATGGCGTCCGCCGAATGTTGTTTCACCGATACAGAGCTGATGCTCGTTCATGTTGCCGATTACGTTATAAGTCCGAGCAACCTGCGGGATTTTTCCCAAATATTTATGGCTGTCCCATTCGTAAACATCCAGCATCGCCCCGGCAGGATAAGTTGCCGCCGGCCAATGATATAACTCGCCGTATAAAGCATAAGAATCGGCCGAATAGGTAACCATGGTGGAACCGTCCGTAGACGCGGCTTTTCCGACCAGCAGATTGGTACAGGCCAAAGAAGGTGTAAATGTTAATACCGTGAACAACAGAACGCCTGCTATTTTTTTCATAATTTATTTTATTGAATTTATATTGTTTTATACCAGCGCCGCCAACGCTTTTTTCACACGCACCATAGCTTCCCTCAGATTTTCGTCGGAAGCGGCATACGAAAAGCGGATACAATCAGGAGCGCCGAAAGCCAGGCCGCCGACAGCCGCCACATGTCCTTCTTCCAAAAGATACATGGCCAATTCCGCCGAGTTGGCTATTATTTTGCCGTTGAACGATTTACCTGTATAATAACTGCAATCGGGGAAAAGATAGAAAGCGCCCTGCGGCCGGCGGACTTTCAATCCCGGAATATCCGAAGCCAGCCCGACAATAAGGTTGCGGCGGCGTTCAAAAGCCCGGCGCATGGTTTCAATGCAGTCCTGCGGACCGAGGTACGCCGCTTCGGCCGCTTTCTGCGCTACATTGCTGGGACTCGAAGTATATTGCCCCTGCAATTTGTTACAGGCGGCGGCAATCCACTTGGGAGCGGCAATCCATCCCAAACGCCATCCGGTCATGGCGTACGCTTTGGAAACGCCGTTGACGATGGCCACCCGTTCGCGAATATTTTCAAATTGAGCGATACTTTCGTGTTTTCCTGTATAATTAATGTGTTCGTAAATCTCGTCGGCGATAACGATTATATCGGGATGTCCGGCTAAAACATCCGCCAAACCTTTTAATTCTTCTCTGGAATAAACACTTCCGGTCGGATTGGACGGCGAACAAAGAATCAACGCTTTTGTCCGCTTTGTAATCGCAGCTTCCAACTGCGCCGGCGTAATTTTGAAATCCTGTTCGATATCTGCCGAAACAATCACGTTGCGGCCTTCCGCCAATTTCACCATTTCCACATAACTTACCCAATAAGGCGCAGGAACAATGACCTCGTCACCGGGATCAATAATGGAAAGGAGTACATTGCAAACCGCCTGTTTGGCGCCATTGGAACAAACAATCTGATCGGGTGTATAATCCAGCTGATTTTCTTTTTTCAGTTTATTTACAATTGCGTTTCTCAGGGAAAGAAACCCCGGCACCGGGGCATAGAAAGAGAAGTTGTTGTCAATTGCTTTTTTTGCAGCCTCTTTAATAAAATCAGGCGTAAAAAAATCGGGTTCGCCCACGCTCAAATTAATAACATCAATTCCCTGCGCTTTTAACTCACTGCTTTTTTGAGACATAGCCAATGTCTCGGAAGGAGACAAAGCTGCCAGACGTTCGGATACTTGTTTCATAATGATTTGGATTTTTGTTTTTTCAGGGCACAAAAATAATAAAAAAATTTGAGAATTGAGAACTTATTGATTAGGCGGGCATGGCCAACGCATTAAAATTTGCGGGCGGCGCGCCATCAGGCGTGACCTGTGAATAACCCCCATCTGCGCCTTCGGCTTGATGGGGTTATTCACAGGCAAGGCCTCCTGCTTTGAGAACTCGCCCCTTTCGAGGCTTTTTTTTTCCGACTTCGGTGCTTTTTGTGACAACTTTGTCGCTTTTTGCTCCGGCTTCGAGGCTTTTTGCTCCGACTTCGAGGCTTTTTGCTCCGAGTTCGGGGCTTTTTGCTCCGAGTTCGGGGCTTTTTGCTCCGAGTTCGAGGCTTTTTGCTCCGACTTCGAGGCTTTTTGCTCCGACTTCGAGGCTTTTTGCTCCGACTTCGGGGCTTTTTGCTCCGAATTTGAAGAAAAAAGCCCCGACTTCGGAGTTTTTTGCTCCCAAGTCGAGGCTTTTAACCCTGTTTGCGGGGAATTATTACTCTCCCATGCTACGCACCGCGCAATGGATGGCAAAACCAGGCGCCGTGAGGCGTAAGCCGAACTGAAAACGCGGTGCCGAAGGCATTCGCCCCAAATAATACGGTTAGTGGTTAGCGGTTAATGACAGCAGCCGTCTCCGGCGAAGGCGAAGCTGCGTCGGGCGTATAATAAAGGTAATAACTCATGTTACGCAGATGTAAACAAACGGACTGTTCTCAAGGCCGGAGGCCTTACCTGCGAATAACCCCGGATTTATCCGGGGTGGGTAGTAAGCATCGATCAATTAATAAGATATAATAAGGTAATAAGGTTGGTTACGGATGGAACAATTCTCTGCTACTCAGGTTGTTTTTGTTGTTAAATAAGGTTGGGAATAAGGTTTTTCCGCATCGTGAATCAGAATATGAACCTTATTTTAACCTTATTTTTTTCCAACAAAACAACCTGAGTAGCAATGAATGATGCTCATATTTCCTTGACCTTATTGCCTTATTTATCTTAAGTTGACGACATTGGGCAAAGCCCGAAGCAATCCGGGGTTATCAATTATGAATTATTCATTACGGGTAATTCGTAAATAAAATATGCATGGAAAGAGCCTGAGACTGTCAAAAATGATAACCTTGCGTAACATGAAAATCATTAACCATTAACCATAGGGCTTGAGCGATAATCAAATCGGCGGGTGCCGTTATCTTGATGTTTCCGCGACTGCCTTCGACCATTACGGGACGGCAGATTCCCAGCGTTTCCACAACCGATACGTCGTCGGTAAATCGAGGTTCATAAGTTTGCCGGTAGGCTTCAAATAAAATCCCGGCCTTGAAAACCTGCGGAGTTTGCACGAAAAAATAGCGGGAACGGTCGGCGGGAACGGTTGTTTGGAGGTCATCCGCAAGTTTCCGCATCGAATCCGTAACCGGAATGGCGGGAAAGGCGGCGTCCCCGCTATCCGCCTGCGCATAAACATTGCCAATCAGTTCCTTGTCAACCAGCGGACGAACTCCGTCATGAACGCCGATTAAAGCGTTTGTGGCGGGTATTTTTTCGTGAACGGCGAACGGTGAACGGTGAAGCAATATCTTTCCGATTGCTTCCAAACCGTTTTTTACCGAATGAAAACGGGTTTCCCCGCCCAAAACAATTTGATGCGGAACGGAAAAATCATATTCGACGCAAAGATTTTTCCAATACTCCTTTTGTTCATGAGGCAAAACAAGAAAAATACGAATGGTAGAATCGTAACCGTAAAAGGCTTGAATCGTGTGCATCAGTACCGGACGGCCTTCCAAAAGCATGAACTGCTTGGGTATATCCCCGCCCATCCGCAGCCCCTTTCCTCCGGCAACGATAATCACATATTTATCCTGTCTGTTCATTTGATTTCTTCCAGTATTTTTTGGGTTTCCCCGTCGGCAAGGAAAAGTTTATCTTTGCAAATTTTTAACAAAACGGAAACTTCTTTCAACCGTTCATTTAAGTCGTCTACATCTAACTGGTTATCTTCAATCAATCGCTGGATTTGTTCCAGACGGGAATATGCTTCTTTGTATGACAAATCTTTTTCAGACATAAATTTATAATCAAATAATTTCAGTGCAAACTTACGCAATAAATAATCCTCTTTCACAAAAGCAGCATTATTCAAATAATCCGGACCGGCCTTAACCGATTCGAAAGCCGGAAGATCATATTATTCCACTTCGATAATCAGGTATTTGACGGACGGGGCAATATCGGTGCATAATAACAGAATAAATTGAATTGTTCTCATGATTAATCTACAATCTCAACATAAATTTCCTGTTCGTCATCCCATTCAAATTCGCAACCAGCAGGTGCAGACAGAATGTCGTCCAAAGCCGGATTAACAGATAACATTTGTTCGGGATAGACCGTTTCGGTATTTGCAGGATTATCGAGGTATTCATCATCCTCGTCGCCGTAGAGGAATCGCCATCCGCTGTCGATATTATTCTCCGGAGTGTCTCGGTAGCAATAACCGATATGGTCGGTTTCCAACGCCCTTTTGGATACAAAGGCGTAATTTTTTACTTCTTCCCGCTTCTCGGGAACGTCGTCGTTAGTTGTTTTTTCTTGCTTATCCATTATACTGATTTTTTGATATAAATTCTGTTTATTTCAAATAATACCTGTAAGTAATCGTTCCCGACTGATTACTGTTCCTGCTAATACTGCTGAACTTGGCCTTTAGCGCAGCATCCCGAGCCGATTTGCGCATAGTTACGCTGTTGATGGTAGTCCCTTTTCCAATCTCGGCGCGAATAACATTTCCCTGCGGGTTGACAACGATATCGACCACAATATTTCCTTCTTCCTGAGCGGAATAAGCGGGTCTCGGAAGACCTTCCGCCCCTAAAGTGCGGTCGCCCAGATTAAATTCACCGTAATCGCTGCCTCCCGCTGCTGTCGCAGTAACGTTTTGCGGATTACCTTGCGCTTGCTTTGTTCCTTGCTGTCCCCTGCCGGAATTGCCTGCAAATGCTCCGGAAACCTGCCGGTTAATGGCATCCCGTTTGCGTTGTTCCTGTTCTATCCGGGCTTGTTCGGCTTCAACAGCTGCTGTTTGTTCCGAATTTTGAGCGATCGGCGGTGGCGTCGGTTTTGTTGGGGAGGTGGTGATTGTAGAGACTTTGGGGGACTGTAGTTGGGGGATTTCCGGAATTTCCTGATCGGGAGGCGAAAGATTGGCTTCCAGGGGCGTAGATTCATTCACTTCGCTTTGGGGTGTGAAAGTTCCCGTTGCTAAATGAACCGTCCCGAAATTGACCGGAACACCTTCTTCCTTCACTTTTATTTCCGTTCGCAAAAAAGTAAAATAAAGGATAAGAAGCAGCCCGATATGAAAAAGTATCGAACCGGTAATCCCGTATATTTTTTCTTTTGTCGGTTTCATTCGATTCGGTATCTACTGGGGACGGGTAATCAATATCATCCTGAAACTGTTCCGGTTGGCAATGTCCAGCACTTTGACTACTTCTTTGTAAGGAATGGATTCGTCGGCGTACAGCGCTATATAGATATCGGGTTCTTTATTGTAGCATTGCCGCAAAAAAGGCGTGATTTCGCCGAAACTTACGCGGCGTTCTTTCTGGTTGCCGTATGCCACATAGTAGTTCAATCCGGCGTCAATTGTCACGCGCGCGAGCGGTTTCACCGCAGTTTGCCGGGCGCTTTGCGGCAAAACGACTTTTATTGCATTGGGTACGACCACCGTCGAGGTAAGCATGAAGAATATGAGTAAAAGAAAAATCATATCCGTCATGGAAGCCATGCTAAATTCGGCTGTTATCCTTCTTCTTTTCAACGCCATAGCCTTTTATTTAACGGGTTCATTCAATAAATCCATAAATTCCATCGAACGGGATTCCATGACGTTTACGACCTCGTTCACTCTGGCTACCAGATAGTTGTACGACAGCAATGCGATAATGCCGACAATCAGGCCGGCAACGGTTGTCACAAGCGCTTCGTAAATTCCCGAAGAAAGTAAAGCAATATCAACACTGGAACCCGCATTCGCCATATTGAAAAAAGCGTGTACCATACCGGTTACCGTACCGAGAAATCCGAGCATGGGAGCGACAGCGGCGGTAGTAGCCACCCAGGAAAACCCTTTTTCCAGTTTGGCAATTTCCAGATTGCCCACATTTTCAATCGCGACTTGAATATCATTTACCGGGCGTCCCAAACGGGAAATTCCTTTTGCAATCATTCTTGCGTTGGGTGTGTTGGTCATCTTGCACAAATTCACGGCGGAGTCGATTTTCCCCCCATGAATGTAATCTTTAATCCTGTTCATGAAAGTAGCATCTTCCTTGCCGGCTTTGTTAATGACTAAGAGCCGTTCGATGAGAACGGCAAGTGAAATGAAAAGCAATAAACCGATGGGAATCATAATCCATCCGCCTTTCAGCGCCAAATCGAAAAGATTTATTTCCGCTTCGATAATTTCGGATGTAACAGGCGCATTGGTTACAGCCCCGTTTGCACCGCTTTGAATAAATAACGTTAAGTTCATAAGTATTTACAAATAAATAACTAAATTTGCACATTAATAGGGCACAAAAGTAATGTTTTTATTTCAAAAAGCTGCAAAATGTTTTGTAAAGAAATCTTAGTGAGAGAAATTCCTGTGTTAAAACCGGATGATTCGGGCTTTCATGCGGCGGCGTTGATGGAAGATTTGAAGTTGAAGCATCTGCCGGTTGTCAGGGACGGGATTTATATTTACCTCCTGTCGGAAAAAGATATTGCCGGCATGGAAAATCCGGAAGCGGGGATTGAAAACACTTGTTTTTATGCACCTTATGTGCGGGAGGAATCTTCTGTCATTGAGGCTTTGCAGGTCGTGAACAAAGACTGGCTGACCGTATTGCCGGTTGTTACGGAAAACGGGGAATATGCCGGAGCGGTTACCTTGCCGGTTTTGGTCGAAAGTTTGAACGAAATGAGCAATACCGGTTCGGAAGGCGCTTTGGTCGCCGTTGAATTGAATCAGCCGGATTATGTGTTGTCGCAAATGATTCATTTGATTGAAACCAACCGGGCGAAAGTTTTGAGCCTGTTTTCGTATATGGAAAAAGAAACCGGTAAACAAATCGTGCTTTTCAAAATTGACCTGGAAGATGCTTCGCCGGTGATAAGAAGTTTGGAGCGGTTTAATTATCCGGTTAAATATTACAGGCAAAAGCAGATGCTTCCCGACGAAATCCTGCAAAGACGGGTGGATGAATTGCTGCATTATATCGAATTGTAAGAGTAGTTACGAGTTACAAACGTTTATGAAAATCGGAATATTCGGAAGCGACTATCAGGCCGGCAAGCAGGAAAGTATCAAAACGCTGTTTGACAGAATACGGCTTTTGAACGGCAGGGTTTGGGTCGAAGCCTGCTTTTACCGGTATTTATCCGGACAGTTTGCTTATACGCCTGAAATTGAGGGGATAATCGAATCTGATATTTTCCCCCTGGATTTGGCAGTCAGTTTGGGCGGCGACGGCACTTTTTTGCGGACGGCGGCCTGGGTCGGACGCCAGGCAATTCCTGTTTTGGGAATTAATACCGGACGTTTGGGTTTTCTTGCCGACATCGGTACGAATGAGATTGTTGAAACTTTGGAAGAAGTCTTTCGCGGCGATTATCTGACGGAAGAAAGAAGTCTGCTTGAGTTGCAAATGCCTCTCCCGCAGCATGGCGCCAACAATTTTGCCTTGAACGAAATTGCCGTGCTGAAGCGGGATACTTCATCCATGATAGCGATTCACACCTGGTTGAACGAAGAATTTCTGACCACCTATCTGGCCGACGGTTTGCTGGTCGCAACGCCTACCGGTTCGACGGCTTATTCGATGAGTGTGAACGGGCCGATTATTATTCCCCAGGCGAATAATATGGTGTTAAGTCCGGTAGCTCCACATTCTTTGAATGTGCGTCCGCTGGTGATTCCGGAAAACTATTGCATCCGTTTGAAGGTTGAAACGCGGAACGGCAATTTTTTGATTGCTTTGGACGGACGTTCTGCCGTTTATCCTTCGGAGAGTGAATTTCTTATTAATAAGGCGAATTTTTGCGTGAAGATTGTGAAACGTACCCGGCAGAGTTTTTATGATACTTTGCGGAAAAAACTGCTGTGGGGGACGGATGTCCGGAAACAGGAATGAGCCGTTCATTTCCGGGAATGTTTTGGCACGGGGATGCACAAAGGTTGAAATATCGCAGCCGTCATTGCGAGGGCAAAGCCCGAAGCAATCCATTTATTTCAAATAATAAAGAATATATGACAAAAAACAACGACCCATTTACCCTGCGGCTTCCGGCCGAATGGGAAACACAAAGCGGCGTCATGCTGACCTGGCCTCACCGGGATACTGACTGGAAACCTTATCTAAACGAGGTAATTCCCTGTTTTACGGCCATAGCTCACGCCATTGTCCGAAGAGAAAAACTGTTGATTGTCTGCGCTTCGACCGGCGAAGTAAAAGCCGCTTTGGGAAACATTGACCAATCACGAATCATTTTCCGGGAAATACCTTCCAACGATACCTGGGCGCGCGACCACGGCCCGATTGGCGTCCACCTAAACGGGAATCCTTATATTTACAATTTCACATTCAACGGCTGGGGATTGAAATTTCCCGCAAATCAGGATAATCAAATTACGGAGAAACTGTTTGAAAGCGGGGCCTTTTCTCCGCGCACCGGTTATCAGGACATGCTTCACGTAGTACTGGAAGGCGGAAGTATCGAATCTGACGGCGAAGGTACTTTGCTTGCTACCGCCCGTAGCCTCCTGTCGAAGAAACGGAACAGCTACAGAAACAAAACGGAAATCGCCGACTATTTTAAGGTCATTTTCGGTCTAAAGCGAATATTGTGGTTAGACAGCGGCTATTTGGCTGGCGACGATACCGACAGTCATATTGATACTTTGGCGCGGTTTTGCGACCCCCGTACCATCGCTTACGTACAGTGTACGGACAAACACGACGAGCATTTCAAAGAATTGTCGCGGATGGAACTGGAACTTCAAAAATTCAAAACACCGGCCGGCAAACCCTACCGCCTGATTCCTTTGCCTATGGCGGAAACTGTCTATGACAACGGCGAACGGCTTCCGGCTACTTATGCCAATTTTCTGATTATCAACGGAGCAGTTCTGACGCCCTGTTACAATTCCCCTTTGGATGAAGTTGCCTGTTTGCAGTTGCAACTTGCTTTTCCTGACAGGGAAATTATCGGCGTCGATTGCCGTCCGTTAATCAGGCAGCACGGCAGTTTGCATTGCGTGACGATGCAGTTGCCGGAAGGATTTTTGTAGACACCTCCCCCCGGCCCCCTCCGAAGGAGAGGGAGTGGCCTTTCCTGTCTCATCGCCCTTGCCAAACCAAGGTGCAGCCCCCCCCTCTTTTGGAGGGGGGGGGGTATTTCGTAACTAATTTATACCTAAAATGATAAAAATCGGTTTAATCCAACAGTCCAACACCGCCGGCGTACAGGCAAACCAGGCCAAATCAACGGCTAATATCCGTGATTGTGCCGCAAAAGGCGCACAGTTAATCATCTTGCCGGAATTGCATAATTCATTGTATTTCTGTCAAGTAGAAAATACGGATAATTTTGATTTAGCGGAAAATATTCCAGGCCCTTCTACGGAATTGTTTGGAGCGCTTGCCGAAGAATTGGGGGTCGTTTTGGTTTTATCGCTATTTGAAAAACGGACAGCCGGACTTTATCACAACACAGCCGTAGTGATTAAAAAAGACGGTTCGATTGCCGGGAAATACCGCAAGATGCACATTCCCGACGATCCGGCCTATTACGAAAAGTTTTATTTTACGCCCGGAGATTCGGGTTTTCGCCCGGTTCAAACTTCCCTTGGAAAATTGGGCATACTGGTTTGCTGGGATCAATGGTATCCCGAAGCCGCCCGTTTGATGGCCCTGGCCGGAGCCGAAATTTTAATATATCCGACCGCCATCGGTTGGGAATTGTCCGATACGGAAGCGGAAAAAGAAAGGCAAAAAAACGCCTGGATTACCGTCCAGCGGGGACATGCCGTTGCCAATGGACTTCCGTTAATTGCCGTGAACCGGGTTGGACACGAAAGCGACCCTTCGGGACAAACGCAGGGAATTAAATTCTGGGGAAATAGCTTTGCGGCAGGACCGCAGGGAGAAATCCTGATATCGGCTTCCTCTGAAAAAGAAGAAAACAGGCTTGTAGAGATTGATTTGGAACGCTCGGAAACAGTGCGCCGCTGGTGGCCTTTCCTGCGCGACCGGAGAATTGATGCTTACGGGGATTTGACTAAACGGTTTATTGATTGATGTTACGCAAAGTTCTAATTTCCGCCTGGATTGCTTCGGGCTTCGCCCTCGCAATGACGGCTGATGATGATACCCGTCTCGGCTGCGAATACACGGTGCGCGTATGCAATCCCGCGAAGCGCGTATGAGAACCCGCAAGGCACGTATGTGGGTACATGTTATTTTGGTGGTGATGTAAAAAGTATACTATTATAAAAATTTGGCAAACAGGGAATAAGTATGTATTTTAGTTGAATGCAAATAAAAATCACACTTCATTGCCCCGACACTGCCAAAGCACAGAGATAAAGAAAAACGGCAGAAAATCATAAGGTATGGCTCATCCATGCATACCATAGAGACACCGGTGAAACCGTATCGTTTGTATGGGGAAAACGGGACTTGAAAACAGCGAAAAAATTGAAGAAAAAACTGTCGGATTCAGGGGTAAGCTACGGGAATACAGCCACCGGTGACTGGGATAGTTTTACGGTAGCATTTAAGTGTGAAAACCATCCGGTGGAGAAGGAATATACGGCAGGCATAGAGGGAAATAACTGCCGGTTTTTAATACGGAGCAAACCGTATCCTTGCTTATCTTTAACACTCTGCCTGTATCACGAACCCCGCTGCCGTTGAGTGTCATTTCGATTATCTTCTCTTTGGTCCCGGCCTGCCATGCACGGTAGCGATATTACGGTAGAAAATGTTTTTTGCAGCTGTTGCATTGCCATTTTTGCGTGCCGTTGACTGTCCGGCCTTACTTGACCGGGTTGTTGCTCCCGCAGTGGGGACACTTAATTACTGCCGTATGTATCATACTTTCTGTTTTTTGGCCGCAAAGGTAATTATTTATTCCGATAATCTATGACATTACCGAATATTTTTTAATACCTTAAATCCGAAATGATTTTTTCACCCATTCAGGAGAACAAGAATAATGGTTAAAAAACTGTTGCTGATTTAAGGTAATCAATTATTTTATATAATTCTACTTTAACAGATTAAAATTTGTTAAAGTAGAACTAAATATATTTGGAATTTAGCATAGAATGCCAAATGCCATTTTTGCCCGGTCTGCAAAAGAAAATTTTAACGGTAACGCCTTTGAAATCAGCGGTTGTTGCATAAAAACAGGCTTCAATTTTCGGCATCGCTGCATTTTTGTGCG
>JAIRNV010000010.1 GCA_031257875.1 Dysgonamonadaceae bacterium
TGAAAGATTTAGATGATTGGAAAAACGTTCATCTCTCTGAAAATAGAACTGTTATGCGTCGAAAATTATTGTCCGCAGGATAAAAGATGGGGAGATTTTGAACACCCTACCCGCAGGGACGATACTTTATGAACCGTATGCTTCAGTTCACGATTACGGCAAATACCTCCGGGTCCAAGTCCGCATACTGAAAAAAACAACCGAAATCAAAGCATAGTCTGCTAAAATCACTGTTATTTAATTAACTTTTCCTATCTTTGCCGAAATTTTTTACAAATACCTTAAAAAAACAAATTAAATATATACGTATGAAAACATTTAAATGGGCAAATAACATCCTGGGATGGATTGTTTTCGTCATTGCAGCAGTTACTTATCTGATGACGATAGAGCCTACAGGCAGTTTTTGGGATTGCGGCGAGTTTATTGCTTCCGCCTGTAAATTGGAAGTCGGACACCCTCCCGGCAACCCTATTTTTATGATGACCGCCAATTTGTTTACCCAATTGACTTCCGACCCTTCCTTAAAGGCGGTAATGGTAAATAGTATGTCGGCTATCTTCAGCGCTTTGACTATACTGTTCTTATTCTGGACTATCACTCATTTGGCAAGGAAAATACTGTTTCCCGACGGAAACAAAGTGATGTCGCCTGCTCAAATGATTGCAATTCTCGGTTGCGGTGCGGTAGGCGCTTTGGCTTATACGTGGTCGGATACTTTCTGGTTTTCGGCAGTGGAAGGAGAAGTATACGCTTTTTCTTCACTGATGTCGGGACTGGTTTTTTGGACGATTTTGAAATGGGAAGACGTGGCCGGCGAACCTCATTCCGACCGATGGCTGATTTTAATCGCTTATTTGATGGGCATTTCGATTGCCGTTCACCTGTTAAATTTGCTTTGTATTCCTGCCATTGTCCTTGTTTATTATTATAAAAAATACCCCAAGCCGACTTTGAAAGGTTCGCTGGTTGCTCTGCTTGTTTCCTTTGTTATCGTGGCCATTATGCTTTACGGTATCATTCAGGGGCTGGTAAAAGTGGCCGGATGGTTTGAACTGCTGTTTGTCAACGGTTTCGGCTTGCCCTACAATACGGGCGTCGGTTTCTATATTTTTGCGGTTTTTGCCGTGCTTGCCTGGGGTATTCGGGAAACCATGCGGGAAAAATACAACCCTGTAAAGGCAAAAGCCGGCTTTTTACTTTCAATCGCCCTGCTGGGAATCCCGTTTATTGGAAACCATCCGCTGACAGGCATTATTATATTGATTATCATCAGTATAATCCTTTTCAATCTTAAAAGGTTGAACCCGGCGGCGCTCAACAGCATTTTAATCGGTTTGTTTGTCATAACCATCGGTTATTCGTCCTACGCGCTTATCATGATTCGTTCGGCGGCCAATACGCCGATGGATCAAAATTCACCCGAAGATATCTTCACGTTGCGGGAATATCTGTCGCGGGAACAATACGGCGAAACGCCTTTGCTTTACGGGCCGACTTTTGTTGCCGAAGTAAAGCGGGTAAGGGAGGGAAACAGGCTGGCTCCGGCAACCAAAGACAGTGGCCCTGTCTGGACGCAGATTGCCAAAAGCGATCCCGAAGAAAAAGACCGGTATTTTGTATCACGGAGAAAAGAATCGTATGTGTATCCGGAAGAATTGTGTACGGTTTTCCCGCGCATGTATAGCAGGGAACATACGGAAGCCTACAAGCAATGGACGAATTTCAAGGGAAAACGTGTCAGATATAAAGAAATGGACGGCGGCCCCGCCAGTGTTGCGATTGCGCCGACTTTCACGGAAAATCTCAAGTTTTTCTTTTCCTATCAGGTTAATTTTATGTACTGGCGGTATTTCCTGTGGAATTTTGCAGGCCGGCAAAGCGAGATTCAGGGATATGGCGAAGTGGCCAACGGAAACTGGATGACCGGTATCCGGTTCCTTGATGAACGGCGGCTTGGCCCGCAGGATAATTTACCGGATTTCATCGTAAAAAACAAAGGACATAACAAATATTACATGTTACCGCTTCTTTTGGGTATTTTGGGAATTTTTTTCCAGATATATTCGGGGAAAAAGGGGAAGCAGGATTTTTGGGTGGTTTTCCTCCTGTTTTTTATGACCGGTCTGGCTATTGTGATTTATCTGAATCAACCGCCCAATCAGCCCCGTGAACGGGATTACGCTTATGCCGGCTCGTTCTACGCTTTTTGTATCTGGATAGGGCTGGGCGTAGGGCTGATTGAAAAAGGTTTGCATAAATATCTTAAACTTCCCGGATTGCCGTCGGCGATTGCCGCTACGGCGCTTGGTCTGCTGGTTCCCGTTCAAATGGTCTCGCAGACGTGGGATGATCACGACCGTTCTAAAAGGTATCTGATGCATGACTTTGGTTTTAATTACCTAAGCACCTGCGAACCCAATGCGGTTATTTTTACGATGGGCGACAACGATACTTTCCCGCTCTGGTATGCGCAGGAAGTGGAAGGATACCGCACGGATGTCCGCGTTTGCAACCTGAGTTATCTGCAAACCGACTGGTATATCGACCAGATGAAACGTCAGGCATACGAATCGAAACCGCTTCCCATTTCGTGGAAACGTTCCGAATACCTGCAGGGAAAACATGATGTCGCCTATATTCTTGAGCCGGGCGACAAGCCGCAGGATGTAGCTTATGCTTTGGCCAGAGTCAAGTCGGATGACAGTCGTGTAAAAAAAGTCGGCGAATATCCGCCCGTGGATAATATCCGAACCAATATACTTTATATTCCTGTCGATACGGCTGCAGTTATCCGGTCGGGCGCGGTGAAACCGGAACGTGCCGGTTGGCTGACGGACAGGATGTCTATTTATTTCGGTCCTAAATACAATGCCAATAAGGAAGTGGTAGCTCCGCAAAAACATGCTTTGGGTAAACAGGAAATGATGATTCTTGATATGCTGAGGAATAATGAAGATTGGTCTCGACCGTTCTATTTCGCAACCACCGTAGGGTCGGATCAGTACATAGGGATGGAAAATTATTTCCGTCAGGATGGAGTTGCATACAGGGTTATGCCTTATGACGTTACGACGGGAGGAAGAAATATAGATACGGATATTTTGTATGAAAACCTGATGCACAAATATCGCTGGGGCAATTTGGAAGAACCGGGATTGTATATCGATTCCAATTCCATGCGTATGGCGCGGCTGTTCCGGTCAATGTTCGGGACACTGGGATCGCGGTTGATTGCCGAAAACAAAAAGGATAAGGCAATCGAAGCGATGGACTACGCAGTGAAATCAATTCCCGATTACAATGTGCCTTACGATTTCTATTCGATGCATGAAATTGCTGCTACCTACTTACTGGCAGGCGATACCGCCAAGGCGCGGCAGATTAACGACAGTATGATGGAATCCGTTACCAAAGAGCTGGACTGGTATTCAAGGCTGGATGACAGCAATTACATGTCCATGTACAGGGATATCAGGAGTGATTTATACGCTATGGGATATTTTCTACAATTCTACCAGTCGGTTGATCCGGAAAAATATAAGGTTATGGTTGATGATTACAATCGTTTTGGAGAACGGTTTGAAAGCATTTCAAACAGATAACATGTTAATAGAAAGACCACCCGAACCATACCGCAGCTTGTATCGCGGTTCACACTGGAGATTCCACACAAATGAAAAAGTCGTGTACCTCACGTTTGATGACGGCCCCATCCCGGAAATGACCCCCTGGGTTTTGGATTTACTGGATAAATACGGAATTAAAGCTACTTTTTTCTGTGTAGGAGACAATGTTCGCAAATATCCCGAAATTTACCGGATGGTGCTGGAACGCGGGCATATCACGGGAAATCATACTTTTCACCATTTGCAGGCCTGGAAAGTAACGACAGAAACCTATCTTCAGGATGTGGAAGAGGCCGCGAAGCTGATTGACAGTAAACTGTTCCGTCCACCGCACGGACACATGCGTTTGCCGCAGTTTAACGCCCTGAGAAAGAACTATGAAGTAATCATGTGGGACGTCGTAACCCGCGATTATAGCCGGTTGATGACTGCCGGTCAAGTATTTGAAGTTGTGAAAAAATACACCCGCAACGGTTCGGTTATTGTGTTCCACGATTCTTTGAAATCGGGAGACCGGACAAAAGAATCGCTGCCGAGGTCAATTGACTGGTTGATTGAGCAGGGGTACAGCTTCCGGTTGATTGGGGAATGACAACGGCTACGGCATTTCAACCTCACTGCGTCATTGCGAACCCGAAGAGTGAAGCAATCCAGAATAAATATTTAAAATATATCCGTATATTTGCAGCGAAAATCAGTACATTTTAAAATTTATTTATTTTATGAAACAAAAAAATTTCAAACAGAAGCAGGCTTTTCGTTTCCGGCGATTCGCCCGCAAAAATTATGCGGTGTTCAACAGCCTGCATAAAGTGATTAATACAGGAGTTGTCGCCGGCTGTATGCTGGCTTTTGCCGCTACGACCGGAACATCCGCTCAAAACCGGATTTCCGTAATCAGGGATTCAATTCCCGAACAGGAACTGGAAGAGTTGATTGTGGCAGGCTCTAAAGCGGAACTGACGATGAATCAAACCGCTAAGTTAGTAACGATCATCTCAAGAGATGATATTGCGCGACAGCCTGTCGAAAGCGTTTCCGACTTATTGAAAACCGTCGTTGGCCTGGACGTCCGCCAACGGGGACCCAACGGGGTTTTATCGGGCGTCGCGGTGCGTGGCGGCACTTTTGAACAGACAGCCATCCTTCTCAACGGGGCTAATCTCACGAATCCCCAAACCGGTCATTACAATCTCGACCTTCCCATTAATCTTTCCGACATCGAACGTATTGAAATCATTCAGGGGCCTACTTCTCTCCTCTATGGCGCGGGCGCTTTTTCGGGTGGAATTAATATTGTAACTAAAAAAAATTCCGATACGGGTTTTTCCTTTGAAGCCAAAGGCGGCATGCACAATCTTTTTGAGGCGAATGCGCGGGAAGCCGTGAAAGCGGGTAATTCCTCTCACAGCCTCTCGTCGGGATATGCTTCTTCCGAAGGCTATATTCGCAATAGCGACTATCAGATAATCAATGCTTTGTGGCAAAGTAATTTCTCTCTGAACGATAATGCTTACCTGGATTTTCAGTGGGGAATCAATGACAAAAAATACGGAGCAAATACTTTTTTTTCACCCACTTATCCGGATCAGTACGATGAAACCCGTTCTTTGTTTGCTGCCGTCAAGGCGTCGACAGGGACAAAACTGAAAGCAACGCCGCAACTTTACTGGAACCGGCATTTCGACCATTATCAGCTGATTAAAAACCAGCCGACCGGCGAAAACTTTCACCGCACGGATGTATTGGGTTTCAATCTGAACGTACAATACAGGTGGAAAGCGGGAATTACCAATTTCGGAGGGGAAATCCGCAATGAGGGAATTATCAGCAGCAATCTGGGAAAAGATTCCCTTTTCAACCGCAAACCTTACCTCCTGACGGACAATCGAACCAATCTGTCCGCTTTTCTCGAACACAGTTTTGTTTTTGAACAATTCACATTAAACCTCGGTTTACTGGCCAATTACAACACAGCCTTTACGGATGACGCGGGTTTGTATCCGAGCATCAATGCGGCCTGTTGGCTCACCCCTAACTGGAAGATTTTCGCTTCGTGGAACAATGCTACCCGAATGCCCACCTTTACCGATTTATACTACAAAGGCCGGACGCACAAGGGAAATTCAGACGTTCGTCCCGAAAAATCCGTTTCGCTCGAATTGGGATTAAAATATGTTCATCCCGCCCTCAGCGCTTCGGCTAACGGATTTTACATGAAGGGAGTAAATTTGATTGACTGGGTGAAACATCATCCCGATTCACTGTGGGAATCGCGCAATCTGACCGATTTGGATAAATCCGGTTTTGAGACCGATTTTACTTTGAATATTGCAAAGATTTTCCCGAAAATGTCCGGCGCCCGGCTCCGTCTGGGTTACATGTTCATGCGCCAGACGAAAGAAGCAAGCGGGCTGATTTCCAATTACGTAATGGATTACCTGAAGCACAAGTTTACCGCCGGACTTTCTCATCCGGTTTA
Organism: Dysgonamonadaceae bacterium; assembly: GCA_031257875.1. GTDB lineage: Bacteria > Bacteroidota > Bacteroidia > Bacteroidales > Azobacteroidaceae > Azobacteroides. The sequence continues at coordinate 6,112 of JAIRNV010000010.1, forward strand.
TAAAAACCTGAGCGCCGACTGGCAATTCCGCCTGCAAGACAGAGCCGGAAGTTATACGAAATATGAAAACAGTCAAACTGCCGGCGCCGAAACGCCCTACAAACCGTTTTCCATTTTGGATGTGAAGTTCAAATGGAAGATAGACAAAGCAAATTTATTTCTGAATATCAATAATTTATTTGATACCCATTATTTTGATTTGGGGAATGTTCCTCAGCCGGGGATTTGGATAACCGGCGGGATACAATATAAATTGTAGAATTTATAAAACCGTTCTTTTTGTTTAATCCTGATTGTATCCATCCGCAATGACGATACGACAATCTGAAATGCACCTTTATTCAAATAAAATTCGGTGCGTATAACAAATAATCGTTATCTTTGTGCGCATCTAAATTAATACAATCATGTTAAACAGAGTTATTTCGGAAGATAATATTCAGAAAGCAAAAAAGTTAACGTTTCATTATGATAAAATAGTCATAGTTACCCACCGGGCGCCGGACGGCGATGCTTTAGGCTCGTCTTTGGGTTTGTATCATTTTCTGAAAGAATCGGGGAAAAGGGATGTGCAAGTGATTGTACCGAACGATTACCCCGTTTTTTTACACTGGATGCCGGGCACTAAAAGCGTGATTAATGCGGAATGGCAGAAAAAACACGCCGAACTTGCCATCGCATCCGCCGATTTGATTTTTTGCCTGGATTTTAATACCTTAAAAAGAATTGCACAGCTGGAAAACCCCGTGCGACAATCCAAAGCAAAGAAAATACTGATTGACCATCATTTGTCGCCCGAAAATTTTTGCGACGTAACGATATCTCATCCCGAAATATCTTCGACCAGCGAATTGATTTTCCGCTTCATTTGCCGGATGGGCATGTTTGAACGCATCAACGAACCCGGCGCGGAATGTATTTATACTGGCATGATGACTGATACGGGGGCATTTACATATCATTCGAGCAGTTATTCAATTTATTATATCATTAGCGAATTACTGCAAAAAGGTATTGACAAGGATGCGATTTACGCTAAGGTATACAATCAATGCCAGGAAGGCCGCGTGCGCATGCAGGGTTATGTTTTGTACGAGAAAATGAAACTGTTCGACGAGTATAAAACTGCCCTGATAACGCTGTCCGAACAGGAACACATGCGGTTTAATCCGGAAAGAGGCGATACGGAAGGGTTTGTCAATATTCCTTTAAGTATGAAAAAGGTTGTTTTTTCGGCGTTTATCAGGGAAGACAAAGGTATTATCCGCATTTCCCTGCGTTCCAAAGGAACGTTTCCGACCAACCGCTTTGCAGAGGAAGTGTATGGCGGCGGCGGTCATTTGAATGCTTCCGGCGGTGAGTTTTCAGGAACACTGGAAGAGGCTGTTAAAAAATTTGAGGATGCTTTGCCTGTTTATAAGGATTTACTGGAATAAAAATTGAAACCGAAACCATATTATGTAGTGCAAAATAAAAAAGATATAACGGTTTTAACTCCGTGCCCCTCCGTGAAACTCCCTCCGTGCAACTCCGTGTTACAAAAATTATTAAACACAGAGTTTCACGGAGTAGAGTTCACGGAGGGACACGGAGTTAAAACTGTTATATTTTTTTTATTTCACGTTTATGCGGATAAATATCGCATCTCTGCACCATACCGCGTTATCTGTACACAAACATTTTTTTCATTCGCAATTGAAGTTATCCGGCCAAATTAGATCTAATCCGGCCAAATTAGATTTAATCTGACGAAATTAAATCTAATCTGACGAAAATAGATCTAATCCGGTGAAATTAGATTTAATCTGACGAAATTAGATTTAATCTGACGAAATTAGATCTAATCCGGCGAAATTAGATCTAATCTGACGGAAAAATATTACTTCCGAAAGCGCCCAATGAGTTGTTTTTAAAAGATAAATCATTGAAAATCAATTATCAATTATCAATTATCAATTATTAATTCAAATGATACGATTACAGCGAATCAGTAAAACTTACCACAATGGAGCGCCGCTTCACGTTTTAAAAGGAATAAATCTGGAAGTCAAACCGGGAGAAATGATTTCGATTATGGGCGCTTCCGGTTCCGGGAAATCAACATTGCTCAATATTTTAGGAATTTTGGATACGTATGATGAAGGAAATTACTACCTGAACGATGTTTTGATAAGAAACCTGAGCGAATCGCGGGCGGCCGAATTGCGGAATACGATGATTGGTTTTGTCTTCCAGTCTTTTAATCTGATTAATTTCAAAAATGCGATGGAAAACGTTGCGCTGCCACTTTATTATCAGGGTGTAAGCCGGAAAAAACGCAACCGGATTGCTTTGGAATATTTAGATAGAATGGGTTTAAGGGAATGGGCGGAACACAGTCCGAATGAGTTGTCGGGCGGACAAAAACAGCGTGTGGCCATCGCCCGCGCCCTGATTTCCAAGCCGCGGGTGATTCTGGCCGACGAGCCTGCCGGCGCTTTGGACAGTAAAACTTCGGAGGAAGTGATTCGTCTTCTTCGGGAAGTGAACAAAGAGGGAAAGATGGAGGGTGAAAGGTGAAAGGTACAGGGTAAAAGGTATACGGAATAACAGGTTGCCGACCGGTTCCTTGCCTTTTGAATTTTATGTTTTTATAAAATTTTATCCCCGCCGGGTATGATTCCGGACGTACCCGTCAAAGCCGGAAACTCCGTTATCCAGGCAAATACGTTTAACGACGGAACAACCATTGCAGGTGAAAGTTCCCGATACGGTTTTCATCAGGGCGGGATACAGTGCGAATGCCGAGATTGTGCTGGCGCGTGCTTTCGATGTGCTGACCATTCCCGAAAGTTCCGTCGAATTTGGCAATGACTCGGCTTTTGTTTACAAAATCAAAGAAGAGAAACCCAAACAGGTGTTTGAAAAAAGTCCGGTTAAAATCGGTATTTCCGACGGAGTAAAAATCGAAATAAAAGACGGCTTGGCGGCAACCGACCAGATACGGGGAAATAAGATTGACGATAAAGCCAAAAATAAGGATAAAAACAAAAAATAATAACCATGAAAGAAATCAAAAGACAGGTTATTTTGCTCTTTCTGATAAGCCTTTGTGCGGTGCATCTTTCGGCGCAGCCGAAACAGTGGACGCTGGAAGAATGTATCCGGTATGCCGTTGAGCATAACATCACAATCAAAAAAATGGAGATTCGGAGAAATGTAGCTGCAAACGATTTGAATACGGCGCAGATGAGTCGTTTGCCTGATTTGAGCGCCGGTATAGGGCAAACCTGGAATTTTGGACGTACAGCGACCGAAACAGGTTTGTATGAAATTAAAAAACAATCCGGCAGCAGTTTATCCATAGCAAGTTCCATTCCTGTTTTCACCGGTTTTCGCATCCCGAACGAGATAGCGAGAAATAAACTGGAACTGCAGGCATCTACAGAAAATCTGGCAAAAGCCAAAGAAGATTTATCTTTGAATATTGCCTCTTTGTTTTTGCAGGTGATGTTTAATAAGGAACTTTTGAAGATAAACAAAAACCAGATGGCATTAAGCGAATCACAGGTTCGGCGGACTGAAATTCTGGTCGATGCAGGTAAAGTTCCCTCGTCGCAGCTGTATGATATCAAAGCTCAGGTTGCCAATGATAAAGTTTCCGTAATAGAAGCGGAAAAAAATTTGAAATTAGCTTCGCTGGATTTGATGCAAAGTTTAGAATTGGAAAGAAACACCGAATTTGATATTGCCGTACCTGAAATAAATGATGCGGTTGCGGAAAATATAGGCAGCATTCAGCCGGTAAATACTGTTTTTGACAATGCATTGCAGGTAAAGCCGGTTATCAAGGCGCAGGAATATACAGTTGAAAGCGCCGGGAAATCGCTAAAAATCGCTCAGTCAGGCTACCTTCCCACATTAAATCTTAATTTCGGATATGGCACGGATTATTTTTATCTTTACGATAAAAACTATAAAAACCGTTCATTTTCAAGCCAATTCAATAACAATGCAGGAGAACGAATCAGTTTGAATTTGAGTATTCCGATATTCAATCGCTTTTCGGTTCGGAATCAAGTCCGTAACGCCCGGTTCAACATAGAAAATCAGCAGTTGACATTAGAAAGTATAAAAAAAGATTTGTACAAAGAAATTCAGACAGCCTGTCTGAACGCCGTATCCTCGCAGGAAAAGTACAGAGCGTCACAGGAAGCAGTCGTTTCGACCTCCGAATCATTCAAATACGCGCAAGAACGGTATGAAACCGGCAAATCATCGGTTTTTGAGTTTAACGAAGCGAAAACCAAACTGTTGCGCAGTCAGTTAGAAGAAGCGCAGGCGAAATACGATTACATTTTCCGGGCAAAGATATTAGACTTTTATAACGGCGTACCGATAAAATTGTAAAAAATTCCGGTGAGAGGATAAAAAATCCATCACAAAAGTTGTCAGAGTAAAAAATTTGATGTACATTTGCACCGCAATTAAGGAATGGTGTGGTAGTTCAGCTGGTTAGAATACATGCCTGTCACGCATGGGGTCGCGGGTTCGAGTCCCGTCCATACCGCCTCAAAGTCCGCTCTACAAGCGGACTTTTTTGTTTTATAGCGGATTTGACAGCTTTTTTATTCATCATAATTCATCATAATTCATCATAATTCATCATTTTTTTCGCACAAAAAAGTCAATTAGTGCGAAATTTTTTATCTTTGGTGCGAAATTTTTTATCTTTGGTGCGAAAAAAAACCAAATCATCATGAATAACACGCAATTACGCTACATTTTTGACCGTCAAAAGGCGGCAAATAACGACACAAAAAGAGGTCTGTTGCAAATTGAGGTGCGAATTACCGGCACAAACAGTCGTACACTCATATCTACGGGAATACATTTATACAAGAACCAATTTTCCGACAAAAACGGGTTTACGTGTAAAAATCACGATAACAGCCCTGCAATTACAGGCAAGGCGCGTGCGATTTTCCGGCAAATAGAAGCCTTTGTTTTGTCGGATAAATGCAACAGCCTGCAGGAGGTTAAAAACTGGAATAAGGACGAAGCGAAAATAAACTCGGTTATTGACTTTATGAAAGAATCCTTGAGGAAGCGTAACCCGTCTGACGCCGTGCTGGAGCATCATAATATTTTAATACGGAAAATAGAGGAGTTTGGACGATTCAGGGTGTTTGCAGACGTGACTTATGAAAACGTTGCCGACTTCGATATGTTTTTAAGGAGGACAATAAAATCGCAGCCGGTATTGTACAAGCGGCACAATACGTTTAAATCTTACATTGTAGACGCTATGAATCGCGGTATATGCAAGTTTAATCCATATATACATTTTAAAGTCCATAAGGGCAAAAGCAAATATCCTACGTTTTTGGACGAAACGGAGATTAAAAAGATACAGGATTATACGCCGGATAACGACAAGATAGAGAAAGTGAAAGACCTGTTTATATTTCAGTGTTTTACGGGTATGGCTTTTGCCGATCTTATGGAGTTTTCCATCAACGATATATCAAATGTCGACGGTATGAAAGTAATAAGGAGCAACAGAAAAAAAACGGATGAATCTTTTATCGCGCTGTTATTGCCGGAGGCGGAGAATATAGCAGACAGGTATCATTATAATCTCCCAAGACTAAGCAACCAAAAGTATAATGATTATTTGAAATTGCTTGGAGCCGGAGCCGGGTTAAAAAAGGTTTTAACGGCGCATGTCGCACGCCATACGTTTGCCACTTACCTTATCAACAAAGATATACCTATAGAAAGCGTCTCTAAGGCGCTGGGGCACGCTAACATAAAACAGACGCAGCATTATGCGAAGATTGCGGGGAAAAAAGTAATTAGCGACATGAAAAAACTGTTAAACAAATAATGAAAACGATTGCTTAATTCACGGTTTTTTCAAATATCCAATTTTTTAGATATTATTTTTATGTTGTAAAACATATAAAATAATTTGCACACTATTAAATTTGATAGTATTTTTGCATTGTAATAATTAAAAAAAACGGCGGCAACGTATAACAGCGGCAAAAAAAACATGAAAACAAGTGATATCATTATTAGTAGAATATCTACGATGATTAGGCAAAAAAACTACAGGATTGCGTACGAAGAGGCAATCCTGATTGCCAAAAGAAATAAATGCGAAAGCAGGAGTGATTTTTTTCCCTATATTTTCGCCCTGGACATAAGGGGCGAAGAAGCCGACGATTTTATATCCAAAGTTCTGGCCTGAAAAATGGAAAGATTCACAATAAAAAAATCAGAGCGCAAACCCAATAATTGGGTTTGCGCCGACACAATAAACGGTATTGTTTGTGTCTTTGAGAACGGCAGGTTCAACGAGACGCAAGAGTTTACCATCCTTGAGGACATAGCAATGCCGGACGCCAACAAGTTAGCAAGGGCGGCCAATGATATGGCCGCCTGGCTTCGGGCTAATCATTACGCAAAAATAATGATTAGCCATCGGGAGAGAATCGGCAAAAGGATAGCGGGATTACGAAAAAAACAAGGAATCTCGCAAATAAAACTTGCGGAATTGACCGGGATCGCCGCAAGCAACATTGCACGCATCGAACTCGGCAAGTACTCAACCGGGATTGATTTACTATCCAAAATAGCCCACGCGCTGGGCTGTCAGTTGGATGTAGTTGAATATTAGCGTCGAAAATCTTTTTTATAATATTTCTTTGCTTTCGTTTCGGAAAGCAACTTTGCCAATTTTTATCCTTATTTTTTTTGTCCAAACAAAAAAATAATCAATCATTATATTTTACGGGAAATCGTAAAAAAACGCCCTACTTTCACAAGCCGGGCGCAAAAAATCAAAAAATCAAATTATTATGAAAGAAAACCTCTCACTAATTATTACTTACTACTTACTACTATTTTTTAAACAGCCTTATTACTACAAATATAATTACCGCCACACACAGCCC
>JAIRNV010000070.1 GCA_031257875.1 Dysgonamonadaceae bacterium
ACTTTACAGACAAATGTCTGAAGATGAATTGATTGATCAAATATTTGAGAGACACTGTCGCAGGCAGGCTGACATAAACAACGCTTGTGATAAGCAAATTTTAATGTGTTAAAGTAGAATTAAATAGCATAATTTATACAATTCACTCACGGCCGTTATGTCCTGATTCACCGAATTATTCACGGGTCGCTTATTACTAAATGAACAAAATAAATTTTTTCCGAAAATAACATGCAAAACATTTTTTACCAGCTGATTTCCCAATCTCTCGCGATTCCCGAAAAACAAGTTACGAGAACCATCGAACTGCTGGACGATGGCGCAACCATTCCTTTTATCAGCCGCTACCGGAAAGAAGCAACCGGCGGACTGGACGAAGTGAAGATTGGTGAAATCAAACAATTGTACGAGAAATACTTAGAATTGAGCCGGCGGAAGGAAACCATTCTCAACTCCATTGAGGAACAGGGAAAAATGACGCCCGAACTGAAATCACGCATCGAAAATACATGGGATGCAACCGAACTGGAAGATATTTACCTGCCCTATAAACCCAAAAAACAGACACGGGCGGAAATTGCCCGGAAAAAAGGGTTGGAATCTTTGGCTAAAATCCTGATGGCACAACATGAATCTGATGTTTATGGAAAAGCAAAATCATTTGTGAATGAGGAAGTAAAGGATACCGATGAGGCCCTACAAGGAGCTCGCGACATCATTGCCGAATGGGTTAACGAAAACGAATCCGCCCGTAATTCCGTGCGAAATATTTTCCGTCGGGAAGCGCTAATTTCGTCCAAACTCATCAAAGGAAAAGAGGAAGAAGGCGCAAAATACCGGGACTATTTTGATTTCAACGAACCGCTTGCCAAATGTTCATCACACAGACTTTTAGCTATTCGGCGCGGAGAAGCGGAAGGCATACTCAGGGTAAATATTTCGCCTAACGACGAAAACAGTCTGGAAACTTTGAACCAACGGTTTGTGAAAGGGAAAAACGCCTCGTCGGAACAGGTTGAAATTGCGGTAAAAGACGGGTACAAGCGCTTGTTGAAACCGTCTATCGAAACGGAATTTGCCGCTTTGTCGAAAGAAAAAGCCGATACACAGGCGATTAAAGTTTTTGCTGAAAACCTGAAACAGTTACTTTTAGCGCCGCCCCTGGGCCAGAAACGGGTGTTAGGTATTGATCCCGGGTTTCGTACCGGTTGCAAAGTGGTGTGTTTGGACGCTCAGGGAACTTTGTTGCACAACGAAACCATATATCCGCATCCGCCTCAGAAAGAGCGTTCCCAGTCAAGAGCCAAGCTAATTTCTCTGGTAAGTTCTTATGCCATTGACGCAATAGCTATCGGAAACGGAACTGCCAGCCGGGAAACGGAAGAAATCGTTTCTAATATTCCTTTCGACAGAGACATACAGGTTTTCGCAGTCAGCGAAGACGGAGCGTCGATTTATTCGGCGTCCAAGATTGCACGGGAAGAATTTCCCGATTACGATGTGACGGTTCGCGGAGCGGTCAGTATCGGCCGGCGCTTAATAGATCCTTTGGCCGAACTGGTGAAAATTGACCCGAAATCCATCGGTGTAGGACAGTACCAGCACGATGTGAATCAGACGGAACTGAAAAATTCTTTGGATCAAACGGTTGAAAATTGCGTAAACAAAGTGGGCGTGAATCTGAACACGGCAAGCAAGCATTTGCTGACTTATGTTTCAGGCCTGGGACCGTCTTTGGCACAGAATATTGTGGATTACCGGACGAAAAACGGCGCATTCAAGTCGCGCAGGGAGCTTTTGCGGGTTTCCCGTTTGGGAGAAAAAGCGTTTGAACAGGCGGCAGGATTTTTGCGGATTACCGATGCGGAGAATCCGCTGGACAATTCGGCCGTTCATCCCGAAAGTTATCCGATTGTGGAAACGATGGCTAAAGATTTGAATTGCAAGGTTACGGATTTGATTCGGGATAAAGATTTGAGAAACAAAATAAAATTAGAGAAATACATTACGGCGAAAACCGGTATGCCGACCCTTTTGGATATTATGGAGGAACTGGATAAGCCGGGACGCGACCCGAGGCAAAGCATCAAAGTGTTTGAATTTGACCCGAATGTGAGAACCATTGAGGACTTGAGAGAAGGACAAATACTGCCGGGGATTATCAGTAACATCACCAATTTCGGTTGTTTTGTGGATATCGGGATCAAAGAAAAAGGTCTTGTACATGTTTCCAACATGGCAAACCGTTACATTTCCGATCCGGGTGAAGTTGTGTCGCTGCATCAGCATGTGAGGGTGAAAGTATTGGGAATTGATTTGGAACGGAAACGAATACAGTTGAGTTTAAAAGAAATTTAGTGTTAAGTAGTTGTCAATAAATAAACCTAACAATTAGGTTTGATACAATAGTTCCATTCACCGTGAAAACTATTCTTTATTATATTGCATTTTGCCAAATCGTCATCACTGATTTTTATTCCCGTTTCATATTGTTTCTCATCCAAAACGGCAGTTGCTTTCAATCCCGTTTGGGGGGTTGTTGCACCGATTAACCCTAAAATTACCGGTAAACTCTCCAACGGTTTTCCGCGCTGGTTTATTGATATATAAGAAAATAAACGATACTCTATTTTATTCTGCTTACTTGTCCCGTCAGGAAATGACTGACACATATATTCAAGCCCGTTTCATTGGCAAATTCCTGTAACTGCGTTTTCCAAAGACGGTTTCTACTGCCGTTACTGCCACCGCCATCGGCGGTAATATACAGATTTTCAACATCCTTATACAGATTCTTCCCCTCCATATTCCACCATCTGCGAATTGTGGCAACAGCAAATTCCGATGTGTCCCGACTGCCAGCAATATCATAAACGCCATAAGGAGACGCCTTCCCATTGGTTTTATCAACAAAATCATATACATTTACATCAACCGGATTTTTTACCGGTTGCCATTCCCGACCGTTGTTTTTATAATTGCCGATTAACTCTTTTTCTTGCAGTCAACGGATATAACGGGTTGATTCGCAGAAATAAACGATTTTACAGTATCGTTAATATATTCGAATTGAGCATCCCGGTCAATATGCTTTCCACCTTCTTTAACTTTCCTGTTGGTTTGCAGACTGTAACCTTCCGAAGACAGTATCTGCCGTATGGATTCGTGAGAAATTTTATAGCCCGACTGACTTAACGAAGCCTGAATATGTCTGACGCTTTTACCCGTCCATAACAGTAAACGCTCCGGATATCCAACAGTATGGCATCTATGATTTGCTTTATTTTTTCAACAAGCCCGGATTGCCTGTCTGTTTCTTTTTTGCGACCGCCGCCTTTTCTGCGTATGCTCTCAGGTGATGCCTGTATACAGGGATTTTGAAGCTCTTTTTCCCCGCGTGCAATTAAAAAACGACTCTTGCCGGACAGTGAGGCTATTTTTGTCTGACCGCCCCAGCCTGTGCTTTGTGCCTCACTCGCAAGATAGATACGGATCTGACGATCGTACAGCATCGGCAACAGTGTTTCTATCCTCTTTTTTTTTATTTTTTCATCTTCCATATTGTTATCCGTCTTTTTAGACAACAAAAGTAAGCCTTTTTTATTAATATATAAAGTTATTTGATGCGTTTATTTATTGACAGACCCTACGTTAATTTTATGTAGTCGTCATTGCGAATGGATATAATCAGGATTAAACAAAAAGAAATGACTGTGGTGTGGTTTATCGGTGGATGTCTCACTGCGTTCGACATGACGGGCGAAGCGAGACATCTACCGATAATCGCACAATCTATATTTTCCATATATGAATAGCAGACAGTTACGTAATTCGTCATTGCTAGGGTGATTATTTAAGCTTGCGACAATTTGAAATTCACCCCTTTTTTATCCGCTAAAATTATTCTTTAATCAGTGAGCCATGCATAATCCGGTGAATAAGAACATAACGTCCGTGAATTGTATAGATCACTGTGAAACCTTTACAGTTAATTGATCCAGGGCAAACGCATCTTATTATAACATATTTTAAATACTAAAGGATATCCTGTTCCGTTATTATACTAAAACAAGGAATGCAAACACTATTCGGTTATTTTACGGAATTGACCGATCCCCGCGTGGACAGGACCAGAGAACATTTGATGGAGGACATAATTTTTATAACGGTAGCAGCGGTTGTTTGTGGTGCAGATGAGTTTGTGACAGGTCAGGAGCGATGCAAAGTCGAATGAAATTACGGCGATACCCGA
>JAIRNV010000075.1 GCA_031257875.1 Dysgonamonadaceae bacterium
TTAACTCTTTATTTTGAGAATGCAAACTTAAGGCACGGCATTTTAGTTCACTTCCGCTTTTTCTTACAGAGAAATTTCATAAATTTAACTCTTTATTTTGAGAATGCAAACTTAAGGCACGGTATGGTTTTGTGCATTGCCGGCAGGATACTGATAATAATCCCGTCAGGGATTGAAGTTCGGTAGAAACATTTGATTGCACAACGCCCCGCATGACATCAGTTATGCGGGCAAATGTCGTATCTCTGCGGGATGCCGGTTACAGGTTCTCCGTTCACCGCGAATCATTCATTTTTTGATAAATCAGGATGCACAAAATTATACCGCGTGAAGTATAATCCGCTAACAACCAATTCCGTATCTACTGCTTTTTCTCCCGACAGGCCTCTTTCGTATGTTGTTACTTCAAAGCCTTGAGATTCGGCAGCTTTCCAAAGGGAATCGTTTGGAGGAGGTGTGGAACCTATCCGGGTTGCAGCAATCCCTTTTTTCTTTGCAGAAAATTTCATACCTTCAATGAAAATATTCGAATTATCAACAAAGATTAAACATTCGGTTAATTAACTCATATCTAAAATCAGTTATTTAATTTTCAATTTGTTATTTAACTCCTGCAAAGTTTCCAGCACATTACTGCGAATGTTGATGTAATTCGTGATTCCCTGCGCTTTCAAATCTTCCATGCAGGCGGGTGCGCCGGCAATAATCAGAGTTTCCCTGTTGCCAATCAATTGATGGGCTTCAGGAGCGTAAACTGCATATTCGTCATCGCTCGAACAAAGGACAATGATGTCGGCGCCGGCTTTGCGGGCGGCTTCCACGCCCTGTGCTACCGTTTCAAATCCGAGATTGTCTATTATTTTGTATCCGGCACATGCCAGAAAATTGGACGAAAATTGCGAACGCGCCAAACGCATGGCCAGATTACCGATAGTCAGCATGAAGGCTGTAATTTCCCTGCCCGATTTTTCGGTAGCCAGGCGCAGGGTTTCAAAATCTTCGCTTAAACGTTTCGTGTTCAACACTTCGGTAGCCGGTGCAGGGTGCGCGGCACACGCGCCGGAAGCACACTCCCCGTGTTCCTTTGTACCGCGCGCCGTGAGTTTTTCCGTAAAATTCGGGTACTGATTTGTCCCCAAAAGTATTTCGCGACGCTGTGCCAAAGCCTTGAACCGTTTGCCGGCGCTTGCGTTTACAGTCGACTGTATTTCTCCTTTTTTTACCGATTCGTAAAAACCTTTTTCTTCCGTATCGAGGAAAAGTTTCCACGCTTCCCGGGCAATCAGATTCGTCAGCGTTTCAATATAATAGGAGCCTCCCGAAGGGTCGACGACTTTGTCAAAGTGACATTCTTCCTTCAACAGTAACTGTTGATTGCGTGCGATACGTTCCGAAAAATCATCCGGCGTTTTGCAGACTTTGTCGAAAGCGGTAACCAGCAGAGAATCAACGCCGGCGATACTTGCCGACATCGCCTCGGTCTGCGTGCGGAGCAAGTTTACATAAGCGTCGAAAGACGTCAGGTTGAAAGAGGAAGTGCGTGCAAAAATATTCATTTTGCCGGCGCAACGGCATTCGCTGTCAGGGTTGTAAGCCTTTACGATTTCGGCCCATAACCAGCGGGCTGCGCGGAATTTGGCTATTTCCATAAAATAATTTGAACCGATGCCAAAGTTAAATTTAATCTTTTCAGCGGCAACCGTTCCGTCAACGCCAGCGTCGACCAGACGGCTCAACAGTTCGTTTCCCCACGCCAAAGCATATCCCAGCTCCTGAGTGATATACGAACCCGCATCGCCGAGTAGATGAGCGTTTACGGCAACCGTTTTGAACATCCGCAGTTCGACGGAAGCCGCAACAGCGTCTTTCATAACTTCTATCCATTCGGTTTTTACATGGTTTTTGGAAAGAATTATCCCGATAAAATCAATGTTTACCGAACCCCTGATTTTTGTCAAATCGTAATTTTTAGTTTTGAAATAAGCGGTCAGAATCCGAATCAACTCAACCGACTGCATGTTGCAAGTCTGGAAATTGAGTTCAATGTATTCCGGTAAAATGCCGTTCAAAAGGATTGCGATATTTTCCTGACCGACCGTATCGCCGGGAATTTTGAAACCCAAAGAATCTACGCCTTTGTTCAGAATATCCAAAGCCTTTTTATTGGCTCCGGCAAAATCATCCACCTCAATGTCCTGGCGGATGAACCAGTCGTTTGTATCCTTTTTTGTTCCGCGAACATAAGGATATATGCCCGGCAGGGATTCGGCTGTTTTCAAACCGGCAATGTCTTCGGTGCGATAAAACGGATTCACATTAAAACCTTCGTTTGTCCTCCAAACGAGTTTTTTCTCAAAATCGGCGCCTTTGAGGTCGGCGACTATTTTTTCCTTCCACTGTCCGGTAGAAACCGGCGGAAACTCCGGGAAAAGTTTTTCTTTAGGACTGTTCATAGATATTTTATTAAAATTTAAGTATTTATCATAAATTTGGCACTGCAAAAGTACAATAAATAATTGACAATTAACAATTGATAATTATTTTTCTGCTCCAGGTAAGTTCAAATAGTAAATGCAACTAAAGTAAGAAAAAACTCCGTTCGGGGCATGCCCCGAACGGAGTTTGGGAAAAAAGTCCTATCTTTGGTTGTGATATGAAAAATAAGAAACATTTAACCCGGGAACAAAGGTACACAATTTCCCGGATGCTACAGGCAGGATTTACAAAAAAAGCGGTC
>JAIRNV010000203.1 GCA_031257875.1 Dysgonamonadaceae bacterium
ACCATCAACTCCGTGTCTCTCCGTGAAACTCCCTTCGTGCAACTCCGTGTTATAAAAATTATTAAACACAGAGTTTCACGGAGTGGATTTCACGGAGGAACACAGAGGAAAAACTTAAAACTGCAATATCTTGTTTATTTCGCATTACCAAGCAATGTTTGACGAGTTAACTCGTAACTCATAACTGACAAATGAGCAAAAATAAATTACGGAAATTTGAAGATATGAACACTTATTCCCATGTGTTTCAATATCCTTTTGCCGTTTTGCAGGAAAAAGGATTTGAATTGAAAGGCAAATGGAATGAGTCGTTTTTCGGGAATAGCCGGCCGGTTGTCATTGAACTGGGCTGTGGAAAAGGAGAATATACGGTAGGCCTGGCAAAACTTTTTCCCGAAAAAAATTTCATCGGTATAGATATTAAAGGCGCCAGGATTTGGAGCGGGGCTACGCAGGCACAACGGGAGAACCTGAAAAATGTGGCTTTTATAAGAACTCACATAGAGCTGATTGACTGTTTTTTTGCATCAGGCGAAGTTTCCGAAATCTGGCTCACATTCCCCGACCCGCAAATGCGTAAAGTGAATAAACGGATGACTTCTGCGCGATTCATGGAACTTTACAGCCGGATTTTGAAAGAAAACGGTGAAATTCACCTGAAAACCGACAGTAATTTTATGTTTACCTATACCGGCGAAATGGTAAAAGCCAATCATTTTCCGGTATCAATTCGGACTGATAATTTGTATGAAAGCCATTTGGCAGATGAAATTCTTTCTATCCGGACGTTTTACGAACAGCAATGGCTTGACCGGGGTATCTCCATCAAATATATCCGCTTTGCGCTTGCAGCGCGCGAAACTTATGCCGAACCGGAAGCAGAGATTGAACACGATGCATATAGAAGTTTTCGCAGGAATGCAAAATGATTTACAGAATATCATATACAATGAATATAAATCCGAAATTAATTATTGATGCGCTCGAAAAGGTCCGCTATCCCGGAACCGGCAAAAACATTGTCGAAATGGGTATGATTGAAGACGATATACGCATCGAAGGAAACAAAGTAAGTTTTTCGATTCTTTTTGAAAAGCCGAACGACCCGTTTATGAAATCGTTAATCAAAGCCGTCGAAGCCGCTATTTTGACTTATGCCGGTGAAGACATTGATATTAAAGGAAATATAAACGTAAAAACCAGACAAATCCCTCCGCCTGCCCCTGACGGTTTATTGCCCGGCGTGAAAAACATCATTGCTGTCTCTTCCTGTAAGGGCGGCGTCGGGAAAAGCACGGTTGCAGCCAATCTGGCGGTAGCTTTGGCAAAATCGGGATATAACGTCGGGCTGCTGGACGCCGACATTTTCGGCCCCTCCATTCCCAAAATGTTTCATGCGGAAGAAGCAAGTCCCCGCATGGAAAAGACAGGGGACCGGGAACTCATCATACCCATTGAACAGTACGGAGTTAAAATTCTTTCCATCGGTTTCTTTATTGATAAAAAAGACGCTTTGGTCTGGCGGGGAACAATGGCGGGCAACGCTTTGAAACAGTTAATCACCGACGTCCACTGGGGAGAACTGGATTATTTCCTTTTAGACCTTCCGCCCGGAACGAGCGATATTCACCTGACGGTGGTTCAGACGCTTGCCGTGACAGGCGCCGTGATTGTTACCACGCCTCAAGAAGTTGCCCTGGCCGACACCCGCAAAGGAATCAGCATGTTTACCGGTGAAAAAATCAATGTGCCGGTTATCGGATTAATTGAAAACATGGCCTGGTTTACGCCGGCCGAACTGCCCGGAAATAAATACTATATCTTCGGGAAAGATGGCGGCAAACAGTTGGCCGAAGAGATGCACATCCCCCTGCTGGGACAGATACCGCTTGTCATGAGTATCCGTGAAGGAGGCGATTGCGGGAAGCCGGTCGCTTTGAACGACTCCGCGACAGGGGAAGTATTCCGGCATCTGGCTGCAAAAATGATAGAACAGGTAGCAATCCAGAACAGAAATTTATCCGTTGCCAAACGGGTAGAGGTTATGAACGGCAGATAACATTTCTTAATTAACCGTTTTTTCCGACAACTCCATCCATCGAACGGTTTTAACATCCAAATCCTCCATGATTTTACCAATCCGTTGCGATTTAGCCGATAATTCATCATTCGATAAAGTTCCGCTCGACAGTTCGGTTTCCAGACGGGACTGCTCGGCTTCGAGTCCGGCAATTTCCTTTTCCAAAGATTCCAGTTCGCGTTTTTCCTTGAATGTCAGTTTTGCAGAGGCGCCGGGCACAGGGCGAAAGGCCGGAGAATCGTTTTTCCGTTGCCTTTTGTCCTGCGCCTTTTGCCCCGTTTCTTTCACCTTTTGCTCCTCGCCCTGCGCTTCCCTGTACTGGCTGTAATTTCCCGGAAAATCCAGTATTTTCCCCTGTCCCTTAAAAACCAGAATGTGGTCGACAACTTTATCCATAAAATAACGGTCGTGGGAAACGACAATCAGACAACCCTTAAAAGCAGCCAGATATTCTTCCAGAATATTTAAAGTAATAATATCCAAATCATTCGTCGGCTCGTCCAAAACCAGAAAATTCGGGTTTTTCATCAATACCGTGCAGAGATACAAACGCCGTTTTTCGCCGCCGCTGAGTTTGTGTACAAAACCGTACTGTTTCTCATGCGAAAAAAGAAAATGTTGAAGCAACTGCGAGACCGTTAATTGTTTACCTTCGCCCCAATCGACAACTTCCGCAATATTCCTCACCACATCAATGACTTTCATCGACCCGTCAAACTGCAATCCTTCCTGCGAATAATAGCCGAAACGAACCGTTTCACCAATGTCGAAAAAACCTTTGTCCGGAAGAATTTCGCCTAACAGCATCTTGACAAAAGTTGATTTACCGGTTCCGTTGTTGCCTGCAATTCCCAATTTTTCGCAACGGGCAAAAGTGTAGTTAAAATCTTCGGCAATTCGGATGTTTCCAAAACTTTTGGAAACCTGTTTTGCCTCAAAGATTTTATTGCCAATATATGATGCTTTTGCAGTGAGTTTTACATCGTCTCCTCCCCTACCCTGCCTAACTTTTTTTTCCAAGTCGTAAAATGCGTCGATTCGAGCTTTGGCTTTTGTCGCCCGCGCCTGCGGTTGCCGGCGCATCCAATCCAGTTCTTTGCGAAACAAATTGTTAGCCCGTTCCAATTCCGTATTTTGAGTATCTATCCGTTCCCTACGTTTTTCGAGATAATAATCGTAATTACCTTTGTAACAATATATTTGTTTGTTGTCGATTTCGATAATTGTCGAACATACGCGATCTAAAAAATAGCGATCGTGAGTAACCATCAAAAGCGTCATTCGTGAACGGATTAAATAATCTTCCAGCCATTCAACCATTTCCAAATCAAGGTGATTCGTCGGCTCGTCAAGAATCAGCAATTCCGGTTCGGAAATCAGGACATTTGCCAAAGCAACCCGTTTTTGCTGTCCGCCGGAAAGTTCATCGATTTTTTGACTGAAATCATTGATTTTCAGTCGGGACAAAACCTGTTTGGCACGAAGTTCCTGTTCTTCGTCATTATTAGCCTGTAAACAGGCCTGCAAAACCGTAACCCCCGACGGCAACTGCGGGTTTTGCAGCAGGTAATCCACACGTAAATCGCGCCGGAAAACAATTTCACCGGAATCGCAATCCTCTTTTCCGGCAAGAATATTGAGTAAA
Source organism: Dysgonamonadaceae bacterium (assembly GCA_031257875.1). Taxonomy (GTDB): domain Bacteria; phylum Bacteroidota; class Bacteroidia; order Bacteroidales; family Azobacteroidaceae; genus Azobacteroides. The sequence goes on from JAIRNV010000203.1 coordinate 3,726, forward strand.
GTGGATTTTCCCGCGCCGTTGCGGGCAATCAGGCCTATACGCTGCCCTTCGTTAATACCGAAAGAAATGTCGGAAAACAGCAGCAAATCGCCGAAAGACTTGGTCAGGGAGGAAACTTGAAGATATACGGACATAATCATTTTATTTTTTTCGGATGTTTTTTCTCTGCTCTCATCCCGAGTAATACGATATTCGTTTTTTTCAGAGTGCAAAGTTCGGAATTTTTTTGTATTCCTTAACAACAAAACAACCTCAACAGGCAATGAATAATGCTCATATTTCCTTAACTTTATTACCTTACTCATGTTACGCAGCCGTCACCGGCGAAGGCGAAGCCTGAAGCAATCCGGTTTTTTAATTGACAATTGAGAATTATTTTCTTCATTCTCAATTCTCAATAGTTGCAACAAAAGACAAAGTATAATTGATTCAGGATTGTTTTGAACGCGAATTACGCAAAGTACGCACATTTTACATTTGAATTTTATCAAATAAATTCGCGTAATTCGCGTTCAAAACAGAGCCTTAGACATTTTCGTACCGGTACGAAAGTTCCAAAAAGACGTCAGGACGGTTTTGTCAGCTGACACAAACGCCAAAAAGACGTCAGGCCTGATACGGAAAAAAGGGCATACAGCCCTATTATAAACTATAAATTATTTATTAAAATGAA
>JAIRNV010000006.1 GCA_031257875.1 Dysgonamonadaceae bacterium
TCTCTCAGTGATATGAATTTTTTTAAATCCCGAAACTCCCGAAATATATTTTCGCACTTCCTTTACTTTTTCAATCGCAGCCTCGTTTTTGGGCGCATCGGAAAAAATAAACAGTTCGCTGTCTTTCGCCAGCGTATTTTTTTGCAGGGCTTCTATCACTTGCCGTGTGTGCCACGGACGGTTGTAAACAAACAATACGATGGGCGCCAAATCATTCATAATCTTTTAATTTTTTTATTGCCGTAATCCGTGCGCCGGGATTCGTTCAAATAAAACACGACGGAAAATTTTAATCCCGCGCAGTCCGGGTTAACACCGGCGCTGCAAAACCCGTATTATTAACTGATATTGCGTATTGCAGCAGTATCAATTGATCAATATCATATAATTATTATACATTCTTATCCGGTGCATAAAAAAAGCAATGATTCCAACCGAAACGGGAACCATTGTTTTTCCATACGCGTCTTTCCCCCGAATCCTTTACCGTTTGTCGTTAATTCCAAACTCGCGCCACGACGACTGCGGCATGTCCATCTTGATGATTTTGCGGGCTTCGCCTGCCTTTTTCAGCATGGCGGTAAACGCCCCGTCAAACTCTTCGGTTTTTTCCTTGAGTTTGGCCTTGAGCGTTTCCTGCTCGGTGTTCAATGCGATGCACGCGTCCACGTCGGCCTGCAACGCATTGGCAAAAGCGATGTCAATTTTGCGCTGCGCCAGTACATCCTGATTCGCTTTGATGCCGTTCACCATTACTCCGGTGTCGGCGATTTCCTGTGCTTGAGCTTTATGTCCCATAACTGTTACGTTTTAAGGTTTATAAACTTTCGGGTGCAAAGATATTGTGTATTTTTTAGAAATACAACTTGACGTGAACATTTTTTATCTGTATTTTTTTCAAATTCATTTGGCTTTTACCAAAAGCAAGATGAATTCTTTCAAAGTGCAGATGACTTTTATCAAAAGCCAGATGGATTCTTTCAAAGTGCAGATGGATTTTACCAAAAGCAAGATGGATTCTTTCAAAGTGCAGATGTACTCCTGCGCAGTAATCTGAGTTCGATATAAAAAAAACATTACAAAAGATATACGCATTGCCTGTCATCCTGTTTAGGATGATTCGCCCGGTAGAAAGGATGAATTTTTATATGCAAAATAATCAGTCTTTTAAATAAAAATCTTACGTCGAACTCAGGTTAGTATGGTTTTCAAATAACGCAAATAAAGCCATGGTCGCAGCCATCCGCCGTTTTTGAATATGTTTTTTCGGATAAACGCATTCCAGTACTTTCTTTCGGCATCCGGCAACGCCTTCAACAATGCCGGCCGGTAAGTATAAACATGGGAACATATCAGCCATGTTAACTGTGAGGCGACCTTTCGTCCTAAATTCTCTTTTTCTGCAAAAGCGGTAAAGTTATCCAGAATGAGCCGGTAAAAGATAAAAAGTTGGGATATATTGTACCGATTCCCCTCCCCCTTTTTTCTGTTTGGATCTACATTAAAAAAATAGTAGGCAAGGCCGGTATTCATTATTCGTCCTGCTTTTATCTGCAGTTTTACATAAAAATCAAAATCCTGGCATCGCTGTAACCGTTCGTCAAACAGCAGGCCGGAGGACTTCCAAAACGTATTTTTTACCATGTGCATATAGGGAGCCGCCCGTATGCTTCGTTTTTGAATCATCCGGTTAAAATAATCCGTTCCTGTGCGCGGGGTGTGCACGGGATAAATGCGCCATTTTTTCATTTTCCGACCGGAATGTTCGAGATAGATAGCCGTCTGCAATACATCCAAATCGTTCTCTTTCGCTTTTCGATACAGCTGGTGCAACGTATCGGGCGCAATGTAATCGTCGGCGTCGATAAATAAAAAGTATTCGCCGCGTGCCAGCTCCAGCCCTTTGTTGCGGGCAAACGGAATGCCCCGGTTTTCCTGGCTGTACGGCACAATGCGGGCGTCTTTTCGGGCATATTCTTCCGCTATTTTTTCGGAGCCGTCATTGGAGCCGTCGTTAATTAAAATCAATTCAAACAGTAAATGCTCCTGCGACAGCACAGATTCCAGGCATTTCCGCAAATAATTTTTACAATTGTAAAAAGGAATGATAACTGATAGATTTAACATATCTGTAAATATTTATATGATGTCCGGTGATGTTCTAAATTCATACTTTCCGTCAAACTCATATTTCTTGAAAGTCTTTAATATATGTATATTAAGTAAATGATTTTAATGATTGTGCGATTTAATTAATTTTTTACAAAAATAAATACTTCCGTGATTCTTGTCAAGTACCGCTCTCTCCAGCTCTTTTACCGGAAAAATATTGTAAAAGGCAATACATTCTACTTTAAAAAACCACTGTCGTTGCGGATAATTGCAAATAGTCGCATTGCCCGTCTTCTTTAATTAAAACAGCCGCTGTTGTCCGGTAATTTCATCCATCAATTCGGTTATGGGTTTATCGTCTTCTTCCGGTTCAATATCCATATCCGGCTGGGGTAAATCTTCCGGTTCCTGTTCGGGAAAACGCGCCGGTTCGATTTCCCTGATTTCCGCCACTTCATAAGTTGTAATCCGTTTCCCTTTGGCTTTGAAGCTTTTTACGCCGATAAATTCTTCCACATCAATCACCAGCGCAGTCCTGAAAGCGTCGTTCCCTCCGAAAACCGTTTCAAACAGGGGATAGACGGTGTCGCTTAGCAGGACTAAGCGGGAAGCCTGATTCTCACCGAGAAAACTCTGTTTTCTGGCGCCCGGTTCAAACGGGAAACGTTTGATGTAGGGATACCCCTGCTGGTCTTCGTCAAACAAAGCCGCCGACCAGATTTTATCCGGATTGAATTTCTCAATGACTTTGATTTTATCTTGATAGTGATTGCCGGAATCGAAATCGGTGGTGTAAAATTCGCCGTTTTCCTGAACGACAAGTATTAAATCGTCGGCAAAAAATTCACCCAGAAATTCGCCGCGTCCATCGTAATTGAGGCGTAAAACGTCGCGGTCAAACCAGACTTGCCGTCCGCCCAAAGTAGAGCCGCCTTTCTGTTTCAGGGAAATCTTGTGAATTTCCGCTTTTGTCAGGGTAATCCCTTTGGCGCCGCGTCCTTTGATTTGAACTTCGCTAAAATCCTTGTCTATAACCAGCAGTTTCTGGCGAGGCTTGGGTTTCAGGACAACCCGCACCGTTTCGGCTTCGCCGTTGGCATTGGCCGAGAAATAAAGAACCCGGCTTCCCGCTTTGCCGGCGGTCAGATTATATTCTTTGTCGCGCATAACGCCCGTAACGGGAAAACGTTTGATAAAATTCCCGCCGTTTTTGCCGTCGCGGTAAATAACATTATAAATGGTACGGTTATCGTTCCTTTTGAATACGTTGAGAAAAAGAACGTTTTTACCGACAAACATTTTCTCGCTGACTTTGACAATCTTGTATTTCCCGTCTTTGTAAAAGATAATGACGTCGTCGATGTCTGAACAGTTGCAGACAAATTCGTCTTTTTTCAATCCGTAACCGATAAAGCCCTCTTCGCGGTTGATATACAGTTTTTCGTTGGCTTCCACCACTTTAGTCGCTTCAATGGCGTCGAAACTGCGTATTTCCGTTTTGCGCGGATAATTTTTCCCGTATTTTTCTTTCAGTTTGACAAACCAGTCGACGGTGTAATCGACGATATGTTCGATATGATGTTCGATTTCCTGTATTTGAGACTTGTACGAAGCAATTAAATGGTCGGCTTTGTCTTTGTTGAACTTGAGGATACGTCCCATTTTGATTTCCATCAGGCGCAGCAGGTCGTCGCGGGTTATTTCACGCCCCCCCGCCCCCCCGAAGGGGGGAGACTGTGCGGCAACACCTTTCGGGGGTTTGGCGGTATCCCCCCCCTCGGGGGGCAGGGGGGCGGGGAGGACATATTCCTTCAAACGCTTATCGACATGATTCAAAGCAGAATCCATGTCTTTGGCATTTTCAAATTCCTTGTCCTTATAAATACGTTCTTCAATAAAAATCCTTTCCAGAGATGCGAAATGCAAACTTTCCAGCAATTCCTGCCTCTGGATTTCGAGTTCCAGTTTCAGCAAATGCAAAGTATTGTCCGTTGCCCGTTTCAGCACGTCGGAGATTTTCAGGAAATGCGGTTTATTGTTTTCAATCACGCAACAGTTGGGCGAAATGCTGATTTCGCAATCCGTAAAAGCGTAAAGCGCGTCAATCGTTTTGTCGGAAGAAACGCCGGGCGCCAGATGGATGATGATTTCCGCATTTTTAGCGGTCATATCGTCGACTTTGCGGATTTTTATCTTGCCTTTTTCGTTAGCCCGCAAAATCGATTCGGTCAGAGTAGAAGTTGTTTTCCCAAAAGGGATTTCCGTGACGGACAAAGTTTTATTGTCTATCTTATTGATTTTGGCGCGCACTTTCACGGCGCCGCCCCTTTCCCCGTCGTTATAGCGCGCCACATCGACATATCCGCCGGTCTGGAAATCGGGATAAAGCGTAAATGCTTCGCCGTGAAGGCAGGCAACGGAAGCGTCGAGCAATTCGTTGAAATTGTGCGGAAGCACTTTGGACGACAGGCCGACGGCAATGCCTTCCACGCCCTGCATCAGCAGCAAAGGAAATTTGACGGGAAGCGTAACCGGCTCTTTATTACGTCCGTCGTAGGAGAGTTTCCATCCGGTCGTTTTCGGGTTGAAAACCACGTCGAGGGCAAACTTTGAGAGGCGGGCTTCGATATAGCGGGGAGCCGCCGCGCCGTCGCCGGTCAGGATATTGCCCCAGTTTCCCTGACAGTCGATTAACAAATCCTTCTGTCCGAGTTGCACTAGGGCATCGCCGATAGAAGCGTCGCCGTGGGGGTGAAACTTCATGGTTTCGCCCACGATGTTAGCCACCTTGTTGTAACGGCCGTCTTCCAGTCGCCGCATGGTATGGAGAATGCGGCGCTGCACCGGTTTCAGGCCGTCGTTGATATGCGGAACGGCGCGTTCCAGAATCACGTAGGAAGCATAATCCAGGAACCAGTCCTGGTACATGCCGGAAAGTACATAATGCGACCCTTCCGCATTTACAGGCACTTTGTAATCGGAATGGTCTTTTGCGAGTTCTTCGTTTTCAGTATTGTCGTTGGGATATTCGGGTTCCATGAAAGTATTTTAAAATGGGTGCAAAAGTACGAAAAAATTTCTTTCGCAACTGTTTTTGGTTTAACAAAGAATTTTTCCGACTGATTTTGCCTTCCATTGAAATGATCCGATACCGCATGCGCAAAATTTTCACGGTTACAAATATTTCAATAACTTAATCAAATTGATTCTATAAAACAGGTACAGCAGGAATGATTTTATTTTGACTCGAAAAGGCAATGCAACGGCATGTTTGATGAGTAAATTGATATTTTTGTTTTCCCGTATATCCGTTTCATCATATTTAAATGTTTTTTTATCATCTATCGCCTGAGTATTATAGCCCTCATCAATCCCGCAATGAACCCCGCTTCCGTCATATCCGTGATTACGCACTTTGGAAACTGCGGGAAAAACACAGTATAAATTTTCCGTTATTAATTTTAAACAAATGACAGTATCGCCCGTAAGATGGTTGCGCCGTATCATGTTAAGCGAATGCAACAGAAGCATTTCCGCATGCGAATTTAATTTGCGGACATTTTTGAAATTATTTAATATTGATTTCACATAATCAATACTGTAATTCATTTGCAATTGATCAAACCTGTCCCGCCACATCCCGTATCCCCATGCCGAAAACATGCCCGTATAAAAATGATTGACCGTATAGTCGCGGGGCATACCGGCCGGATAATTGTAGCCGCAAACGGCAAACACTTCCTTTTTATCTTCAAACCTGTCCAGTCCTTCGTTGATATATTCCAGAAAATTGGGTGCAAATTCATTGTCATCCTCTGAAACGATAATTCTATCATATTTTTCAAAAATCATGTTCCTGGCCTCATCAGTATTTTTTACAGCGCCATAATTTTCGCTTCTTCGAATGATTGTGATACCGGCAAATCCATTTAAGCCGGCTAAAAATTCGTTAATCGCATGATAACCTTCCCAGTGTGATTCCTCAAACGGATAATCCAGCGCAATATAAAGGGGCGTATCTTTAGCCAGACTGTTCGATTTCAAAGATTCGAGACATCTTTTCAGGTGAGTGTACCTGCATAAGGTTGGGATTAATACGGGGGCGCATTTTTGTTCTTTTTGCATAAAAATTTTTAATTTTATTTTTGATAAATGAATATATAGTAATCTCCTGTATCTTTTATCAACTTCTCCAGTCTAATAAAACTTCTATTCCGTCGACATCAAACACAGGAATACGGCATTTTTCGTATACATCTTTTCTTTCGGAATATGCATTATCAATAAAAATTGCCATTTCTGTTGTCACAAAATCAGATTTCCGTTTGTTTTCGTCAATGTGAATTATTTTAGAAAATAGATTTTTATTGATGCAATACTTATTCATACTTTGCTCAATATCGCCGGAATGTTTTGTGAGCAGGATAACTGATTTATTCAAGTTTTGACATTGATATAAAAACCGGATGGCATTCAAATTCACCTTTCCACGCACAATTAAAGTATCGTCAAAATCAAAATATATAGTATTGTATTGATAATCAATTTTGTATCGAGCAATTAATGCCCTGTCCATTTTCACATTACAATCATTGGGCAGAACTTCAACATCATATCCCAATATGGCATATATGCTTACGAGCGGCAAATTAACACCTCTTGCCCGCGAAAGACACATTGTTCCGGCAGCTCTCGCAGATATTTCCAATAATTTAAACTTGCCTGTCATATCTTTTTTTATTTGGAAGTACCAAAGTCCTAAAAAATTAAGTTTTTTATTAATGATTTCGGCTATGTATTGAATTTCGTCTGTAACTTTTTTTGTTATCCCTGCCACACTGATCCCTGCCAAAATACGTTCACGCGAACGAGGCGAAACAAAAAGCAGCCTGCCGTTTCTGTCTGTCAAACAATCAACTGTATATTCTTCACCTCGAAGATACTCACAAATTACATAATCATTAAAATTAATGTTTTGAGGAATATCCTGTTTCGATTCGAGCAATTTTGCTCCGACACTTATCAGTAAATCCGTTTCCTAATGAGAAAAATTAAGGCATATTCCCGTATCCAAATGCGTAGAAATTGCTCTGGCAGGATTTCCCAGGTAGGTTGTGCCGGGATTTGTATTTCGCATTATCACTGCGCCGGAACCCACCAAAGTTTCCTCTGCGATAATTAAAGAATTGTTGACAGTGCTATTGAGACCGAACCAGCAACTATTGCCGATATTAACAAAACCGCCTATAACTGTTCCTACGCCTATATTTATCCCGTTGCCGATAATAATATCGTGACCAATATGAACCTTGTTGCGAATGGTATTAGAATGTCCCAAACAAGTATCGTTTAAAATTTGGGCAAAAGCAAAAATTATATTATTTTCGCCAACTTGAACTTTATCGGATATATATGCCAAAGGGCTAATAAAATTTCTCAAAAAATATCCCATATTTTTCAATTTGTCATATACGAGCAGGCGGTTGCGCAATCTGCTGGGCGCATCAACGCAAGAGAGCATATCGTATTCACTTGGCGGGTATTTTTGAATAACCTCGCTTTCGGGAACCAGCGGCAGCTCGCAAAATGATGCTTCGCCGTCTAAGAAATTATCCCCCGCACAAAAGGCGGCAATCTGAAAATCAGAGCCGTTCTGCTTGGATTCAAAAAACACTTGCTTTGCGACCGCGCTGTTTCCATAAATAATAACAGGTTTCATCACGCAGCCCTCCTTTCTTCGCAGAACTGCGTGGTAAATATTTCAGTGCATGTACTACACCGCAAGTCGAAGCAAATGAAATTCTTTTTGCTGCGTCTTTGATAAAAAATGCAGAAAGACTGTGACTTTAACTGTTTGTTTTGTAGCCAATTAGACGGTGTGTGTGGGGGGGGGTACTCTTCCGCTGTTCCCCATAGGGTCTTAAATCTTTGCAGTTGCATTTCCTGTTTGATCGCTTTTAACAATTTCAAATAATCAAATTCCGGATTGTAGCCGAGTTCTGTTTGCGTTTTTGAAATATCGTGTACAAATTCGTTGGTATTCGGCATATCAGGGCGGTAAATCAGTTTTGATTTATTATCTTTACTCGAAAATACTTCTATTATGCCGAGTATCTGTTCTTCCAAAGACACGCCGACTCCTCTCCCAACATTATACATACCGCCTTCTAATTGAGATAAAATTGCTTTTTCTATTATTTGACATAAATCATCTATATAGGTAATTTCTCTAACTCTCGTTTTATCGCCCCAAACTTCTATCGGTTCTCCTTTAATCGCCTTATTTATTAAAAATTTATAAGCAACGGGCTTCTTTTTGCCATCTACAAAAAAATCTTCTTTTGGATTATATGCGTAAATTGTCGGCAATCGCAAAACAAATCTCTTCATATCAAATTTATAGTGATAATGCTCAATCAAATCAACAGCCGCATTTTTGCAAATAACATAAACGGAATGGTCATTATTTGGCGGGAATTTTTTTACAGCATCTGCCGGCGTTGGCGTTTTACTCCACAAATAAGCCGTGTCGGAAAGCGACTGCGTGAAAATTATTTTTGGAATATTATTATTTTTCATAAATTCAAGAACATTCAAAGTTCCGCTCACAATTGAATCAACATATTTTTGCGGTTGGTAACCTTCCATCACTGCTGGCATAATACCCGCCGCGTGAAGCACAGCATCTATTTTATAGTTGTTAAGTTTTTCAAAATTCGCCGAGTCCGTTATGTCTAAAGAATGGTAATCTATTCCGTATTCCCTGAAAAAACCATTATTGCTCCTTCGTCTGCCGCTGGCAATTACTTTGTGTCCGCGCTCCTTCAAATAAAGGGCGGAATACGCTCCAATTGTCCCCGTTGCGCCTGTTATCAGAATGTTATTCATATTTTTCTCCTTTCACTTTATGATGAGGAGCATTATACCCACATTCCAACTCAAAATATCCGCCAATGCTTTTCATACCAATTCAAATTTATTCAGCATATTATTTATTTCTTCTACTGAATTGAACATCATTACATCAATAATAGACAAATCTGAAATAAAAGTATTAGTGAACTGTTTGTATGGATATATATGCGTTTTCAAAAAATATAAATCAATATTACTATGAAAAAAATCATCTTTTTTATACAACGCTATACCACCTGCCGAATTATAATATTTATCGGCATTCAACAGCTTGCAAATTGCAATTATTTTTTCTTTGCCTTTTAATGAAACATCCTTCTGTAATGAAGATGACAAAACAGTATGCGTATCAATATTTAAATAATCACAAATAATACTGATACTATTTGCAATAAACAATGCTAAATTTGATTTATCAAAAGCAATAATTTTCACTAATATCTCAATTACTTTTTTATAGTAAGGAGCTCTACTATAATTATATTCTATTGTCTTCATAAAATTTCTGAAATCGTCCAATATTTCTATCTCATTAATTAACTTATTATGACTTGCGTTTTTTAAGTTTATTGTAAATCGTCTTTTTTCTCCATTTATTAACAAATTGTTTCTATTTATCCACCCACGAACTATATACGCAACATCATCATAAATAACATACGTATCGACCGCTTTTATTAACTGCCAATATCCAATATACGGCAAAAAATAGGGCTGCATAATTCCGAGTTTCATCACGCAGCCCTCCTTTTTTCGCAGAACTGCGCATTAATAATGTTAATAAATATTAACGGGGGGGGGTAATTATCACTTTCACAAATCCGTTCATATTATCCATCTTATACAGCATTTCATCCATTGAGGAAAATTTCAGAATCATAATTCCAATCGTTCCTCCCGAACCCGTAAATGCCTCTACATGCTCGCCGCTCTTAAAAAACATCTCAAATTCAACTATGTTATTTTTGTGAAAATTCTCATCTATTTGCACTTCCCGTAAAATTCCGTTATTTTTGCTATGCACCGCATAGCAACTCCAAAAACCCTTTGTCTCCGTCATTTGCAAGGCGGAACAATCCTCGCCCATTGCTGCTTTTATAGTGTATTCTACCATATCTATTCCCGTTGCATATTTTGTGACCTGCGCAATTAAATTTCCCCCGTTGCGCGGAGCAACTTCCATTAAAACAACTTGTCCTTTTTTGTTTAAACGAATATCAAAATTATACGCGCCGGTACCCATATTCAGCAGAGTTAAAAGCCGCTGAATTTCGTGGTGGATTCTATCGTGGATTTCGTTTGCTTTGTTATATGGAAAACTTTCGCCGACTGGAACAAATGGATTTACCCGCGAATTTTCAAAATGCTCGTTCGCAAAACAGCGGAACACCAATTTTCCATTCACAGAAAAACCGTCTCCTGCGATTTGGTAACCCTCTTTTTCAACATATTCCTCAATTATAAACCGTTTCACACGGGAAAAGCCAAGCGCATATTCCGCCGCATTTTTCAGTTGCTCTCTGGTCTCAATTTTGCTCACGCCTTTACTGCCCGAACTGTCCACGGGTTTCACCATAACAGGAAGCGCAAAATTGTGAAAGTCGTTCAATGCCTCTTCTATGCGGAAAAATCCCCTTGCCCTCGGCACATAAAAATTATTTTGTGTTAAAAATTCCCTGAATTTATCTTTATTGGAAAGAATTTCCACTGAGTTATACGGCTGCCCTGCAAGCCCCATTTCTTGTGCTACAAAGGCGGCTGTTGGCGCAGCCGGGTCAGAGGCGTAACAAACTATACCATCTATTTTTAGTTTTTTTGCAAGTTCCAAAACCGCCTGCTTGTCAGTTGTGCTGACATTGTGATATTCGTCTGCAAAGCGATGTCCGGGATTATTCGGCAGATAATCGCAGGTTATAGCGTAGTATCCCATCCGTTTCGCCGTTTGCACGCTCGGCACTTGAAAACTGGAACCTCCGAGCAGTAAAACTTTTTTCCGAGTCATTTTAAACCTCCTTTAATTTAATGTTTTCGTATCAAATCGTTTTCATATCAGTTGTCCATTTTATTTTTCCAGCCAAAGCGAAAAAAATCTGTCATACACGATATAACCTTTTTCTGTTTTATAAATGAGTTCATTTTTTATTAACCTGTTTAATGCACGGCTTACGCTGCTCGCATTTTTAAGTTTGTATTTTGAAATAAAATCGCCCGAATTGATTTGTGGCACAATTTTTTCTTTTGCTGTTGCCCTAAGCAGATTAATCTGTACATCGGAATAAGCATTGAGTAATTCCTGATAACTATAAGTGTTTTCTTCGAGCAATTCCTGCAAGGCATAATAAACGATGCCGATGTTGTCAATATTGTTTCGATATTCATACAGCCGATTGAGTATTGCCTGAACATACCAGGTATGCCCTTCAAATTTTTCGTAAATAAAATCAAAACATTCCTGCAAAATTGTAAAACCATTTTTTTTGAAATGCAAATTTGCAAAACGATAATATTCGCTCTTATTTATCATGCCCAATGACATCATTTGCGTACTTTGATAAAACGGGCGTTTAGCAGAAAGAAAAATTTCGCTCATCAAATGCTGACGGCTACCCGCAAAAATAAATTTTATGTTGGGCAAAAACTGAATATATGAACGCAACAATGCCTCTGTACCTTTTTCGGGGTATTTTGCTATCTGCTGAAATTCGTCTATGGCAATATAAGCGCGCTTATTCGTATGTTTCAGATAAGCAAATACTTCCTGCAAACTTTTATCCGCGGTTTCCGTCTCTATTTTGACGCTTAATTCGGGTTGTCCCGACAACGCATCGTAAGAAAGCGTAGGGCGAAAACTTTTGAAAAAAGCAGCAAAGTGTTTCATCGCTTTTTCTACATTGTTATCGACTTTTCCAAGAACGCTTTCGGCAAAAATTTTCACAAAATCGTTCAAATTTTGTGTTGAATAAATGTCAAAATATATGCAGACATTATCTTTGTTTTGCATGGCAATTTGATGGAAAACATGATGAATCAGTCCTGTTTTTCCAAAACGGCGGGGGCTCATCAGCGATATATTTCTGTCGTTCTCGAGCGCAGAAATAATTTTTGCAGTTTCAACTTCGCGGTCGCAAAAATAGTCGGGACTGTAATATCCCGCAATCAAAAATGGGTTATACGGCTTATTTTTTTTCATCGCACAATATTTTAATTACGACTGCAAATCTACAACTTTTTTTTCGCAAAGCGCGAAACGCAAAACGCGAAAAAAAGATTGTTTGTGTATTTTCTTTCTATGAAATGCATAAAATAGTTGCATATTTTATACCAATTTTACAATTTTTTCTACATTATTCTTTTTCAAATCGGCATACATCGGCAAACAAATCACCCTATCCGCTACTTTTGTCGCTACCGGCAAATTTTCCTGTTTTGCTGATTCCAATCCTCGGTATGTTGGAAAAGTACTGATTAAAGGGTAAAAATACCTTCTACCCAGTATATTGTTTTCTTTCATCTTGAAATACAATTCATCGCGGCTCATTCCGTATTTTTCGGCATCAACGAATATGGGAAAATATGAATAGTTATGTCGAACGCCCTGTATATCTTCCATAAAGCTAATACCTTCCACATTTTTTAGCGCTTGCCTGTATTGGGTTGCAGCCTGCCGCCTGTTTTCTATTGCCCAATCTACCTGTTTTAAATTTAAAAGACCGTAAGCGGAACGTATTTCATCCATTTTCCCGTTAATTCCCGGAGCTATCACGGTTATCTCGTCAGCGAAACCGAAATTTTTCAGGTAGTCTATTCGCTTTTTAGTCTGTTTATCCCTGCAAACCAAGGCGCCGCCTTCAATGGTATTATATACTTTGGTTGCATGAAAACTCAAAGTAGACATGTCGCCGGCTTCTAAAATTGATTTTCCATTTACCGTTACGCCAAAAGCATGAGCGGCATCGTATATCACTTTTAAACCGTATTTATCGGCTATCTCCTGAATCCGTTCCGTATTGCAGGGATTTCCATACACATGAACAGGCATGATAGCTGTTGTTTTGGGAGTAATCGCTGCTTCTATCTTGTCCGGATCCATGTTAAATGTCACAGGCTCAATGTCCACAAAAACAGGTTTAATACCGTTCCACCACAGAGAATGAGTTGTTGCGACAAAACTGAAAGGCGTAGTAATCACTTCGCCGGTTATACGCAAAGCCTGTAAGGCTGTGATTAAAGGTAATGTTCCATTGGTGAAAAGACTGATATGCTTAACACCCAAATATTCACACAAAGCCTCTTCCAACTTTTGATGGTAATATCCATTATTAGTGAGCCATTTCTTTTGCCAAATATCTTTGAGATATGGAATAAAATCCTGTAAATCAGGAAACAATGGCAATGTTACGGTTATTTGCTTACTATTCATATTTTAATCCCAATTGAAATTGTGACAGTCAAATCAAGATTCTTGAATATATGTATAATACTGTCAGGAATGAAAAATTAAAACTACACCCTGTTAATCCCATTAGATTCAGTTTACAGTGAATAAACCAATGCAAAGATAGATGAAATTTTCAACATTTCACACAGACGAATAAAAAAATTGGGGTGTACTCAACTTCCCTGCTTTGAGCCGATGCTATGCAATCTGTTCTCGATAAAGCAGACGCCGGGTTGCAAAAGCAATGTAAAGGATGCACAGTAGATAGCCTGCCTGAATAGTGAATGTCAGGCTAACGAACATTTTTATCCGCTTGCATGTAATCCGGAAATTTAATGTTACCTTTGCACCAATAAAAATACTTCAACAAAATGAGTGATAGCATTGTAATTATTCCGACTTACAACGAAAAGGAAAACATTGAAAAGATAATTCGGGCAGTATTTTCGCTCGAAAAACAGTTTGATATTTTAGTGATTGATGACGGTTCCCCGGATGGAACAGCTTCAATTGTAAAGTATTTGCAAACCGAATATCCCGACCGGCTTTTTATCCTCGAACGCACTGGGAAACTGGGTTTGGGAACCGCTTATATTGCAGGTTTCAAACGGGCTTTGCAACGTGAATACGAATACATATTTGAAATGGACGCCGATTTTTCCCATAATCCGAAAGATTTAATTCGTTTGTACGATGCCTGTTCAAAAGAAGGTGCGGATGTGGCTATCGGCTCTCGCTACATTACCGGCGTGAATGTGGTTAACTGGCCCATATCACGGGTTTTAATGTCTTACTTTGCATCTATTTATGTCCGCATCATTTCGGGAATGGATATTAAGGATACCACAGCCGGATTCAAGTGCTATACGCGAAAAGTGCTGGAAACCATTGATTTGGATTCCATTCGCTTCAAAGGTTACGCTTTCCAGATTGAAATGAAATTTACTGCTTATACACTGGGATTTAAACTCAAAGAAGTTCCGATTGTCTTTGTCAACCGGGTAGAAGGCGTTTCCAAAATGAATAGCGGGATATTCGGCGAAGCTTTGTTTGGTGTTATCCGGTTGAAATGGGACAGTTTGTTTAAAGGGTAAAGGGTGAAGGGTAAAGGGTGAAAGGTGAAGGGTAAAGGGCGAAAGAAGAAATTACGTATGATTCTTATAAAAAATGCTTTAATTATCAACGAAGGAAAACGGCAGAAAGCCGACGTATTAATAGAAGGAGAACGAATCCGGACAATTCACCTCTCTCCTTTCACCCGTCCACCCTTTCACCCTTCACCTTTCACCCTTCACCCTTCACCCCCAATCATCGACGCCGAAGGCCTCCTGCTGCTCCCCGGCCTCATCGACGACCAGGTACATTTCCGCGAACCGGGGTTAACGCACAAAGGCGACATTCACAGCGAATCGCGGGCGGCTCTTGCCGGCGGAATCACATCTTTCATAGATATGCCGAATACGCTGCCTCAAACCGTTACCGTTGAGGCTTTGAACGAAAAATTCGACATCGCCGCCCGCACTTCCATGGCGAACTATTCTTTTATGATTGGGGGAACGAACGATAATATTGACGAATTGAAAAATGAAGGTGCGAAAAGGGCTGCGGCCGTTAAGGTTTTTATGGGCGCTTCGACCGGAAACATGCTTGTTGACAATCCCCATTCTTTGGAAAGGATTTTCTCCGAAACAGAACATATCATTGCCGTTCACTGCGAAAACGAAGCGGTTATTGCCGCCAACAAAGCGCGTTACATTGCGCAATACGGCGAAAATCCGGACATTGCGTTTCACCCGAAAATACGGGATGTTGAAGCCTGTTTCAAGTCATCTGCCGAAGCGGTGCGTTTGGCGAAAAAACACAATTCCCGCCTGCATATTTTCCATTTATCGACCGGCAAGGAACTGTCTTTATTGGAATCCTGTCCTTTGGAAGAGAAGCGGATAACCGCCGAAGTTTGCATCCATCACCTTTGGTTTACCGATAAAGATTATGCCGTGAAAGGCAATTTAATTAAATGGAATCCCGCCGTCAAATCGCAGGCCGACCGCGACGCTTTGCGAAAAGCTTTGATTGAAGGAAAGATTGATGTTGTCGCAACCGACCATGCTTCGCATACGCTGCCGGAAAAGGAAGGTTCCTGTTTGAAAGCGGCTTCCGGCGGGCCGATGGTTCAACATGCTTTGGTTGCCATGCTGGAATTGTGCCGGCAAGGTGTTTTCACCGAAGAACTGACGGTGGAAAAAATGGCGCACGCACCGGCTAAATTATTCGGAATCAAAGACCGTGGATTTATCCGTGAAGGTTATTATGCCGATTTGGTTTTGGTCAATCCCAATCAAGCCTGGACGGTCGGCAAAGAAAACATCCTGTACAAATGCGGCTGGTCGCCTTTGGAGGGGACAACTTTTACGCATCAGGTCGAAAAAACATTTGTTAATGGGCGGTTGGTTTATGATAACGGGAAATTTGATGAAAGTTTCAGGGGGAAGGAATTGGAAATAGCCAAATTGTAAAAGACGGCTCTTAATACATGATTTTAATTCAAGACACAATAATCAGTCCCGACGTTTTGGAGGAATACTTCCAGTGCGATTTATCCGTATGCAAAGGCATTTGCTGCGTAGACGGCGAATCTGGCGCTCCGGTGGAAAAAGACGAAGTAATTCGGTTGGAAGAAGTCTTTCCGCTAATTCGGAATGATTTATCCGTTCAATCTAAAAAAATTATTGAAAGGCAAGGCGTTGTTTACATAGACAGCGACGGGGAATACGTTACTTCTATTGTCGACGGAAAGGATTGTGTTTTCACCTGTTACGATGAAAACGGATGTTGCAAATGCGTTGTTGAAAAAGCATCCCGTGAAGGGAAAACCGATTTTTACAAGCCAATTTCCTGCCACCTGTATCCGGTACGGGTTGCCCAATACAAAGGTTTTCGGGCGGTCAACTATCATCGATGGAGTGTTTGTGAGGCGGCGCGGATTTTGGGAAAAGCAAATGATGTGAAAGTTTATCAGTTTTTGAAAAAGCCTTTGATTCGGAAGTTTGGCGAAGAATGGTATGAAGAATTGGAGCGATTAGCGAAAAATCAACCGTAGCTCACTTCCTTGAACGCATAACAGCGCTTTTCGCCCGCGTCTGTAGTCAAATGAAGGAATCCGTCATCTGTAACCCTTTTTATTTCAGCGGTGAAAACGCCGTCTTTATCCATAAAAAGGTGGAATCCCGATTTCCTGTATAATGAATCATGATAAGCCGAAACAATTAATCCGGAATTTCCATCTTTTAATGCGTTGTAGCGGAATAATACAGCGTTTGCTGTTTTTTCCAACAAGACGTCGAGGTCTGTTTCCTTTCCAAGAATTTGTTTCATGGAAACGGCTTTCGGCGCAGCAGGCGAAAACTTTTCCTGATTGACGTTCAATCCGAAGCCGATAATGGATTTGCCGGTAATTTGCCCCGTCAATTCGTTTTCTATCAATATGCCGGCGAGTTTTTTGTCCTGATAATAAATATCATTCGGCCACTTGATTTCAACAGGCCTGAGATGTTGTTCCAGAGCGTCTTTTAATCCCAAAGCAACGGCTTCGGAAAGCAAAAATTGCTGTTTAACCGGCAGGAATTGGGGATACAGAATCATGCTGCAAGTAATATTTTTCCCCGCTTCCGATTCCCAGCGGTTTCCTCTTTGTCCTTTCCCTGCTGTCTGAAATCCGGCGATAACGGTTGTGCCTTCGTCCAAAGCCTGCTTTTTGCTTTGTGCTTTCAACCAGTGGTTTGTCGAATCGGTTTCTTTGATTTTAATGATGTTATTCATTGTTATAATATTCGGTTTGAAGCTGTTTCGGTAATTTTTTTATCACTTCATCTACCGAATGACGAATCCGGCTTTTTACTTCTTCGTCCGTCATTTCCCGATTCGGATAAACGGTAATCCAGTATTTTTTGTTAAAATGATAAGCCGGTTTCACGCAGGCATACCGTTCCCTGAGTTCAAGCGCCTGTTCCGGATCGCATTTCAAAGTGATTTGCAACACAGGTTTATCCAACGGGATTAAAGCGAACATTTTTCCCATGACTTTCATCACCAGAGAAACGTCGTCAAAAGGGAAACAGTCGGTTGTCCCTTTGATGGAAAGACAATATTCATGAAGTTCTTCGATATTCATAGCAATCTTACCAATGCCGGATATTCACCGGAGGATAAAAAGCGTCTTCAATATGGTCGATCTCAAAATGCGGACTTTTCCCGATAACGGAAATAACATCGAATCTTGCCGGTAAATCAATATCAAACAACTTAATGTAAACGTCGGCAGCAGAAATGATATTCCTGATTTTCGAGTTTGTAACCGCATCCTTCGGGTCGACAATGCTCCCTTCGGAACGGGTTTTAACCTCTACTATCACCAGTTCGTCTTCCGTTTTCGCGACAATGTCCAATTCAAAATAACCCTTTCGCCAATTGGTATGCAAAATTTCATACCCGTTTTCTTTTAAATAAGCAATGGCGGCTAATTCGCCGTCTTTTCCCAATTCGTTATGTTCAGCCATAATTTAAAATTCAGATATTTAAACTGCAAAAATAATAAATTTTGGTAAAATATTACTGGGCATGGACGCATTTCAAGTTATCGCGTCCTTGTCACTGGCTCCGCCGAACGCTGTTTCCCGCGCAGGCGGGAATCCCGTGTTATCCGCGCCGTATTTGTCGTATTGTCTTTCCGTGTTACCGTTAAGGAATAAAAAATAAATAACATGTAACCATCAACTCCGTGTCTTTCCGTGAAATCCACTCCGTGAAACTCTGTGTTTAATAATTTTTACAACACGGAGTTTCACGGAAGGACACACGGAGGAAAACTTAAAACTGCAATATCTTGTTTATTTTGCATTACCAAATACAAATTTTAAAAACAAAATGAAAGCAAAATTATTATTCAGGTTATCGGTAATCACTCTATGCAGCGTTTTTACCACATGTGAAGAAAAAACAGCGATATGGGGAAAAAACAGTTCTGCGTTTGAAGATTTATTGAATTAAATCATTGATGTTCCTTACTAAATTCAATATTCCCGTTGGACTGTTTACATCATACAGCCAATTATTGTCAAAATCCTTTATTATATCTTTGTTTTGGCTTGTGCCGACAACCAAACTGTGAAATTTGGTTTTGTTGGTCTTGGCTACGGTAATAAGTTTCTGTGTCGTTTCGTCAAATGCAGGCGCCACAAAATCGGAAACCATGATTATATCAGCTTTTTTATAATCCTGCGCGGTAAGCATCCGTAAAGCCTCCCGCATGGCGGGTATGGCATCCGTGCCTCCATGAAAACTCATAGTTAGAAACCGGATTGTTTTATCCAACGAGTTTTTTAGATCCGTAAGATTCAGAGTTTCCATACCTGTTGAGAATGAAATGAGATAGCATTTCCGACTGTCGCGAACAGCAGTTTTCAGGATGGCAAAACACAGAGTCTTGGCAACCGTTTCAGGTGTGCCGTGCATTGAGCCGCTGGTATCGACGCAAATGATAAATGGGCCTTTGGCGTCTTCTTTTGCTTTTTGCCGGTTGTTTTGGAATTCTTCGTTGATTATCTCTTGAGTCCTGCCTTGAAATTCAAATGTTTGCAGTTTCTTCTCAGTAAATTTTTTGTAAAAAAGCATCTCTGTAACAGAATCGGCAAGTAAAGCAAATTCAGCAGGTAAAGCGCTGCTAATATCATCGCTTTCGTGAACGCCGACAAGGTCGGATTTGGCAGCCGTTTTCATCTTCCATGCGGTTTTTGGGCGAATATCGGCAAATAACTCTTCTTCGTATTCCTGTTCTGCCTGCCTCATTCTACCTAACATTTCGGCTAATTCCCGTAACGATTGATCTTTTTGTAACAAATCGGCATAGTGTTTTAAAATATCGAAATTTACTCGTTGCCAACTGCCTTTGCTCATATCCCAAAGTCGTCCCAATTCGTTGGTAAACGGCTTCAATATCTCCTGCAATTTTTTTAATTCTTCTATATGACGGTATAGCTCCTCGCAAAACTTTTTCCGTTCCCTGTCTATGATTTGTAATTCCCAATCGGTTTGTTTTTTGTAGAATAATGCGCTCCATTTATCCGTCAAATGCTCTTTCACACTGTCAAATTGCGGACGGTTTTTATCTTTTTCGTTAAAGCTTTTTTGAAATTCTTTTTCGTAGAACTCCGTATCAATCACATTTTTGTTGTATGCTTTATTGATAAAAGGTTTGGTTAAGTTCCAGTTGTTCCGGAATGTTTTTGTGTCAGTTTGCACAAATTGTTGATATCGCATAAACTCATTTACAAATGGATTACCGGTTTTACCGATTTGTTTTTGCGTACGATTTACAAAGTCCAAAATGTCGCCTGTAATTTTTTCGGATAGATCCTCGTTGTTTTTGCACATTTCCTGCAAAGTGGTATTGTTCAGAATATCAGCAATGGCAGTGGAAAAATTTGCGGCATTGGAGAATGGTTGCGACTGTTCGTTGTGCAATGCTGTAAAGATATTTTCCGCTATTTGTTTGCGGGTTTCGGGGTTGGCGATATTGCCGAAGTGGATAAAGCGGGAAAAAATCGACATAATTATTCAGATTTAAAATATTCTTTTATTTCTTCCTTTGATAAGATTTGAGATAATTTGTAATTAAAATCTCCACATTTCTCGCCATAAACCATAAGCAACGGTAAGTGCCGGATTAACCGATATTTTACAATAAAACTCTTTCCACCGCCTTCAAACCATTCTGTGCCTGAATCGGAACAGGCATGATAAAATAAAATAGCCTGTTCGTATTCGGACAATTGAGCTTGCAATGTTTTAATGTATTCGTATTTTGTTTTTTTGCACAAACACACTTTATCTATAAATTTTACGGTTTGATACAAATGCCTGAAATAATGACCTAACCAATAACTTTGTCCGCAATATGGTCTATAAAATGAAATAAGATTACCATCTTCCGATTTTTTATTGTCTGCCATTGAAAAATTGCCTTGCTGCCAATTATCATATTGTTTTAAAAAATTGTCTCTTAGTTTTTCTTCGATTGTATTCCTTGCTGCCTGCAAAACACTTTCATTTTGATAGATAACTTCACAGATATGATTAAACTCTATCCCATGAAAAAATAATTGGTATGCAAGTTTTTTTCTTTTGCTACAATCGAAACTTGTATAAAAATCAGCAAGTTGTTTCTTTTCTTTGTCATTTGGATTGGCAAATGAATTGTTTCCTGCTTCTTTCTTTAATTCGTTAAAGATATTATTAACAACTATTTGACAATTACCCAATTCATAAAACATTTCTTTAAAAGATTGTCTTCCAACAAGCAAACCGACTTTCATTTCTTCTACATTTTGTCTATGCAATCTCAGAAGTTCATAAAACTTATCATCTAATTTTTGCCGTCTAAATGAATAGAAATACCAAAACAAAGTAACTAATGCTACTACAGCAAGAACAATATCTGCGATTATTCCAATATCTGAAAAACTAATATTCATTTTACAACCACCTCCTCATCTTTCAGCTTTTTATAATCATTCTGAATCTTGCGAATTTCCACCTCATATTTCTCAATTCCTTTTTGAGTATTAGTCAAATGAGTTTCTACAATATTTGCTAATACAGGATTTACAAACAGATTTGTTCGTAAATGTGCCAAATCTTTATTGCGATACAAATTCAATTCGTCCTTTTGGCGATTTGTAACTTCAAGATATTGCTTTACTTTTTTATCCCAACTTTCCTCAACAACTTTGTGTGGCTTTTTGGTAAACTTTTCATTTTTTTGTTCTTCAAAGCATTCAAAAGGATATTCTTTGGCAGTGTGATTATTGTCTTTCATAAATATTTTACAAACATCTTTTGATTTTTTCAACCATATAGGGTCTTTATCGCCCATATCTTTGCGCCAACGTTTCGTTTCAATATAGTCTGCAGATTCTTTTAGATTATCAATAATATCTTTTTCAATCATGTCATCTACATCATAGTCCAACAAACCTTTAATTAAAACCCTATAATATTTTTTATTCTGAATTTCATATTCTTTGCGCTTTGTGTATTTTACGGGCTTTACGAATCTTGTTTCTGATTTTATTTCCTCTTGAAAATCTTCCAAATCCTCTTTTAAACTCTTGAAATCAAATGACAACTTATAACCGTGTTTTTGGATCGCATCGCTCACAAAATCCGCTACGGTTTTTCTCTGCACATCCTCATTCCAAATACACTCCTTTATCAAAAAGCAGTCCATCAAATCAACGGCTGTACGGTCGTTGAGAAAAGCGGAAGTGCGCAGCAAACGCACAATTTTTCGCCAGCGGCGGTCGGAAATATAAATCTGATTTTCCCTGTTTCCTTCTTTATCGTTGTGCAGTTGCAATTTTTTACGAATTATGTCAATCACATTAAAAACATTTTCAGGGATTGCGATTCCATCAATCTCCGTACTCCATTGTTTACATTCTTCACCTGTAATTTTCAAATTTTCGGAAATTGTGTCTTTATAAGAATCCAGTCTCTCGGAAATCATTGCATTAAAGACCTTATTTAACAACAAAACAACCTGAGTAGCGATGATTGATATACGAACACAGATAAAACGGATGATACGGATAGACACAGTTTTTTATATTTTGATTGGCTGATAATTACACTTTTCTACAAAAAGAAATATGCAGTGAAAATCCGTTTGATCCGTCTCATCTGTGTTCTTCGGAAATTCATTTTACTTTAAAGTAATTCAAATTATCGCTGCTATCAATTAATAAGATATAATAAGGTAATAAGGCTGGTTACGGATGGAACAATTCTCTGCTCATATTTCCCTGACCTTATTACCTTATACGAAATACTGTTTATGTAATAAATAATCGTTATTTTTGCATCCTTCAATTGAAACATTCAATAAAATTTGTCTATGGATTTTCAAAACGGAAACGATAAGCCGGAAGAAGTATGGCGTTTTTTTATAAACCGGAGTAAAATCGGCGTCGCTCCTGTCAATAAAGATTCCGAAACGCTTTTGTCTCAACTGGAACATGCCGGCAGTTACCTTCCGTTTATCGAAAGAATGTCTGAAAAGCGGAAATGTGAATGGTTGACGGCCAGGTCTTTACTGAAAACTTTATCGGGCGAGGAAAAGAAAATAGATTACCAGCCGAACGGAAAGCCTTTTTTATCCGACCGTTCTTATCATATAAGTATCAGCCATACAAATTACAAGGGGCTTACGAATCAGTCCCGCAACGGCAAACTGTCGGGTTATGTGGCGATGGTTCTCAATGAGGAAAAGAAAGTTGCGATTGATATTGAAATGATTTCCCCGCGCGTGTTAAGGATAAAAGACCGTTTTCTCGGCAGGGAGGAAACCGAAGCGATTGCTGCCGACGCCGAAATTGTTCATTTGCTGCTGCACTGGTCGGCCAAAGAATCTGTTTTCAAAATATGGGATGCGGAAAATGTTGATTATCTGTCAAAAATACATATCCGGCCTTTCCGTCCTGTAATTGGCGAATGGGACCGTTTTGAGGCTTATGAAACACGGACTGAGAAACAAAATGTGTTTCCGGTTCATTATTTTGTACAGGAAAGTTATGTTTTGACGGGTATCTTTTAGGAATTCCCATATGATTATGTTATTAACAACGGTGATGATAACGGGATGGGTTCGGTGTTTTATAACCTGTATCGCCGGATACAGTAGCAAGAGAATGGTTTGCTTCTGCTTTGAATACATTGTCCGGTTTATTCTTCCATACTGAAACCTGATGGTCGGGAACTACAAAGGCTTTCATGTTTGTACAGTACCGGAAGCTGCTCTCATAATTAGTAATAAACATGTGCTTAATCGTCTCCGGGAAGTAAGGATGAGTACCGTCTCCTTCAAACTCCACAATTTCAAGACTGCTGCAGCCCGGAAAACAGTCCCGGTCTATTTTAATAACGTTTCCACCGAATTTTACATACTTCAGGTTTCTGCAGTCGCGGAAAGTACCCTTCAATAAATGTCTTACTCCCGAACCAGTCTCTGCCTGTTCGAGGGCGGGAATATCTCTGAAAATATCTTCGCCAAGCCTGTTGAAGTCTCTAACTCTAATACAACAGGAAGAAGAACATCTAAGCAGCATGTCGCCTGCGCTGTGCATAAAGAGATTCGCAGAGAGGCAGCATCAGCAGTAAAAACAATAACAAACTCTTTTTCATATCAATATTTATTGTATTGTATTTTTATGGATTTGCGATTGCATCGAGTGGTGCAAGTCCCACGCAGGCTGCGGGAGACTTGCACCGAGTGGTGCAAGTCCCACCCACGGCGGCGAGTGACATTCGTCGAGTGGGGGAAATCCCACGCCCGGCGGGGCATGCGAGAAAAAGTCCAAATTGGAAGATGCCGGCAATACACCCCAGTCCGGGTATTGTTTCCTTACCGGATATGCTAAACTCAGCCCCATGATTCGTGAAAAAAGCCTGGTACTGTATAAAACCCGGCCCGCGTTGGCAACAGCGGCGGGAGAAAAAATAGACATCAGCCCCTTGGGCGGCGGCGAAAAAATCCGGGTCCGGGAGAAAGACATCGAACTTTTGTCCGCCGGGCCCAT
>JAIRNV010000015.1 GCA_031257875.1 Dysgonamonadaceae bacterium
GGCTCTATAACGAATCGTGTGGGTAATCCAATTGGATTATCCACCGCAAAGTATAAAGGGGAAAGGAAAGCAAATGAAAACAACGAAATGTGTGCATACATTTTGGCAAAACCAAATGAAAACAACAAAATGTATGTATACACTTTGGCAAAACCAAATGAAAACAACAAAATGTATGTATACACTGGGGCAAAACCAAATGAAAACAACAAAATGTATGTATACACTGGGCTGTTTTCATTTGTTCTCGCTTTTTTCCAACTCCGGGGACGTCTGTTTCCGGGTCTTTATGCTTGACCCTGTGGCCGGCAAGCCGTATCTCCGGCTGTTCATTTGCCCAAACTACTACTTTTTTACCTACCCACGCGAAACGTTATAGAGCCATAATTTCCTTCACCTACGACGTAAGTGGGACTTCGGAAAAAATAATTTCCTTCACCTACGACGTAGGTGGAGCTTCGGAAAAAATAAATTCCTTCACCTACGACGTGAGTGGGGCTTCGGAAAAAATAATTCGGCCTACCCTTATATAAGGAAGACGGCTGCATGCGGAAAAATAACAATCAGGATTCACCCTCCCTGTTTTTACCCACACAAAACGTTGTAAAGCCATTTTTTAAAACGAAAGGTTGCTCTTTTTTAAAATGGAAAAGATTGGACAGGTTTTTTTAAATATTTTCATATCTTTGGCAGCATCATTTATTAGAACTAAACACCGCCTATGTCTCTCTGTTATAAAAATATTCGTGTAAAATCCGGGGTTGGAAAAAGCAAACTCGGATACGACACACACACACACACACACACATCGCGCGTTAAGTTACAAATATTTTTTTACATATCCAAGAGTAGCTTATCTCAATATAAAGAGATTTGCCGCTCTTTGTTTTTTGTTAACAATCCAATTATTCTAAATTAATTATCCTGATCTGCCTATGGTAAATTCAAGTTAGTTGCTTTTTTTCTATCGAAAGAAGAAATGGTGTGTCCGCACAACCTGATAAGAGACCATCGTTTCGTTATGACAAATTTTATAGTAAACTTAAATTTAATTCATTATTATTCAACATGAAAAAGTACATTAAAAATGCGAAAGCAACAGTTGTTCTTCTGACTGTTTGCTTCTTCCTGTTTTCTTCCGTATACGTCGAAATGAAAGCGCAAACCACAAGCGCAACGATAACGGGAACAGTAACCGACGACTCGACAGGCGAACCGCTTATCGGCGTAAATGTTTACGAAAAAGGTACAAGCACAGGTACCATTACCGACGTAGACGGGAAATATATCCTCAATGTTTCGAGCAGAAACGCTACGCTCGTCTTCTCTTATATCGGCTACACAACGCTGGAAGTAGGGATTGAAGGAAATAACGTAGTCAACCTGAAGCTCAGGGAAGATACCCAACGCCTGGACGAAGTCATCGTGGTAGGATATGGCACGCTCAGGAAAAGCGACCTGACCGGCTCCGTAGCCCGCGTTACCTTGGACGAAAAAGCGGCCATCCCGAACCTCAACCTGGCACAGGCGCTCTCCGGAGCTTCGGCAGGGGTGAACCTTACCCAAACCGGTCTGGCCGGAGGGGAAGCCAAACTGTCTATCCGAGGGAAAACTTCGCTCTCGGCCAACGACGACCCGCTGGTGGTGCTGGACGGAATCATCTACAACGGCTCGATTTCGGATATCAACGTGAATGATATCGAATACGTAGACATCCTCAAAGACGCCAGCGCTGCGGCTGTGTACGGCTCGCGCTCGGCCAATGGCGTAGTGATCATCTCTACCAAAAAAGGGAAAAGCGGCAAACCGAAAATCGCCGCTAACGCCTACTTCGGAGTCCAGGGATACACCCCCACGCCCATGAAGGTGATGAATGCCGAAGAATACGCCCTCCGTCTGGTGGATTATTATTATCAGCAAGATTTGTATGCCTGGTACAAAACCAATCCGAAGAGCGAGGCCGGCAAACCGGCTTATCCCAATGCATCGGACCGCCAGGTAGTGGCCGGACGTTTGCGTACGCAGGAAGAAAGGGAAATGTACCTCCAGGGAGGGCACGATATCGACTGGGTAGACGTTATCTCGCGCGAAGCGCCGGTGATACAGGGGTACGACGCGAACTTCTCCGGAAGCTCCGACCGGGTAAATTACTACGCCTCCCTGTCGTATGCCTCTGAACAGGGGGTGATGATGAACGACCAGTTCGACCGCTTCACTTTCAATACCAAAGTCGACGGGAAACTGGCCAACTGGCTCAGCGTTGGCCTGAATGTGAATTATTCCACGCGCGACTATTCCGGCCTCAACGCCCTCCTGGTGGATGCGCAGGAAGCAAGCCCGCTGGCCAATGTACCCGATCCGAGGGATATGACGAATTTCCCCATCTACCTGACAGGCGAAACGTATATGCCGCATCCCCTGGCCCGGACGACGGCCGACAATGTGGATATACGAAACACGCTCTTCTACGTTGCCAATGCCAAGATTGACGTCCCCTTCGTGAAAGGGCTGAGCTACGACTTCAACTATTCCAATACCTCGTACCGGAGAGCCAACAACGTTTTCTACCCCTCTACTACCCCCGATGGTACCGGTACGCAAGGGAAGGCCGAACGTACGCCGGAAGAAAACAACAGTTGGATACTGAACAACATCGTTACCTATATTAATAAATTCGGCGACCATAGCGTAAACGCTACCCTGCTTTACAGCCGCGAGAAATATTATGGAGGCAAGTTCCGCCTGCGCTCCGAATACTTCGACAACGCAACGCTGGGATTCAATAATATGGCGATGGGTACGAAACTCACCACCGACCAAAACGAGGCCTGGGAAGAAAAGGGCGTATCTTATATGGGGCGCATCAACTACCAGTTTAAAAACCGCTACATGGCGGCGGCTACCGTACGGCGCGACGGTTTTTCCGGCTTTGGCTCCGACTCCAAATTCGTAACCCTGCCCTCCTTCTCGCTGGGATGGATCGCTTCGGAAGAAGATTTCCTGCAGGATGTAGACCAACTGTACGCCAAGCTGAGGCTGTCGTACGGACAGAACGGCAACCAGGGGATCGGACGTTACAGTAGCTTCGCCAAAATGACTACGGCCAACAACGTATACGGCTCTACGGCCGTGGTGGGCGTTTATCCCAGCGCCATCGGCAATACCTCGCTCGCCTGGGAGAAAACAACGTCTTACAACGTCGGACTCGACCTTGGGTTCTTCGACCGGCGAATCAATGCCTCGATCGACTACTATATCGCACAGACCGAGGACGTACTGGTGCAAAGGCGCATCCCCTGGTCGTCGGGATACGAAAGTACCTGGACCAATATCGGGGGCGTGAGCAACAAAGGGGTGGACATCGAAGTGAGCTCTACCAACGTGAAGCTGCCCGGCTTTAGTTGGGATATGGGCGTGGTCTTCTCGCTCAACCGCGATAAAATTACCAAGCTCTATGGCGACGAAAACGATAAGGACGAAGGAAACTCCTGGTTCGTCGGCGAACCCATATCTGCTATCTACGATTATAAGATCATCGGCATGTGGCAGGAGGAAGACCTTTACAACGGCACGATCTACGAAGGCTGGTATCCCGGTCAGTTTAAATACGAAGACCGCGACGGCGACGGCAAAATCACGGCCGACGACCGCAGCATCATCGGATACAAAACGCCCAATTATACCTTTAGCATAACCAATACGCTCAAGTATAAGAACTGGTCGCTCTACCTCCTGCTCAATTCCGTACAGGGAGGCAATGGATATTACCTCTTCGACTCCTACGGCTTTACCAACGTATCCCAACGCTCGGACGACGTGTACCGCATCAACCAGACTTCGGCCAAACATTACTGGACGCCGGAGAACCGTACCACCGAATCGACCGGTATCTACAACTCGCCCGCCGTATACAGCGGAAACTGGCTGAGCCGGAGTTTTGTGCGTTTGCAGGACGTTTCCCTCACTTACAGCTTCGGCCCCAAAGCGCTGAAAGCCCTGGGCGGACTGGATCAGCTTCAGGTTTACGCCTCCGGGAAAAACCTGGCTACATGGACAAAATTCCCCGGATGGGATCCCGAATTTGCCTCCATCAACCACGACGAATCCAATAAGGGATTCCCCGACCAGAGAGGGATACAAAACATCGTGTTCGGTATTAAATTATCATTCTAATCACCTTAAAAACATACAAAGATGAAAACATACATCAACAAAGGATATATCTTTTTCCGGACTCTCGTCATCGGGGCCGTGGCGCTGACGTCCTGCGACGACGCCGCCTTCCTCGAAGAAAAACCCATGGACTTCCTTGCCCCGGAAAATGCATACGAAACAGTGGCCGGTATCAAGCAGGGCGTCACGGCCCTTCATTCGACGGTACGCTACGACTGGTTCTCGCCCGGAGGAGACGACCTTCAGGACGTATATGCCATCTACAAGGGAGTGGGTACCGATATCGCCTTCCACGGCGAGGATCCCGGAAGCACGCGCTTCCTGTGCAACTACCAGACTTATCTCATCCCGACGTCGAGCTACGTAAACGATTACTGGAAGCGGCCCTTTATCCTTATCCAGCGGGCCAATATGCTGATCGAATTTATCGACGCATCCGACGACGCAATCTGGCAGTCGAACGATCAGAAACTGGCCTACAAAGCCGAGGCCGAATTTTTCCGGGCCTTTGCCTACCGCCACCTGGTATCCTTCTTTGGCGACGTCCCCGTGCTGGAAGAAGTGATCAGCTCGGCCAAGACCGACTTCGTCAGAGACCCCGTATCTAAAGCTTACGAACTGATGGAACGCGACCTCAAAGACGCCGCCCAGAACCTGCCCGATCCCGGAAAAGAAGAAGACCCCGGACGCATCACCAAAGGCGCCGCCCTGCACCTGCTGACCGAAGTGTATCTCATGCAGAAAAAATACAACGAAGCCGTGGCTACGGCAACCCAGGTAATCGACAACTTCGGCTACCAACTGATGACCGAACGCTTCGGCTCTACCGTGGACGTCTTCGGAACAGGCGACGTCTACTTAGACCTCTTTGCCTACGGCAATCAGAACCTGGCGGAAAACAAGGAGGCCATCTGGGTGGTACAGTTCGAGCCTCCTACCGTAACGGGCGGGCACAATGTTCGCAGCGGACGCGCCTTCGGCCCGGCTTACTTCCGCCTCGACGCTACGCCCGACGGCAAGAAACCCTTCCTGGGCGAGTTTATCAACGGGGCCTATACCGGCCTTTCCGATACCCTGGGCCGGGGCGTGGCCTGGATACATCCCACCCTGCTGATGACGCATACCGCATGGGAAGGCGACTGGGACAACGACATCCGCAATGCGCCGCACAACATCAAACGGGATTTCTACATCGACAACCCCGAATCTGCGTACTACGGGCAGAAGATCGACTTCAGCCAGTATCCGGCCGAACCCGCGCGCGACCACATGCGAGACACCTGCCAGTACATCTATCCCTACTTCATGAAGATGACCGACCCGTGCAACGTCTTCGACAACCTGGCCACCTCCGGACATGGCAGCGTGTATAAAGACCAGTACGGCATGCGCCTGGCGGAAACCTATCTCTACCGCGCCGAAGCCTATGCGCAGCTGGGGAAAAACGACCTGGCAGCCGCCGACGTCAATAAGGTACGCGAGCGTTCGCATGCCCGGCCCATCACAGCCGCCCAGGCCGACATTGATTATGTACTCGACGAACGCGCGCGCGAACTCTACGGCGAAACCTGCCGCCACTTCGCGCTTCGCCGCACCGGCAAATTAATCGAACGGGTGCGCAAGTACAACAACAACCCGAAAATCCCGGCCTTGAATATTCAAGATCACAATGTGCTGTGGCCTATCCCGCAAACGCAGATAGACCTCAATATCGACGCCGAATTCCCGCAGAATCCAGGTTATAATTAATTACGAGTTACGAGTTACGAGTTACGAGTTACGGGTAAACGGCGTTTTTTGGGGATATTTCAACCGCGGTCATAAACGTCCCGACGGCTTTTTGGCGTTTGTGTCAGTTGACAAAACCGTCCTGACGGCTTCCCGGCGTTTGTGTCACCTGACAAAACCGTCCTGACGGCTTCCCGGCGTTTGTGTCAGTTGACTTCCCGGCGTTTGTGTCACCTGACAAAAACGTCCCGACGGCTTTTTGGCGTTTGTGTCAGTTGACAAAACCGTCCTGACGGCTTTTTGGCGTTTGTGTCAGTTGACAAAACCGTCCTGACGGCTTCCCGGCGTTTGTGTCACCCGGCATTATATCCTGTTTTTTGCCGCGAATTTAAGTATTTAATGCGATATACTATAATATATATCAACATATTATGAATGGATTTCTCTACTGGTGTCCATTAGAAATTTAGTACCCAACCGGTGTGGATATTCCTAATGGACATTTTGGGCTTATAATTAACCCTGGTTCCAAATGCGGGAAAAAAACTTATTCCCAACCTTATTCTAACAACAAAACGCCCTGGTAGCACTGAAATTCGGTTTATGTAATAAATAAATGCTACATTTGCAGAATAAAAACTATCATAAATATTTATTTACACTAAACGATTATTCATGAAACGCAGAGATTTTTTAAGGGCAGGAGGAATTGCATTGACCGGAAGTCTTGCATTTCCCGACTTAATGTATGCCCGAATGAATAAAAAAGAAAATGCACCGATGATGTTAAACCATTTTAATGTAACGGAAAGCGATTTGAGAAAAGTAATGGCTGTCGCTTTGGAAAAAGGCGGCGATTATGCCGATTTGTTTTTTGAACACACATTTTCCAACTCGCTGGTCTTGCAGGATCGCGCCGTAAACCGCGCAGGGTCGAATATTGATTATGGCGTGGGAATCCGTGTTGTATCGGGCGATCAGCAGGGATACGCCTTTGTTGAAAACACCGATGTGGACGGGATGATTAAAGCGGCGAGGGTGGCTTCGCGCATCGCAAACGGCAAAGCCAAAACGCCGCCTGTCAAGATTGACGAAAAAACTTTTGAAACGCATTATCCCATCTTAAAATCATGGGAAAATGAATCCGTCAAGGATAAAATGCCTTATCTTCAAAAACTGAACGACAGGATTTTTGAACTGGATTCGCGGGTAATCAAGGTGAATGCTTCCATCAATGACACTACATCCTACATCCTTTATTACAGTTCCGAAGGCCGGCTTTGTCATGACATTCGCCCGATGATTCAGTTGTATGGCAGTTGCGTGATGCAGCAGGGCGATAAAATCGAAAACGGCTTTTCGTCGCGGGCTGCGCGGAAGGACGTTTCTTTCCTCACCAACGCCGTGATAGAGGAAATTGCACAGGAAGCCGTAGAAAAAACGGCGATTATGTTTGACGCCATACAGCCGAAAGGCGGAGAAATACCTGTCGTAATGGCTGCGGGCGGTTCGGGCATTTTACTGCACGAGGCCATCGGTCATGCTTTCGAAGCCGATTTTAACCGGAAAAACACTTCCATTTTTTCCGATAAACTGGGTAAAATAATCTGTGATAAAAATATCAGCGTAGTCGATGACGGAACCATTGATTTCGATCGCGGCTCCATCAATTTCGACGACGAAGGAGTAGGGGTGCAAAAAACTTATATCGTCAAAGACGGCGAATTAAATTCTTATCTGCACGACCGTATCAGTGCGAAACATTACGGAGTCGAACCTACCGGAAACGGCCGCCGCCAGTCGTTCCGCTATGTCCCGATTCCCCGTATGCGCAGCACGTACATGGAAAACGGCAACTGCACGCAGGACGACATTATCGCAAGCGTGAAAAGCGGTATTTACGTGGATACTTTCACAAACGGACAGGTTCAAATCGGAGCCGGCGACTTTACGTTTTTTGTCAAAACCGGTTATCTGATTGAAAACGGGAAATTAACCCAACCCATCAAGGATATCAATATTATCGGTAACGGCCCAAAGGCTTTGGCCGATATTACGATGGTAGGCAATAACTTAAAGATTGATCAGGGTTCGTGGACCTGCGGGAAAAACGGACAAGGCTGCCCCGTATCGCAGGGCTTGCCGACGGTATTGGTAAAACAGTTAACGGTAGGAGGTATTTAATTATGATTTCAGAAGCACATAAAGAATTAGCCCAATGGGCGTTGAAATATGCGTTGGACAAAGGTTGTTCCGATGCAAGCGTGAGAATTTATGCGGAAACCGAAAATTCTTTTGAATACAGGGATACGCAGTTGGACAAACTGGAACAGTCGTCGGGAAACGGCCTGACAATCAGGCTTTACGTGGACGAAAAATATTCTTCCT
The DNA here is from genome assembly GCA_031257875.1 of Dysgonamonadaceae bacterium. Lineage (GTDB taxonomy): Bacteria > Bacteroidota > Bacteroidia > Bacteroidales > Azobacteroidaceae > Azobacteroides. The sequence goes on from JAIRNV010000015.1 coordinate 8,290, forward strand.
TCTCTACCAACCGCCTGGAAAGGAAAGAGATGGAAAAATTCATTGCCAACGGAATCGAAACAACACGTTATCTGGCTAAGGACGAATTTCGTAAACTGCCCGATCCAAGCCGCCTGTACAAAGGCGACGGCAAAGGGCTGGAACTGTCTGATAAAAGTATCGACAGTATTTCGGTAGATGAAAAACTGGCTTTAATCAGAAACAATGTAAACGAAGTTTACAAAACCGATGAACGACTGATTTCCGTTTCCGCCAGTTATTCCGATGGAACGGGGAGTTCATGGCACATTGCGTCAAACGGCTTTGAGGGGGAAACCGAAACAACCTGGTTCAGTCTTTCGGCCGAAACGTCCATGAAAGGCGACGGCGACGCGCGTCCCGAATCTTACTGGTACGATTCCACCATTGACTGGGATAAACTGCAGAAACAGGGAATTGGTAAAACCGCCTACGAAAGGACTTTGCGGAAACTCGGACAGGAAAAAATCGAAAGCGGCGTCTTCCCGATGATTGTAGACAATTTATCCGCCGGACGTTTATTGTCTCCTGTGATTTCCGCCATGTACGGAAACAGCATTCAACAAAAATCGTCTTTCCTGATCGACAAACTGGGGCAGCAAATTATATCGGATAAAATTACGATTGTGGACGATCCGCATATCAAAAACGCACGCGGAGCGCGGTGGTTTGACGAAGAAGGCGTGGCTACCCGCAAGGCAGGCATTATCAAAAACGGCGTTTTGGACATGTATTTCATTGATACCTATTACAGCGGAAAATTGAATATGGAACCGACAATACAGTCGCCGTCCATCCTGACCCTGAATCTGGGAGATCGCAATTTTGACCAAATACTCGCTTCCATTGACAAAGGAATCTGGGTAACCGGTTTTAACGGCGGAAACAGCAACAGCACGACCGGCGATTTTTCGTTCGGAATCGAAGGTTTCCTGGTTGAAAACGGGAAAGCCGTTAAACCGGTAAACGAAATGAATATTACGGGCAACCTGCTGACGCTTTGGCAACAGGTGATTGAAGTGGGGAATGATCCCCGCACGGTTTCCAGCTGGCGGATTCCCTGCATCCTGTTTGATAAGGTCAATTTTAGCGGAAAATAATATGTGGCGTTTTCCATGGCGATACAGGGAAAGTATCGCCATCACCGCCGGAATTGTTTTAACCGGTTTTGTGTTGCAGTTTACCGTTGGGGCGTTTGATTTCACCTGGCTGCGCCGTCCGGTCAATTTTATTCTCGGCGGAATCATTATCCTGCTTTTAACGTTATTTTCCATTAAACGGGAAAGTTCTTTCTGCCGGTGGTTTTCCGGCGCGCCGATGGCCGTTACCCTGATCGGTGCGACGGTTATTTTGGGCATTACCTGCAGTCCGTCCGCCTGGCCTTTTGTACTCGTCTATCTTCTCATTTTGCTTTCGCTCGGCGCGGTTATCGCGAGGCGCATGATTCCTTTCCGCATCAAAAATTACGCTTTTTACCTGAATCATACAGGATTGTGGCTGCTGCTTTTCGCTGCGGGAATGGGGGCTTCTGACGTCCGGAATTATGTAATGTACGTGCGCGAGGGCGAAACCGGGCGGAGCGCATACAACGAAAAGGGCGACACAGTCGAGCTGCCCTTCGGCATAGAACTCAACGATTTTTACATGGAAGAATATCCGCCCCAACTGGTGGTAATCGAAAAGGAGACGGGCGTCGCCCAGCCCCCTGACAAACCCCGTTATTTTCAAATTGACGAAAAGCAAAGGGAAGGCAAAATAGGCGACCGGCATATTCTGCTGAAGGAATATATTCACGAAGCCGTGCGCAACAGGGACGGCGCTTACCGCGAAGTGCGGATGCCCGGCGCCTCGCCCGCCGCAAAGATTGAAGTGCGGAATCCGAAAACGGGCATAACCAGGGAAGGCTGGGTTTGTGCGGGCAACATAGCCCAACCGTATGCGGTACTGGATTTGGACGAACGGTATTGTATCGCCGCAACCCGCCCCGAACCCAAACGGTTTGTCTCCGACATCAATATTTATACGAAAAACGGTACTCGCAGGAATATCCTGTTGGAAGTGAACAAGCCATATAAATCGGGACACTGGACGCTGTACCAGTACGGGTACGACAGCGAGGCAGGCAACATGTCCGCTTACAGCAGTATCGAACTGGTATACGACCCGTGGATAACCCCGGTTTACGCAGGGATTGTCCTGCTTGCCTGCGGTTCGGTCTGTATGCTTTGGAGTGGAAATAAACGAAAGGAGGAAGCAGTCGATGACGTGGGATGAATTTCTTTTCTTTGCCCTGCCGGCCATGGCATTGTGGCTAAGCGCGGGAATACTGGTTTATTCCCGAATCAGCCGTAAAGTAACGGATGTATTGATGACTGCCGGCATTGCCGTATTTGCCGCATTCATAGCCGGCCTGTGGATCGGACAGGAACGCCCGCCCATGCGCACAATGGGCGAGACAAGGCTCTGGTATTCGTTTTTCCTTTCCTTAGTGGGATTTATTACCTGCAAACGGTGGAAATATCAATGGTTGCTGTCGTTCAGCAGTCTGATGGCCTGCGTTTTTGTCTGCATCAATATTTTCAAGCCCGAAATCCATTCCAAAAACCTGATGCCCGCTTTGCAAAGCTACTGGTTTGTGCCGCATGTTACGGTATATATCCTTTCCTATGCCATGCTCGGCGCGGCAACCATCGCCTCAATCATCCAACTGCGTAAACTGGCTGCTGGAGTTCCCGACCGGGGGCTGTATCGCCTGACGGACAACCTGGTTTATGCCGGGTTCGGGTTCCTGATGCTGGGCATGTTGATGGGATGCGTTTGGGCAAAAGAAGTGTGGGGGCATTACTGGACGTGGGACCCGAAAGAAACATGGGCGTTTGTAACCACCGCCGCTTACCTTGTATATATCCACGCACGGCAGCAAAAGGATCACCCGAAATTCACCCTGTGGGTATTGCCGGTCGCTTTTGTACTGCTGATGATAACATGGATAGGGATCAATTATTTGCCTTCGGCGCAGCATAGCGTTCATACGTATTCTAATAATTAGTGGTTAGTGGTTACCTGAAAATCAACTGTTAATTATTAATCACTCATGTTACGCAGGATTAAAATTTTTGATAGCCGCAAGTTCTTTCCACGCGTTTTTAAGGCCATGAAATAAATTTTGGATTTTAGGGCAAAATGATATCAAGTGTTCCGGCTTGATATATGCCAATAAAGATGCACATAGGAATACAAAATAAATAACAAGTAACAATCACTCCGTGTCCCTCCGTGAAATCCACTCCGTGAAACTCCGTGTTGTAAAAATTATTAAACACAGAGTTTCACGGAGTGGATTCACGGAGGGACACGGAGGAAAAGATTAAAACTGCAATATCTTGTTTATTTCGCATTACATAAAAGAGAGGTTTGCGTGATCACGGTTGTGGCAAACATGCACAGACGGTTACTTTTCATGTCTGTCACAAAATACTTTTTCAGGCTGGCCGGTGAAAAGCAGATTTTTCGATGAAGAAAACCGGTTGTCCGCCAACATTACTTCATCCCGCTATGTTATGCTTTTTTGATTGTGCAAGTAAAAAAATAAACACTGAAAAAAAAATGGACATGTTCGTTGTAATTTACTGTCCTGGCCGTTGGCTTGGGGCTTTTTTTTATAGCACGACTGATTTATATTTGTTATTATTTTAAAAATAAAACAGATATGGAAACATCAAAAAAGAAATTTATGCAACATTCATTTTAACGGCAATTTTTCAGACCTTGCCAACCTGAGAATTGACAATAGCGAATTTCATTTTGACAAAGCACAAATTGCAATTGGCATAACCGATTTGAGAGGCATGATACAAAATCCTGATTTTAAAATTGGCAGTCAGATGCTCGAAACGACTGTTGGTGTGGTAAAATTGTTTTCGGTTTCGGAAAGTATTGTTATTAAAGATGTTGATAAATTTGGATCAAGAAATTCATATGCAGGGCGCTGTCAGCTTTATTCCGATAGGACAACATACTGTCGTTACAATTAATGGACAATGGCAGTCGCCTTCTTTTATCGGCAGTTTCTCTCCCGAATCAAGCGTTGATAACAAAGAATTTAATGCCTCTTGGAACATTTTAAGTTTTAACCGCGAAATTCCGGCAATATGGTCTGATGACAATATCAATAATTTTGGGGACAATTCATTTGGAGTAACCCTTATTGAAACAGTTGACCATTACCAGCAAAATATGCGTTCGGCAAAATACGCGCGGACCATTATCTTCATTTGCATATTATCCCAATAAAGAAAATAACGACTTGTTAAGGTTTTTCTTCAGAACATTGACAAAAAGGAAGTATAAAGATTTAATTGATTATTTAAGTACACGATATTGGAATGACTAAAACAATGTCTATTTTTGCACCGGAAAATAAAATACACGGAATGATGACAAAAAAAATAAATTACCTGATAGCAGGAACAGGCGGCGTGGGGGGAAGCATCGCCGGATTCCTCGCGCTTGCCGGAAAAGACGTAAGCTGTATCGCTCGCGGCGCTCATTTGCAGGCTATCCGAGAACAGGGACTGAAATTGAAATCCGACCTGAAAGGAACTCATTACCTCCGAATACCGGCCTGCACTTCCGAAGAATTTACCGGCAAAGCCGATGTGATTTTTGTCTGTGTAAAAGGATATTCCATTGATTCCATTGCCGGTCTTCTTCAAAAAGCCGCACACAGGGACACGCTGATTATACCTGTCTTAAATGTTTATGGAACAGGCGATAGGATTCAAACGACGGTGAACGGCGGAGCGATGGCTCTCGACGGCTGCATTTATATCGTTTCGTTTGTGTCTGCCCCGGGCGAAATTACCCAGATGGGAACGATTTTCCGTTTGGTATACGGGGTGAGAAAAGGAACGGTTGTTCCCGCCGAAAAAATTCAAGCCGTTCAGGCCGATTTGACCGAAAGCGGCATCAAGGCAGTAATTTCCGAAGATATTAACCGGGATACTTTTATCAAATGGTCGTTTATTTCGGCCATGGCGCTCACGGGCGCTTATTTCGACGTACCGATGCGGGAAATACAGAAAACAGGCGGGAAACGCGATGTATTTACCGGACTGTCAGCCGAAAGCGCCGAAATCGGACGGAAGCTGAACATTCCCCTTCCCGACGGCCTGGTTGCGGATAACCTCAAAATACTGGACGGTTTAGACCCCGACAGCACGGCGTCTTTGCAGAAAGATATTGCCCGGGGGCATGAATCCGAAATCAACGATTTGCTGTTCAATATGATTCGGATGGGTGAAAAAACTGGAGTTAAAATGCCCACCTATCAAAAAGTAGCCGAAAAATTCTACTCATTCAAACAACATTAATCATTAAATCATGTTATATCCGTTCAAATTTGAACCGATTCTAAAGGAAATCATCTGGGGAGGCGATGAAATATGCCGCTTCAAAGACCTGCATCCCGGACGACAGGGCATCGGCGAAAGCTGGGAAATATCCCACGTAAAAGACAGTATTTCGGTCGTCGCCAACGGTGAACTCAAAGGCAAATCCCTGAAAGAATTAATTGAAATTTACGGCGAAAGGCTGATGGGAAAAACAACGGTCGAAACTTTCGCATCTCCCTTCCCGCTGCTCGTTAAATTCATCGACGCCCGCGATACCCTTTCCATCCAGGTTCATCCCGGCGACGCACTGGCTCAAAAACGGCATAACTCTTCCGGGAAAACCGAAATGTGGTATGTTATCAAGGCGAAGCCGGGCGCTTTTATATATGCCGGATTTTCGCAGGCCATTACACCCGAACAGTACCTGAAAAGTTTGGAAGACAATACGTTTATCAATTATTTACAAAGGCATGAAGTAAAATCCGGAGATGTTTTTTTCCTGCCTGCCGGACGGGTACACGCCATTGGCGCCGGCTGTTTTATTGCCGAAATACAGCAAACATCAAATATCACTTACCGGATTTACGATTACAACCGCAAAGACGCTCACGGCAATCCGAGGGAACTGCATACGGAATTGGCCAAAGATGCTATCGACTATAAAATTTATCCCGGTTATAAATTAGCTTATACCTCGAAACCCAACGAAATACAGACTTTGGTTTCCTGCCCGTATTTCACAACCCGCCTGATTGAAACCGACCGGGATGCGACTGTCCGGCTGACCGGTTCAAACGGTTCATTCTCAATTTATATCTGTATGGAAGGCAAAGCCCGTTTCGCGGACAGTAGCGACAGACAGACGGAAATCAGGCAGGGAGAAACGCTGTTGTTTCCGGCGGAAAATCCGGCAAAAGAAATTCGGTTGGAGAGGAAAAGTAAAATCCTGGAAACTTCACAAGTAAACGAGTAGACGAGTAAACAAGTTAACAGGTAGACAGGCGTCAACTCGTTTACTAAAAAAAAGACATAATGAAACCGTTTTTTATAATCGTATTTCTGCTATACACGGCAATCAACGCATACATTTTTCACAAAACACGGCAGGTAATTCCCAAGTGGAAAACAGTAAAAATTTCATTCGCTGTTATTTATTTTTTTCTCTATTCGGCATTTATCATTGCCATGTTGGGACGGAATACATTTCTGCCGGCGGTGCAAAAAATTCTTTATTTTCCGGGCACATGCTGGCTGGGAGCGATGCTGTATCTTCTCCTTTTTTTCCTGCTTACAGACTTGATTTATGGCTTGGTCAGGCTTTCCCCGACAGTCAAACAGTCGAAAAAGTTCCTGAAAATACAGGTTTCGGCCGGATACATACTGGTAGCCGGACTGATGATTTACGGGTATTACCGTTTCACGCATCCCAAAGTATCGGAGCGGGAAATTGTCATCCACAAAAGCGCAGGTAATTATAAAGAACTGAAAATAGTCGGATTAAGCGATTTACATTTGGGAATAAACATTGACAGAAACTGTTTGAAACGCATTGTTCAACGGGTAAATGCCCAAAACCCCGATATGATAATCATCGCGGGCGATATAGTCGACAACAATACCCTGCCCCTGATGCGGGAAAAAATGTGGGAAGAATTTGAGCAAATGCATGCGCCGCTCGGCGTCTATGCCTGTTTGGGCAACCATGAATACCTGAGCGGTATCGAATCAAGCATGAACTTTTTACGGAAAACGGACATCCGGCTCCTTGTCGACAGCGCCGCACTAATAGACAGCAGCATCTGGCTTATCGGACGGGATGACCTGCAAGGCAATCCCAAACGGGAACCCCTGTCCGGTTTAGTTGCGGCAACCGATACGGTTTATCCGTTATTTTTACTCGACCACGAGCCGGTGAATTTAAATGAAGCGGAACAAAACGGTATTGACCTACAATTTTCGGGGCATACCCACCACGGACAAATCTGGCCGCTCAGCCTGCTCGTAGAACGAATGTACGAAACGGCATACGGTTACTGCCGGAAAGGAAACACGCAATATTACGTTACTTCCGGTATCGGGCTGTGGGGGCCGCCTGTCCGTATTGGAACGGATTCGGAGATTACAGTCTTTAATGTCCGATTTTTGCCTGACGGGTGAATTTCAAAGTGTCGCACCGTGTTATTCCCGCGCAGGCGGGAAACAACCTTTGCAGAAAAAATTTGAATAAGCATATCAGCAATGATATATAAAATGACAAAAGCAAACAGGGAAATCCGTTTCTTCTCCCGCAGGCAAAACAGGTTGCTGCACCTGCCTTTGATAAAATCCCTTGCCGTCAGATTGCGCCGGTCGCCGTAATAACTCATTCTTCAATTCGTTCAGGCGCATCCGGTTACGGATTTTCTGTTGAATTTACTTTTTTTGTATTCATTTCCTTAATTATTAAATGATTATTTATATGAATTATTATTTTATTTCCATATCTCTCTTCACCCTTCACCTTTCACCCCTGTTTTGTACAGCCCGAAGATTTTCTATTTCCAGCCTGAGTTTTTCTAATTCCATCCGGTACCATTCGATTTCGTGAGAGTGTGTAACCAGGTCTTCGGTAGTGAGCGGTATGGAAAAGGTCTGTTCGGTGCCGAATACAGGTGTGTCGTCCACGTGTTTGAGGAAAGAGGCCTTGATGATGAACTGCTTGCCGTGCGAGTCGTCGGGCATCCGGATGTTGTTGTACAGGCGGGTGGTGGGCCGACGGTATACTTCGGTTCTACCGTCGGAGGCCACGATGACAATCAGGGCATAACGCACGCCCGGAGGCCATCCGCGCACCACACGCGCGGTATTTTCATCGGTTGCCCGGTTGATGACCACGCGGATAAAGTCTGCGTTGATGGTTGATATTTTGACTTCAGCCAGCACGCTGGTCGGTTTATGGCGTTTGCGGCGTCCGCCTGTTTCTCCCGGCAGGAAAAATCCGAGCAGATGCACGTCGACGGCTGTCAACACCCCGGCGTAGTATTCCATAAATGCCCAGGCTTTTACCTGCGTCAGACACAGTTCGACGGTAGTTCTAAACAGCGAGTCGCGCAGGATGCGGTCGGCGGTGGAGCCCCGATTGGAACGGCATTTGGCAATCAGCGTCTCCAGTTCGTTACAGTTGTTGCTCAGTTGTTCCAGCAGCGTCGGGGGAAAATTCCACTGCGTTTGATGACGCCGGATGCGGTCGACAAGGTTGTAAATATTGGCAAACCGTTCGCTAATTTTTCCATGCCATTGACGGATGCGGGTAAGTACTTCGCCCGGGATGCTTGCATAAGCAAGCGTTCCGGCAGTGAAGGCAGGAGCGAATACACCGCTGTCGGCGGTAAAGATTCCACTGTCTGTAAAGAAAGCAAAAATCATATTTGCAAAACCGGAGACAATACCTGCCCATTGAATCAAAATTTCCGGGAATACTTTCATCTTTTGGATAATTAGTAAATTATTAATTTGAAATATAAAAAAAACATGTATCGGGCGCTAAAAAATACCTGCGTATAATTTCCTTTTGCAAATATAGATATTTTATTTATATAGATACATATTTTTTCTACAAATAAAGATTATATTTTCAGGTATAATTTCAAATGATTTGCATGTGCAATTATTTTATTTTCACGTGTAGATTTTTCATGTTTACATGCATATTATTTATTTATATATGAAACTTTCTGATGTACATATATATATCTTTTCGTTTTATATCAGTATTTTTTATTTTCATATCAGTATTTTTTTTTATTCATTTGATATAGTTCACGCGGCAAAATTATCCGGTATTTGCGTCATGGAAGTATATCAATCGGAAAATGTTTTATACCAATCCGTTATGTATCATTATGAACACAGTTTTTTATATTTTTGACCGGCAGATAATTACACTTTTCTACAAAATAAAGAAATATTCAGTGAAAATCCGTGTTATCCGTTTCATCTGTGTTCATATTACTCTTTTGAGACAGAACAATTCTCTGCTACTCAGGTTATTTTGTTATTAAATAAGGTTGGGAATAAGGCTTTTCCCTTATTTTTTCCAACAAAACAACCTGAGTAGCAATGAATGATGCTCATATTTCCCTGACCTTATTACCTTATTTATCTTAAGTTGACGACATTGGGCACATCTGAAAGTAATTAATGA
>JAIRNV010000113.1 GCA_031257875.1 Dysgonamonadaceae bacterium
ATCCGCCGGACAGAGACAGAGACAGGCGATTACGAATACAAATATTCGTTTACCGGTGCTAATCCGGGACAATACACGGAAAAAGGCATTGCTTACATGCAGGCGCAACGCTTTTTCGCAGAGCACCGTATCAAAGAAAACAGGCAGATTTTGGGTATGGACCGGTACCTGACCCGCAAGTGGCAGGCATGGTATCATCAAACAGCGCTTAACTTCCTGCTTTCGACCTTTATTTTGAAAGAAAAGCTGCTTTGCTTCGATGATATTCCAATGCTTTCTGTTCGCGATATTAAACGGTGGATTATTTTTAATCTGCACCGACAAGTCTCTGAAGATGATATGATTGACCAAATATTTGAGCGACATTGCAGACGGCAAGCTGATGTTAATAACGCTGGGGGTAAACAAATTTTAATCTGTTAAAGTAGAATTAATTGGGTAAACTTAAAAGCGGCATCTCGTACCGATGGATCACCGTGCATTAAATTTTACCTGCCGAAAAGCATAAACAAACAGCAAAAGAGAAATAATGGAAAGCCACCAGGTATTTCCATATCCCAAAGCATCAAGCGTTTGCATTTGTCTGGAATCTGCCGGATAGGCAGTCAAAAGAACAACGCCGGTAAAATTGTTCGTAAAATGCGCTATAACGGGTATCCACAGGTTTTGGGTGAAATGCAACAAGTAACCGAAATATACGCCCAGCAGCAGTCGCGGAATAAATCCGTAAAACTGAAAATGAATAAAACTGAAAATACAGGCGACAGACCAAATGACAATGTGTTTGTTGCGAATCATACCGCCGAAAATCCGCTGTAGCGTTCCCCGAAAAAGAAATTCTTCCCCGACGGCAGCAAAAACAGCCACAACCAGTATATTGAAAATAATCGCCTGCAGATTGTCGGTGCGTAGCATGGATTCAATCAGTTTGGCATTGGTTTCTTCCATGGATTTTATGTAGTCTTCCACTCCTTTCAAAAAATCCGGCAAAACCATCTGTTGGTTCAATTGGGTGATTAAATTTAGAAAAGGAAAGATAAAAATCATGCTCAGAACAGTCCAAAACACCGTAGAACCGTTAAACGGAGTATTCAAATAAAGATAGTCCTTGTAATTTTCGCCGAACAAACAAGCGGTCAGCAAAGCAGGAAAAATAAAAATACTCAATTGGTTAAGGAATTGTATTTCTCTCAAATAGATCGGATAATCGGTTATATTTGTCATAATTTCGTTTATCGCTTCTACATTGAAACCAGACTTCAACGCGATAAGAAATACGGAAGCTAAACTTCCTGCCACGGTTCCGATAATTACGATTCCAATAAACAGAATGAATTGGACAAAACCGCCCGAATTTTTGAATGCGCCTTTCAAACTCATCTTATATTAATCTCTGTTGGAAAAGTATTTCATAAACTGAACCCGTTCGTGTAAAGACGGGTCTTGAATTTCATCGAAATTCAATTTGCTCCTGACTTCTTCAATTGACTTGAAATCTTTGGTTACCATCCATTCCTCTAAACTCCGGTTCATCGCTTGAATAATTTCGTTCCCGTGCTGGTAAACGGTACTGCACAGTTCGATGGCCGAAGCTCCGCAAAGAAGACATTTGATAATGTCTTCCCAGTCATGAATACCCGTACAGGAGGCGATTGAAACATCCGGAAGTTTTAGGCTCACAAGAGAAGTCCACCTAAGCGTATCCGCGATTTCGGTATTCGAACTGAACACATATCCCGAACTCGCCTGCATCAGGTGAACATCTATGTCCGGCTGATAAAAACGACTAAAAAGTACGATTCCGTCCGCGCCGGCTCCCCGCAAATCATTCGCCAGTTTTACAATGTGGCTGAAATATTTACTCATTTTCACAATCACCGGAATATCTACAAGCGATTTAACTTTCCGGGTAATACGCAAATAAATGTCTTCAACCGTATTTTCAGGCCGGTCGATTTCGGTATTCAGCCCGAAAATATTCAGTTCAATCGCGTCAGCGCCAGCCATCTCAATTTGGCGGACAAAATCAATCCATCCGTCGTCACGGTAACAGTTAATACTCGCAATAACAGGAATTTGACACGATTCTTTGGATTTCTTTATCAATTGCAGGTAATCTTCCAATTGCATTTCATTGGCGGAATTGAGGATACAATCGTGCGCTTTCGGACAATCCGTCCAAATGTTTGTACCGGTTTGTATTTCAATCTGTTCCTCAAAAACTGAAGGTAATATGACGGCTCCCGCCCCTACCTTTTCAAGCGCTGTGTTTTTCTCCGGCGTGTTTGTTAACCCTGAACTTCCTATAATAACTGGACTAATCAAATTCAAACCCGCAAAATTTGTCATTAAAATCTTCTTCATAGGTTTATTTTATGAATGAAATTTAAATACAAGGCGCAAATCTATCAATTTTATTCTTATAGTCCAATGTTTAATTTTTAATTCTTTCGCCGAATAGCTTGCCGCCGATTCTTACCGTAGTGCTACCTTCTTCAATGGCAATGAGATAATCATCACTCATGCCGATAGATAATTCATTAAAAAATGTATCGCTGGCAAAATAGATATTTTTAATTTTCAGGAAAAAAGCATGTAAACTGCTAAATTCACGGCGAATTTGCAGCGCGTCACCGGTGAAAGTGGCCAGCCCCATCAATCCGGTAATCCGGATATTCTTCAAAGCATCAAATGCTCTTTCCGCCAGCAATTTCTCGACTTCTTCAAAAAGGAACCCGAATTTGTGCGTTTCCTGTGCAATATGAATTTGAAGGAAAACATTAACTTTCCGGTTGTGCTTTCCGGCCTGCCTGTTAATTTCTTCTGAAAGCCGCAGGCTATCAACGCTTTGAACTGTATGAACAAACGGAGCGATATACTTGACTTTGTTTGCCTGCAAATGTCCGATAAAATGCCACTCAATGTCTTTCGGTAAATGTTCATATTTCGGAACCAGTTCCTGCACGTGATTTTCCCCGAAAATCCGTTGCCCGGCATTATAAGCCTCCCACAAAACGGATTCGGGCTGAAATTTGGAAACAGCCGTCAAACGGACGTTTCCTGGCAAAGTTTCCCGGATTTTCCGGAGGTTTTCAACTACGCTCATTTTTCTGCTTTTTCCGGTGAAAACGGGAAAATATCCATAATCATCGTTTCGACAACCGAAGCGATAGTGTAATCGGCCATAGTTCCTTTCATTCCTTCTTCCAAAACGGCAATCGCTTCTTTCAGGTCGGAAGCTTGCGCCAGCATCGTAGCCGAAGTCTTTTTTTCGGTCCCGCTTTTTTCGTCCAGCGATATGAACATCACTTTGAAGCGGTAATAACGGTCTCCGTTCTCATTCGTAAACAACTCCGCAATCCGCGCCCTTTTAATGTCGGCTACCGTAAATTCGCCGCTGATAAAAGGTTTCATTTCCTCGATAATCCGGGCTTCCGCCTCCGTGAACGAAAGGGCGTCTACCAGATAAGGTTCTGTTATCCGTTTTTGAACCCCGTTTTCCATCATTTTCTCATAAGAGATTTTACATTCAAACCAATTCATGTTTTTTTATTAAAAAGTTAGTTATAAGTAAACGAGTTAACAAGTTGACGGGTAAACAAGAGTGCATTTGACGTCTACCCGTTTATTTGTCAACTTGTTAACTCGCTTATTCGTAACTCATTTACATTAATATTCCGTTTTGTCTTCTTTTTCTCGCCAAATCTCAAAAGCTTCAACAGCTTCGTCCCGTAACAGTTTCACAACGGGAATCATCCGTTTATCCTCCGGCAATTCCAGTTGACGGTAAATAAACGAATCGTCGAAACCAATATCCTGAGCATCCTTCTTCGTGTTGGCATAATATATTTTATCAATCCGCGCCCAGTAAATGGCGGAGAGACACATTGGACAGGGTTCGCAGGAAGTGTAAATCTCGCAACCCGACAAATTGAAATCTTTCAATTTGCCAGCAGCTTTTCTGATGGCAACAATTTCGGCATGTGCCGTCGGATCAAGCATTTTTGTCACCCTGTTGGCTCCTGAAGCGATTTCCTTTCCGTCCCTGACAATCACGGCGCCGAAAGGTCCCCCTCCCGACTCCACGCTTTTAATAGAAAGCCGAATCGCTTTCCGCATCCATTTTTTCTGAAAATCAATCATTTTTGATTATGAATTAACCTGTTAATTTCTTCTATGTAGTTCAAAATATCCTCTTTACCCGTTCTCCGTTCCGCAGAAGAAGAAAAAACAGGCGGAAGTTCTTCCCAAGTTTCCATCAAACGGACTTTATATTTTTCTATATTGTCTTTCAGTTTGCTTTGGGAAATCTTGTCTGCCTTAGTGAAAACGAAGGCAAAAGGAATTCCCGATTCGCCTAAACGGGCGATAAACTCCAAATCGATTTTCTGCGGTTCGTGCCGGCAATCCAGCAACAGGAAAAGGCAAGTCAAAGCCTCCCGCCTGTCCAGATAAGCGTCAATAATCGCCTGAATCTTTTCCCGTCCTTTTTTCCCCCGCTGCGCGTAACCGTAACCCGGCAAATCCACCAGATACCATTCGTCGTTAATCAAAAAGTGATTGATTAACTGTGTCTTGCCCGGCGTTGAAGAAGTCATCGCCAGACTTTTTCTGTCGGTCAGCATATTTATCAAAGACGATTTCCCAACGTTCGAGCGACCGATAAAAGCATACTCCGCCCGCCCGTCTTGCGGACATTTCGCAGGGTCGGTGTTGCTGATTACAAACTCGGCTTTTTTAATATTCATTTTTAGAAAAAATTAATTAACGGGCAACAAAATTAGTGTTTTTTTCCATTGTTCGATTAAAATTATGAATTATGAATGGGCGCTCAACTTGTTGCGCCCTGTCATTCCCGCACAGGCGGGAATCCCATCGTAAAAGCGCACGGATTATCATGGGATTCCCGCTTGCGTGGGAATGACAGAATACAACAATTGAACTGCTAATTCTCAATTCTCAATTCTTTATTCAGCCTGTCAATATCGGAAAGCACAACCGAGAAATCGCGTATATCAGCCAAAGCATCTTTATCTGCCTGAGAAACGGTGATGCTGTATTTTTTGTTTCCTCCGGTATATTCGGCTTTGAGCGGAGCATTCATATTATTGTAAATAAACTGGATAACCCCGTTATCTTTCCCATTTACATAAGTAACCGTTTCCGTTGTCATATTCAAATCGGTAAATGAATAATTCATGCCGCCGCCGTAGGGAATCGCTTCGGTTTCGGCATATCCTCCCCCTTTGAAATCGGATACTTTCAGACCGGTATGCCGAATCGGTTGAGCGCCGCAGTAAATACTCGCCAATTCCATCATTCCCAATTCATTAACTCCACTTCGGATATACGAACGCCGCAAATTGTTTTCCAATTTCTGCGATTTGGCATAATATTTCCCGATTTCGTCGTATTCCGGATTTTTTTCAAATAAAAAATTCGATTTCATAGAATCCCGCTGCGCCAAACGGATTTGCAGTAAACTGTCGCATAAGACCCGGTTTCGCGCCTGTTGTCCGCGTTTGACCAAACGCCCTAACTGTAAGCCTTCTTTCCGGACTTCAAAATCGTTGGGATAAAGAATTTTCAGACTGTCCAGCATTTTTTGAGCGGAACCGTAATCGGCATTTTCATAAAAATTCCTCGCGTTTTCGAGATACGCCCGCGCATCAATTCCTTTTTTATTACAGGCAAACAACAGTAATAGGATGCTGATGAAAAACAGATATGGCTTCATGATTTTGTCTTTTAGACCGCAAAAATAGCAAAAAAAGTTCGTACCTTTGCCGCCATGGAATTAAATTTTAACGAAATACAAAAAAAACTACAGGGAAAAATATTTGAAGTGATTGCGGAAGAAGCCGGTAAACTTCAAGTAGAAACTTATATTATAGGAGGTTATGTAAGGGATATGGTTTTGCGCAGAACTTCCAAAGATATTGATATTGTCTGCGTGGGGAACGGTATTCAACTGGCGCAGGCGGTTGCCGGAAATTTGGGAAAAAAAGCCTGTTTATCTGTTTTCAAAAATTTCGGAACAGCTCAGGTCAAATACAAAGACACGGAGATAGAGTTTATCGGCGCACGGAAAGAATCCTACAGCCGCAATTCCCGCAAGCCTGTCGTAGAAAGCGGCACGCTGGAAGACGACCTGAAACGCCGCGATTTCACGATAAACGCCCTGGCGATTCGCATCAACAAAGAACATTTCGGAGAACTGACAGATCCGTTCAACGGTTTGCAGGACATGGAAGACCTTTTGATTCGCACGCCCCTGGATCCGGATATTACTTTCAGCGACGACCCTTTACGGATGTTGCGCGCAGTAAGATTTGCCTCCCAACTGGGATTTTCCATTTATCCCGAAACATTTGAGGCGATAGAACGGAACAAAAACCGGGTTGAGATTATTTCCATGGAACGGATTACGGATGAATTAAACAAGATTATCCTGTCGCCCTGCCCTTCGGTCGGATTCGACCTGCTGGACAAAACCGGTTTGCTGGAAATGATTCTTCCCGAACTGACGGCTCTGAAAGGCGTTGAAACCAAAGAAGGCGTCGGCCACAAAGACAATTTCAGCCACACGCTAAAGGTTTTGGACAATCTGGCGCGGACAAGCGACAACCTGTGGCTGCGCTGGGCTGCACTGCTCCACGACATTGGTAAACCCAAAAGCAAACGATTCGACCCGAAAACCAGGTGGACTTTCCACGCCCATGAGTTTCTCGGGATGAAGATGTTGAAAGGGATTTTCCGGCGGATGAAACTTCCGCTCAATGAAAAATTAAAATACGTTGAAAAATTAGTTGCTTTACACATGCGTCCGATTGTTTTGTCGGACGATGAGGTAACGGATTCGGCCGTTCGCCGTTTACTCTTTGAAGCCGGCGACGACATCGACGATTTGATGCTTTTATGCGAAGCGGATATTACTTCCAAGAATCCCGAAAAAGTACGGCAATTTCTCGCCAATTTCAGGTTAGTGCGAAGCAAACTGAAAGAAATAGAGGAAAAAGACAGAATCCGTAACTTCCAGCCGCCCATCGACGGCTTGCAAATTATGGAAATGTTTAACCTGCCACCGGGCAGAACGGTCGGGCAACTGAAATCGGCTGTCAAAAACGCGATTCTTGACGGAGTAATTCCCAACGAATATGATGCGGCATATAATTTTTTGCTGAAAATGGCTGGGGAGAAAGGGGTTGCGGTTAATGAATCCTAATATCTTTCTTTTTCAATGCCTCATCAAAAATCTTTTCCACGGTTGAATAAGACGGTTCCCGCTTAACAAGCAAATCAATCAAAATATTGGTGTCGATAAACAGGCGCATCACAGGTATTTTTCGTCTTTTGCTTCTTCCAAAGCCTTTTTGCAGTCAAAACCAGCGGGGATATTCACGCCGTCAGTGCTGAACGATTTCACCAAAGGACTGATTTCATCATTTTTATTATCCGTAGATGATGCGGTTAGTATAGCAAACAGTCTTTCTGTAATTTGCGCTACGGACGTTTTCCTGCTGCGGGCATACTTTTTTATGCGCATAGCGATACCTTTTTCGATAAGATTTTATTTATATCTTTACTGCGATGTTTTTCCTGCAAAACTCTTTGTACCGGAAATGCAACATGCCGAAAAACCGGTAGTTGCTGCATAGGTACCTGTGTAGCTTCCGCCACCGCGGCTCACTTCGGCGCTGCCGGTGATATGTGTCGCCAAACCAGCTGCCCTCGCACACATGTATGGCAAACGTCTGCATATCAACCTTTGAGTATAGCATGGAAAACACTTTAAGCGGGTAAATCACAATACCGTCATTCAAATATTGAAACTCATCAATTGGCAGGTCGTACCGGAATCCATAGCTTTCGGCCATTCTGGCCAAAGCCCAGGGGCAAACCTCAACATCTGTCAAATTATCGTCGCAGCCCATTTTGAATATTTTTCCCCGGTTGTAATGCTCCAGACATGCTTTTATCCATCCGTGTTCTTTTTCCGCGCCCAATATTGCCGCCTGAATACCATAGCCGGCATATTTATATTTTTCATTCCTGTGAACATACATCGCCGGTACATATTCGATGCTGCTGAAGGCTGAATGATGAAGGAATTTATCAAAACGTTTGAAAACCATCACATCGGAATCCAAATAAATCCCGCCTTCGGTATATAATGCCCACAAACGGATGTAATCCGCTGCATAAGCCCATTTTTTGTGTGCGCAGGCATCTTCTACAAACCTGACACTGTGTATGTCAAAACGTGATTTGTCCCACAATATGATTTCATAATCAGGCATAATCCGCTTCCACGAATTTACGCACCTCTGTATCGCTTTGGGTAGCGGATCGCCACTTAGCCAGCACCAGTGTATCTTTTTGGGTATTGCCATAAAAAATTCAACCTAAAAAATGTTTCGGGAAATGCCCGCAGGTTTGCTTCAAATAATAACGCGCCGGATTAAACAGATTCGCGGCAGTAGCCGGGATCGGGAAAATATCCTTTTCGCTTGCCTGTATAATATCCTTTCTCACGAAGAAGGCATTCACTCCGTTCAAATTCGTCCCGACTAACTGATAGCCCAACGATTCACCCAAATCCGCAGCCGCCTGCAAACTCATCCCCACTTTATCGCTGCCGTCCCAACAATGCGCCTCGTCGTACTCCATAACAAAACGGCATGGAGGAGGAAACTTCCCGTTATATTCAACAATCACAACTCTCGGATTTATGCATTTTATATTTTCCCACACGTAATAATCGTTGCCATCAATATCAATACTTAACAGGTCCACAATTGCCCCCCCCCATAAAGAATTATTAATCAGTGAATTGATGTTGTTTTTCGTTATAAATGCGTTCTCAACAATTAATTGAGAGCGGTCAATTGCACGCTTGTAGATTTTTTTTATACTTGAAACACAAGTCGGACTTCCCTCAATCCAATATCCTTTCCATCCTTGCATCAACAGATAAGCCGTATTATTTTCCAAGCCATCTCCAACTCCAAATTCAACAAATGTCCTGGAGACTGCGCCAATACGGTTGAATATTTCCTGGACAATACCGTCTTCGTCATTTTGAGAATACACCTTAAAGCCATAAGGTTCCAGTCTGTTTGGTTCGGCATATTTCGGATCGGACAGTAATGAACGTATCAATAACTCATTTAGCGCCGTTCCCGACACTTTTGTCTTTTCTTCCAGTGCAGGGAGTAATAAATGTTCTGCTTTTCTAAAAAGCGCTTGTAACTTTCTAATAAAATTCATATTCATAACATATATTAATGACTGTTAAAAACTCGCTCTATTTTGTGACTGCTGCGAACAATTTATGACGCAGATGGCACTATTGTATAATTAGGATTTGCCTCCAGAATAATTTTTTCCAATACTTCCGGATCATCCGGCAGATGGTAAGTGCATATCGCCAGTTTGGGAGCAAATGTTTTCAGTGTATTACAGGCTCCTCGCAACATATCCCGTTCCGCACCTTCTATATCGGCTTTAATGAAATCCACCCGTTCTAGGTTATTTTCTTCGACAAATTTATCAAGGGTTGTAATCACTATTTTTTCACTTTTATGAGCATCTTTTCGGTCAAGCACGATTGTATTACCAGCGTCCCGACCACTGTCTTCTATTAAAATATCCATTTCACATTCACGATTGCTTAATCCTCTTTGAATAGGGTAAAATCCCCCCCCCCCCCATTAACATTATTTAACGACTTTGTTTCACATAACAGTTGAAAGGTTGAATTTACCGGTTCAAAAGCATAAACTGTTGCGTTTTTGGAAACGGCATAAGCGCTAAAATCTCCAATCCATGCACCTGCGTCTATCACGATATCTTCTTTCTTGATCGTTACATCAAAAGCGCCGTCAGTATAGCCATAAGGGCCTTCACTCATATGGCGGTCAAACAATTCGACAACCGTTTTATCATAGTTATCGCCAAGAAAACAGGGAAACAGAAAAACATCCTCCATAACGGATACTGCAAGAAATCGCAATTTTTCATAACTGTTTGAAATATTAGGCAGTTTAATCCCTTTAATATCAAAATAGGATTCCTTGCTATTTTGAACCAACCATTTTTTTGTGAAGTTATGGACTACTATTTTTTCATATTGTTTCTCAAAGAACGGATGTTCTCTCATAATCCCTTTCAGGCAATAGGCAAATGCCTCCAAATAAGTCCATTGTTTATAACGCAACCCAAACAGGGTATTTTCAGGATATAATTTCATTTGTTGTTAATTATATAAGTTGTTGAAATTCCAATAATTTATTTCTTCCCTCTGCATATGCCTTTACGCATGTGGGGAGTCAAGAACATTAGCCCGCGCGTAATTTGGCAGCAATATCCCAGTGAGGACAAAAATAACGGTATATTCTCCGCATCATCTTCCTTATGATACACACACACGGAAAGAGTAACGGATGTTCCGCCTGCAAGCAGCCGCCATGCGCCATATAATGCAGATAACTCGGCGCCTTCAATATCCATTTTTATATGAAGATTATCCTGTTCTTTTCCTTTCATAAAAGCATCCAAAGTAATACATCGACCGTCATTTTTGCAGCCTACATATTTATACACAAATTCCACTTTTTCTTTCCAGGGGGAAAAGGTCATTTGGAGCGGCTCAATCCATTCTTCGTCACATTCAAACAGGTACACCTTTTTTACATGTTCAATGGCATCCAGGGCAAAAATACCTTCTGCCGCGCCAATATCCAAAAGCGTTTTCCCGGCCAGTTCATCATAAGATTCCACGTATCTGTGAGCGCTGTTCGGGTCCTGCTCGGTTATCAGCGACAGATATAACCCACTCACACGATTTGTCTCCCATTGTTTCGGGAAATACAGCTTTTTTCCGTTATGGAGTACATACGGATACCCCCCCCCACTTGTATTTACTTTAATATCAGCCTGTTTGTATTTCATTGAAGTTTTGAAAGGATAGAAAGTAACACCATGCCTGCCGATAAATCGAAAGGCGTCATAATATTCATTCCTTGGATAGAACGGACTGAAAACATAAATCCGGATTCCCTTCCACCAGGAAGGCATATTCCTTAGACTGGATAACATTTGCCCTAAAAAGGCATCATATATCTTTGCTCTAAGCGTTGGCGATATACAGCCGCGATACAATTTAACGATCATAATATATTGTTTTTAATTGATAATTGATAATGAAAAAATAATTATCAACCGCAATCGTCATTGCGAGGGCGAAGCCCGAAGCAATCCAGGCGTGAATTATATTTATCCTGGATTGCTTCACTGCTTCGCAGTTCGCAATGACGCAGTGAGATTGAAATACCGTGCATATCATTATACTTTGCGCGCTTGGTGGCTACCCTCTTTTTCGTTCTATCCAATTTTCAATTTTTATCCCAGATAGACGTTTTAAGTGTTTTTCATTGTCGGTTATCAAAATCATATGGTTTGCAATAGCAGTAGCGCCAATAAAAATATCCAGATCATCAATTAATGTTCCTGATTTTCGCAACAACGACTTTTCTTTAGCATAAATATTTAATGTATTCAAAACAGGTATTACTTTCACTCTGCGAACAAAAATATTTATGAAATCCATATTTTTCTCAACATCAGCGCTACATTCCGCACCGTAAATAAGTTCTGCTAAAGTTATTTCGGAAATAGCGCAATTTTCAAATCCAACCTGTAGCAATCGCTTATTCAAACCGTATTTCTTTTTAAAATAAAAATACGCATATATTAGTATCTAAAAGATATTTTTCCATAGAATGCTAAAAAGATTCGAGTATCCGTGTTTTTCCAAAACTTCTACTTTCGCGGATTTCTGAAATTATTTGTTCTGCGGATTTTTCAGGGATAAATTCGCCCACGTGTCCGTCTGTCCCGGCAGGCTCACTTCTAAGCGATTTCAATAACCTATCCGCCAGTTCAAGTTTAGTTGAGGCGCTTAAGCCCCCAAAAATGGACGAATATGATTCTATCATATTTTTTTCCACATACGTTAGAGGTTCCATAATTTTCTTTTCTGTTTTCATAACTTATATTCTTTTTTTATTTATTCGCAAAGTTAATTATTTTGCAAATTTACATAATAATGCGGAGTTAAAATACTAATCCCCGCTTCTTTAAATCTGTCCTGTATATTCTGCCGCAAATCGCTGCCTATTTTGATAAGTTTGTCGGCATCATTAATATAGACGTTAATTTGATAAATAACGTTCGCATCGTTGAATCCCTGTTCCAAAACAAACGGGTGCGGCGACTGCATTACGTCTGCAGTCGCTTCGGCAGCGTCGATGAGCAGTTGGTGTACCTGCCGCCAGGGCGTATCATAACCGCAAGTAATATCCAGATGGAGGATTAAACCTTTGGTACGCGCCGATTCGCTCAGATTGGTGATTTGCGAGTTCATAACCGTACCGTTGGGAATGGTGACTATCTCGTTTTTCAAAGTCAGTATTCTTGTAACAATCGGCGTTTTTTCTATCACATTTCCGATGATGTCGTTAATTTTTATCCTGTCTTTCAGTTTGAAAGGGCGCATATAAGTGATAATCATGCCGGCAACGATATTTCCGATAGCCGAACTGGAACCGAATGAAACAATCAATCCCAGGAAAACGGAAACCCCCTGGAATATATGCGATTGGGAATTAGGCAAATAGGGATAGATAAGCACAATCATAAACGCATACAGCAGGAAACGAATCAGGTTGCAGGTAGGTTTCGCCCAGTCGGGATAGAATCCGGAAATTTTCAACCGTTCACTGGCAATTTCATTGGCCAGATAAGCGATTCCTTTAACTATATATCTGATTACCATCCAGATAATAATAATCGTAAATACATTGGGAATGTAGTTGACGATGCTGATACCTATTCTTTTTAAAGGGTTCAGGATATAGGAAAACAGTTGCATGGCCAGTGTTTCCGTTTGCGGGAAAATACTGAAAATAATCAATATGGAAATAATTAACTGGATGAATATAAAAACATACCGCAGGATATTGAACAGCGAAAACAGTAACTTTTCCTGTCTGGCGGCGCTTAGAAATTCGTAGTTCTTGATAAACAGCGGCTTGATATAGCGTCCTTTTATCCGTTCCATTTTAATTTTCAATTTCCGGTAGAAATAATTAGTCCACCGGATTAGCATGTATTGAACAAGGACGACCAGCATAAGAAGCAGGATGTTTTTGATTAAGCGGGTAAGTCCGTATTTATGCTTTAAGACTTTCAAGGCGGAAACGATTTCCTGCCGGTAGCGCTTGGCCAGTTCTTCCCGCGAACTGTTCATCCACAGGGCGTCTTTGTCGGTGACGGAAAGAATTACCTTTTCTTTATAAACAATATCGGTGAACGTTTCTTCGGAGAGCAAAGCGACGGAATCAGGCTTTGTTTCATATTTTTTCCCCAGCCGGATGATGTTTTTTTCCGCCTGCGCCGCCCGCGCCGCAGGGGCGAGGCCTCCTTTGTTGGCGAAGATGTAAAACAGGGTGTCGGCTTCTATCACTACGGGGAAACCGGACGCAGGGACAATTTCTTTTTCTTCTGCCTGTACTTGGGCGAAAGTGGAGTAAACGGCGAGTGAACACAGGGAATAAACGAGAAAAAATTTGTACACTTGTTTCATACGAAAATAAATTATGAATTATAAATTTATGAATTATAGTTTCATACGATAATAATTAAAATTATGACCTGTAACTCATGTTGCACAGATGTAAACAAATGAACCGTTTTTAAGGCCGTAGGCCTTGCCTGTGCATAACCCCCGGATTTATCGGGGGCAGGGAGGCGCATCTCTCTATCCCTTTAAGCCTGTAAGGCTTTCCCGTCCGGTCGGGACAACCCCTGTCGGGGTTCGGGAAGCGGACAGATGCATTTCTCTCCTCTGGATAAATTTGGGGGTTATGCATAGGCGACGCTTCACGGCGTCGGGTTTTGCCAATTGCGAGGTGTGTAACATGAGCTGCTATAACATAAATAATTTTATTAAAGCGCACAAATTTAAGTAAAATAATTGATGCAGTACATCGAATCCGGAAAAATTTGTATGAAATCTTCAAATTGTTGTGCCCTGTCATTCCCGCAAAAGCAGGAATCCCCGTTGCCCCCTCTGTCATTCCCGCGAAGGCGGGAATCTCCATGTAAAAGCGTACAAATTATTATGGGATTCCCGCCTTCGCGGGAATGACAAATATCCCATGCTCAACAAAATCTCCGTCCAGTGTCATAATTCATAATTAATTTATGCTCAAAAAGAAATAGAATGCGAATTAACGAGTCTGAAATTTAGAGTTAGCAGCGATTGCAATTCTTGTTTGTATTCAGCAATGTTTACGAAGAAATTCATCACAGCCTGTTTAAAAAGTTCCTTTGTTCTGTAAAAAT
>JAIRNV010000040.1 GCA_031257875.1 Dysgonamonadaceae bacterium
TTTTGGAGCTTTCGTACCAGTACGAAAACGTCCTGACGACTTTTTGAGACTTTCGTACCGGTACGAAAACGTCCCAACGACTTTTTGACGTTTGCGGAGTGCGGCGAAACCGTCCTGACGGCTTTTTGGGACTTTCGTACCGGTACTAAAACGTCTAAGGCTCTGCTTTGAACGCGAATTACGCAAATTACGCGAATTTATTTGATAAAATTCAGAAGAATACGATGAAACAGGTGTAAAGTTGACAACCGCCGGTTCCGGTGTGGTGGAAGCTAAATACGCAGGTTATTGGTTTAGCGGATGGACGCGTTATACGATTAATACCGACAATACGGTAGATGTAGAGTCTTTTAGCGGGGCCGATTTGGGCGCAACAATCATCGAAAGCGAGGCAGACTGGGATAATTTAACTTTCCGGGTGCGGTACGGTTTTCGTTCGGATGAGTTGGAGGAAACTTATGTTCGAACCGGGTATTGACAGCATTCTATCTTTTTCCGGACACAGGGTTTTTACCGGTGAACCGTTACCTGTTGTCGCATTTTGTCGTTCCCGCGAAAGCGGGAATGACAGAATGCGACAACGAGGTTTTGAGCATATCACTAAATACCGAAAACATAATGAACTATCAAATAAGCAACTGCCGCAAGAATAGCACTTACGGGAATCGTAAGAATCCACGCCCAAAGCAGACTAATCGTAATATTCCACCTGACGGCGGATAATCTTTTCACCGCGCCCACACCCATGATAGCGCCCGTGATGGTATGCGTAGTACTTACCGGTATTTTCCATATCTCCGTGAGGAACAGCGTCAGTGCGCCTGCCGTTTCGGCGCAAACACCTTCCAAAGATGTCACTTTGGTGATTTTCGTTCCCATGGTTTTTACGATACGCCAGCCGCCCATCATTGTTCCAAGCCCGATGGCTCCGAAGCAGGTGAGCGGAACCCAGTCCGGCACATTGCCCACCGAATCTATCCAACCCATCGAAATCATCGCTGTGGCAATAATCCCCATTACTTTTTGCGAATCATTCAGCCCGTGTCCCAAACTGAATAATCCGGAGGAAAACAGTTGCAAGCGTTTAAACACCCTTTCCGCTTTATTGGCGTTCATTTTCTTGAAAGTCCACAAAACGCCGAGCGTAATGACTGCCGAAATAAACAGGCCGATTACGGGCGCCAGCACGATGAAAGAAGCAATTTTAACAATTACAGCCGTATGAATGGACTTGAATCCGGAAGCACAAATGGCGGCGCCGGCAAACCCTCCAATTAGGGTATGGGAAGAAGAGGAAGGTATGCCTAACCGCCATGTGAGTAAGTTCCAGGTTATTGCAGCAACCAGTCCGGAAAGGATGACCGGCAGGGTAATAAATTCTTCCCATACGGTTTTAGCAACGGTGTTTGCAATCCCAAATTCCCCGATAACGTATTTGGCAACAAAAAACGCAATAAAATTGAACATTGCCGCCCAAAGTACTGCCTGGAAAGGGGTTAAGACACGGGAAGAAACAATCGTGGAAATGGAATTGGCCGCATCGTGAAATCCATTGATAAAATCAAAAACAACTGCCAGAACGACAACGGTAACAAATAAAACCATGCGTTTATTTTTTAATAATTTGCATATTTGACAATTTCAAAATTTTGCCGGCAGTATTAATTTTGCCGGCAGATTTTTCCAGTTCCCGAATGATTTCTTTTATTTTCATCAATTCATGCATTCGCATTTCATTTTTTTTATATCAACTTGATATTTAATAAAATAGTTTCTTCATAAGACATCCGAACCGAAACGCGGTGCGAAGTTAATCTTTTTTCTCAAAACAGCCAAAATTTGGTATTGCTAACAGCGATTGGCAGATTCAAGGAGAAAAAAAGATAAAAACTAAATAGTTGAAAATAAATACGCTATAAAATTAGGAAAAATAAAAAAATTCCGGCTAAATCTGCAAACAGAACACAAGGAGGGGGTCTCAGCCCCCAAGTTATTGGTGCCGAGCTTCCAACTACAGTGTTCTTTCATTTTAGAAAAATTAAAGCCGCAAGGGAGTTGTGATAACTGAGCGGATGTTCATGCTGAAACAGGATTCACGGAACAGTATGAACAACAAAAGGAAAGACGATAATTTCCGGTCACATTATCAAAATATATTTGGCGTCCGGCTTCCCCGTCAAGATACGGTATCTGATGTATTGACCCAAACAGATCCGGAAGAATTGGAAGGGGACAGGATGGATTTGATGAGTAATTTGTTTGAACAAAAAATATTACGCCCCTACCGTCTGTTGGATCAATAGTCCGGTAGCAGTTGACGGAACGGGCATTGTCAGTTTCGACTGTCCGCATTGCGAGCATTGCCTGCAAAAAACGTAGAGATAAGGAGAAGACAACATATTTTCACTGTGTCCTGGAAGCAAAACTGGTTTGTTTTACAGAACAAGTCGTTAAAAACGGTACAGGAAGAAGTTGTTCCTGCCAAACGGCGGAAGCCTGTCTGCGAATCTTACTGTGTGAAGGATAATTTCCGTATTTCAAATGAATACCGTAGCCACCTGCGCTCGCCTGCGTTGGAAAATAGAAAACGAAGGCTTTAACGAACAAAAATGCAATGGCTATGAGCCCGGAACACAAATTTTGTCGAAACTCTTACAAGGGCACGAAAAACTGTTACACCCTTTTGCAAATAGCCCGTGCCATTAATCAGTATTATCGCCTCCCTTTGCTGCAGACAGGCAAAATAGAAGACTCCATCCTTCATAAAAATACGGATTACGG
Organism: Dysgonamonadaceae bacterium; assembly: GCA_031257875.1. Classification (GTDB taxonomy): domain Bacteria; phylum Bacteroidota; class Bacteroidia; order Bacteroidales; family Azobacteroidaceae; genus Azobacteroides. Next base: position 2,782 of record JAIRNV010000040.1, read on the forward strand.
AAATGTCAAACTTACGTATGACAGTTGGGCAGGCTTTTCCAGTCCGGCCAAACTCTATGACCTGCTCGACGGGCAGCAGTTTGTGGAAATAGCCAACGAAAAAGATAGCAATGCCGGCAATAACGAGTCGGCCGTCTGCGACGGCACCAATACCAACTGGTATGACTATGTATTCCGCACCGGCATCCAGCACAGTCATTCACTTTCGCTAGCGGGCGCTAACGCCAGGACGCAGTATTATCTCTCGACCGGATATACGAACCGGAAAGGCGTTATCATTGCCAACAGCTACGACCGTTACACCTTTTACGGCAAAGCAAACCATTCCTTCCTGAAAGATCATGTAACGGCAGGCTTCAGTCTCAACGCCTCGCAGCAGAACAGCAAAGGCTACACCGCCGGCACCAACTCGCTGAGCGGCGCCATGTACGCCTCGCTCAAGATGTTGCCTGACGTGTCGGTGTACGACGATACCGACCCGACGGGATACAACATCAGCGACGACCGGAAAAGTCTGGGTGGAGACTCCAACCTGAAGCCTATTGACCTGACTATCCCGAACATCATGTTGGTGCTGGAGAACAATAATATCTACAACAACTCCTGGCGTCTGCTTCCTGCGGCCAATCTTGACATCAAACCGGTGAACTGGCTCACCTGCCGCGCCGTGTTGGGTGCCGACGTATCCCTGGTAGAGAATGCTACCGTCTGGAAACCCGAATCGAGCGACGGCTTTGGTTGCAACGGATATATATCCAAAAATTTCGCAAAGCGCCAGCGCTGGAATTTCCAAAATATCTTAACCCTTAATAAAGATTTCGGTGTGCATCACGTAGACGCTACGGCGGTAGCCGAATGGTCGAACTGCGAATACAAATACTTCTCGGGTGGCGGGTGCGATTTTTCGGACACTTTCTTTTGGAGAGAAAGCGCCATAGGTGAAATAATTAACGACTTCCGTATCCGCGGCAGCTTGGCCGAAGTGGGCAACGACCGCCTGGTGTTTGCCTGCAACTTCTCTACCCAAAACAGCAAAGTGGTTACCCTGATGAACGAGATTCCCTGCGAATTCTACATCCTGCGCGAAGGCGAATCCATCAACGCCCTCTACGGCTACCGTTATGCCGGCGTAAACCCGGCCAGCGGAAACCCGATGTATTCCCGCGCCGACAACACCATCGTACAGGGAAATATTACCGACTCGAAATATTACGTGTATGACCCCAACAACCCCGGTGACCTGAGCTTCCCTTCCAACCTGACGGCCGACGACAAAGCCATCCCGGGTAATTCCATCCCTGCCCGGTTTGGCGGATGGGACAATATCCTGACATGGAAAAACTTCGATTTCAATATTTTCCTGCGCTTTTCAGGAGGCAACAAGGTGGCCAATATTACGCGCCGCGATCTGCTCAACCAACAGTTTCCGAACAACAGCACCGAAATACTCGGACGCTGGCAAAGCCCCGAAAATCCGGGCGACAGACAAACACCGAAATTGTGGTACGGACGCGCCGGCTTTATCAACCTGGACGGGAATGGCCTCTCCCGCTGGGTGGAAGACGGCAAATTCCTGAAAGTACAAAACTTGGCCATAGGTTACTCTTTGCCGGCCTCCGTATGCCGCGCGCTGTTTATCGAAAAAGCGCGTATCTATGTACAAGGGCAGAACCTGCTCTCTTTTACCAAATATTCGGGACTCGACCCCGAAGCCTGTAATCCTTCGGTAGTGCCGGGGGTAGACTATAACAGCAACCCGCAACAGCGGACTTTCCCGGTGGGATTGAATATTGAATTTTAATCATTTAAAACAAGATGAATATGAAAAAATATATTTTATCGGTAATAACAGGCTTGAGCGTAGTGCTGTGGAGCTGCACCGAACAATCTATTGACTTGGAACCTGAAAATTCTATTACTTACGATGTGGCATTTGCCACGGCGGAACGTTGCGACCTGGCCATTGTGGGTTGTTACGATGCCGCCCAGAGCGGATATTATCCCGGAAACGACCGGCGCCGCGGCTATCCATTCGGCGCCGCATCGGTGGAACAGGGTGATATGAAAGGCGAAGATATGGTGAATACGCAATCATTCTTTGCCGTAACTTACGATGGTACATACACTGTCAGCTCTCCCAACGGACAGGCGCACTGGGAATGTACGTATCAAATGATTAATAAAATTAATGTAGTGGTAGACGGCTTGCGGACAGCGGCCGAAAACGGTGTACTGACGGCAGCGGTAGCAGCCGATGGCGAAGCGGAAATACGCTTCCTCCGGGCTTTGGGATTACACGAACTGATGGTGTTTTTCGCCATGCCTTACGCCGCTACATCCGACGCATCGCATTATGGCGTACCGGTCAGCCTGGAGGCCATCAATACCGTCGAAAAGGTACAAACAGCTATGGAAGCGGGACGCCTGAGCGGGAAAGAAACCTGCGACCAGATTCTGAAAGACCCGGACTTTGCCGAAGCCAATCCGGTGGAAACACGTTCTGGAAATCTGAAAATTGTACGCGCCACCAAAGCGGCGGCTATCGCAGCCAAAATACGGATTTACCGGCACATGGGCGCCTGGGATAAGGTGATAGAGGAAGCCTCCAAAATTGTAAGTTCTTCGACTCCTTTCAGCAGCCCGACTGGAGGATACCAGCTTACGGCAAGCCCCGACGGCGTATTTACCAATAACAGCAGTAATATCGAATCGATCTTCTCTATCGAAAACAGCGAAACGGACAATCCAACGACCAACGGATGCCTCTACCAAATGTACTGCGGACGTAGCCTGGTGTGTGTAAGCCCCATCATTATCAATGCCGACTTCTGGCCGGCAGACGACTTGCGCAGGGAATTGCTGCCGGAACGAGCCAATCGCTACGGTAGTAAAGAAGCATACTGGTCTACCAAATATCGTTCGGTTGTATGGGCAGACTATGCCCCCATTTTGCGCTATGCCGAAGTGCTGCTGAATTATGCCGAAGCCGAAGCCCGCGTAAATGGAGTAACCCCCAAAGCCGTAGACTTGCTCAATGCTGTGCGCAACCGCGCCGTGACGGCCGTCGACAAACAATTCGGTATTTCCTCTTTCGCCAGTGCTGATGCACTGATTACCGCCATATTGCAGGAACGCCGCATCGAATTTCCGGCCGAAGGCCGGTGCTGGCCGGATATCCACCGCCTGACGTATGACCCGAAATTTGCCGTAAAGGCAGCCGACGGCAAACCGGGTGTTCCCAATAAAGCGGCATTCGGTAACATCACGACCGGATCTTATCAGCCGGCATCGGGAAGCGTAAACGCAGGTATACTTACTACATCGGGATTCTATTATGAAGACCGTCGTTATATCTTCCCTATTCCGGAATCGGAGACTTCTTCCAATCCGACATTAGCCGCCCAACAAAATTCGGGATGGTAGATTAGCGAATGACAGTAACACACACAACCTATATTTAAAAGGCGATAACAACGCACAAGGAGTTTCACAAAATCAACCCTTGATCGTTGTTATTGCCTTTGTGGTAAAAATGTCGTTTCCCGTACAACAATGCGATAATTTGAAATATACTTGATAAACAGCGAAAAAAACTTTGTATTCATAAAAGTTATTAACCAAAACTCCAAGTTATCAACAACTCTACCCTGTTTTCCCTAAAAACAAACCGGGTCTTCCAATATAAATATTACTTTTGCATCCGAAAAATAACTTTATATCATTTGATTAACTTCTTATGGGAAAAATAATTGCTTTGGCTAATCAAAAGGGAGGCGTGGGTAAAACCACTACCGCCATTAATTTGGGCGCATCCCTGGCGGTGCTTGACAAAACAGTGCTGATAGTAGATGCTGACCCTCAAGCAAATGCATCATCCGGTTTGGGAATTGATATTCGGGAATTGAAAAAATCAATTTATGAAAGTATCATTGATAACGCCGACCCCGGCGAAGCGATTCTCCCTACCGAAGTGCCTAATTTATACATTCTTCCTTCTCATATTGATTTGGTGGGTGCCGAAATCGAAATGTTGAACTTCCGGAATCGGGAAAAAGTATTGAAAGAACTGTTATATAAGGTCAAAGATAAATACGAATATATCCTGATTGACTGTTCCCCCTCCTTAGGTCTGATTACCGTAAATGCTTTGACGGCAGCTGATTCGGTGATTATTCCTGTGCAGTGTGAATATTTTGCTTTGGAAGGAATTTCCAAATTGTTGAATACAATTAAAATCATTAAATCCAAATTGAACCCCGATTTGGAAATCGAGGGTTTTCTGCTGACCATGTATGATTCCCGCCTGCGCCTGGCTAACCAGATTTATGAGGAAGTAAAAAAACATTTCGGCGATATGGTTTTCAATACGCTTGTACAGCGAAATATCAAACTGAGCGAAGCGCCGAGTTACGGACAGCCGGTATTGCTCTACGACGCCGACTCGAAAGGCTCGCACAACCACATCCAGCTGGCGAAGGAACTGATTGAAAAAAATAAATAACTTACCTATGTCGAAACAAACGAAATCTGCACTGGGAAGAGGCCTGAATGCACTGATTACCATGGACGACCTGAATACAAACGGTTCTTCGTCCATCAGTGAAGTGAAATTATCCAAAATCGAAGCCAATCCCGAACAGCCTCGTTCCGTATTTGATGAAGAATCCCTGGAAGAACTGGCAACTTCCATTAAATCACTGGGTTTGGTACAGCCCATCACCTTACGCGAAATCAGCCCCGACCGTTACCAGATTATTTCGGGCGAACGGCGATACAGGGCTTCGCTCATGGCCGGACTTACTTCCGTACCTGCCTACATCAAAAAGGCAAGCGACGAAAACGTCATGGAAATGGCGCTCATCGAAAATATTCAACGCGAAGATTTGAATCCCATTGAAATTTCCCTCGCATTTCAGACTTTAATTGATACGCACAACCTGACGCAGGAAAAATTGAGCGAACGCATCGGCAAGAAACGGGCTACTATCGCCAATTTTCTGCGATTGCTGAAACTTCCCGCTGAAATTCAAATGGGTTTGAAAGACAAAAAGATAGATATGGGACATGCCAAATCCTTGCTTTCACTCGAAGACGCTTCAGACCAGTTAATGATTTACGAACAAATTCAGGAATACGGATATTCGGTTCGCCGCACGGAAGAAATTGTAAGAGAGTTGAATAATCCCCAGGAAACAAACCTGACACCCGAAGTTACACCAAACCGTCCATCGAAAAAATCATCCAAAGAATTTGATGAATTAAAAAAACAGTTATCTACATTTTTCGGAGCCAAAGTCTCTGTCTCCCGCAATGAAAAAGGCACGGGAAAAATCAGTATTCCTTTCTCGGATGAAAAAGAATTGGAAAGAATCAAGCAGGTATTTGATTCTATAAAAAATAATCCGTAATTTTGCTGCCCGAAAGTGGTAATTTTATAGAATTTGAAAGTGCGTATTGGCTTGATATTGATAGTACTGTGTCTTTTTTCCTTCAGGATGAAAGCGCAGGAAGTGCAGGTTACTGAACAACCGGATACCATACAGAACGATTTTATAAGAAACGAAACCACTTTTTCACCTGAAAAAGGCACAGCGTTTTTTCCCCGCGATACGATTTTTAAACCAAATTCGACAAGAGCAATCCTTTATTCGGCGGTTGTTCCCGGTTTGGGACAAATATACAACCGGAAATATTGGAAACTGCCGTTGGTGTATGGCAGTTTTATCGGATGTGCATATGCCATTAACTGGAATAACAACCAATATACCGGCTATAAAGAAGCTTTTATGGAATTTGAAGATGCGGACGAAACTACCGGTTCATGGAAATCTTACGTTCCGCGTTCCTATCCCGAAGACTTGAATGAATGGACAGGCGAGCAGAGAACCCGTTTCAGTTCGGCTTTGAAGGCTAAAAAAGATTATTACCGGAATTACCGGGATATGAGTATTATCATTACAGTCGGGGTATATGCCTTTTGGATTATTGATGCCTACGTTGACGCCCAACTGTTTGATTTTGATGTAAGCGCCGATTTAAGTATGCGGGTTGCGCCTGTGCTTTTTGAAAAGACAGCCGCCGCTTCTCGTTCTTTGGGGCTACAGTTAAGTTGCACTTTTTAACTCATGTTACGCAAATATAACATGGGTTTGTGTTTGACAATTGTCAATTCTGGATTGCTTCACTGCTTCGCAGTTCGCAATGACGCAGTGAGGTTAAATGACCGCAGCCGTCATTGCGAAGGCAAAGCCTGAAGCAATCCAGACATGAATTATTAATTGATGCGTAACGTGAGTTTTTAATTAGAAAAATATGAGAAAAATAATTGGTTTATTGAGCGTTTTTTTTATTTGCATATCTGCACAGGCACAAGATAATTCTCCTGCGAATCAGGAAGCGGAAGCTGCCGCCTTTTCGGTTCCCGAAGACTGGGACGCCAATTGGGATAATTTGGTAAATTCCTGGTATGTAAAACATTATACAACCAAAATCAACCACGAAGGTTATCAGGACAATACACCGGCCGACGATGCAACATACATCGAAAGGTTGTCAAAACTTCCGAATATTATTGAGCTTCCCTATAACAATATCGTCAGGAAAAGTATTGAACAATATATCAGTCGCCGGACTTTTGTGGAATATCTGTTGGGTATTGAGCCGGTCTATTTTCCGATGATTGAAGAAGCTTTGGACAAATACGACTTGCCACTGGAACTGAAATACTTAACTATCGTAGAATCGGCATTGAATCCGACTGCCCGTTCCCGGAGAGGCGCTTCCGGCCTTTGGCAGTTTATGTTGACTACCGGAAGAAGTTACGGATTGAAAATTAACAGTTTAATTGACGAAAGATTAGACCCGGTAAAATCAACCGACGCTGCCTGCCGTTATTTAAAAGACATGTTTGTTATTTACGGCGACTGGAATTTAGTGATTGCGGCTTATAATTGCGGCGCCGGAAACGTGAACAAAGCCATCCGCCGCGCAAACGGAAAAACGGATTTCTGGAAGATTTACCAGTTTCTTCCGAGGGAAACCAGGGCTTACGTTCCGCTTTTCATTGCAGCCAACTATATGATGAATTATTACGCTTACCATCAACTGTATCCGGCTCAAATGGAGATGCCTCCCGCAATGGATACCGTAATGATTAACCAGCGAATGCACTTTAACCAGATTTCTACCATCCTGAATATAGATAAGGAAGAATTGAAAGCATTGAATCCGCAATATAAACAGGACATTATCCCCGGACATGAAAAGCCGTATGCTCTGAAATTGCCTTCAACTCAGGCGTATGCGTTCGTGGAAAAAGAAAAGGATATTGCAAATTATAACCTGGAAGGTTTATATACAAACCGCTCAACTGTTGAAAACGCAACGGAACAGGCGATGAAACGCAAAACTTCAACGAAAAGCGGGAAACAAATAGCAAGCAACACATCTCAATATAAAGTGCGTGCAGGAGAATCTTACTATACGATTGCCAGAAAATTTCCGGGTTACGGTACGAACGATTTGATGCGGTTGAATAATACGCGGAGTTCGGCGTTGAAACAGGGACAGTACATCCGGGTGCCTAAAATATAAATGCACAAATGGACGAAGCAATCACCGACATGGCCGGCGAAGAAAAAATGGTTCGGGACGCTTATGAGTTGCTACTTAAAAGTTACTCCCAATCAAACCACCGACAAAAATTTGAAATAATCGACAAGGCTTTTGTGTTTGCCAATCAAGCTCATAAAGGAGTGAAAAGGCGTTCGGGCGAACCGTACATCATGCATCCGCTGGCAGTCGCCTTGATTGTCAGTGAGGAAATGGGACTCGGTTCGACGTCCATCTGTTCGGCGCTGTTGCATGACGTCGTTGAAGATACCGACTACACGGTTGAAGACATCAGAAATCTTTTCGGGGATAAAATTGCGCAAATCGTTGGCGGACTGACGAAAATATCCGGTGGTATCTTTGTGGAAGCCGCTTCCGCACAAGCCGAAAACATGCGTAAACTGTTGCTTACCATGTCGGATGATATTCGGGTAATCCTGATAAAAATAGCCGACCGGCTGCACAACATGCGGACACTGGGCGCTCTCCTTCCCGCCAAACAATACAAAATCGCCGGTGAAACCATGTATCTTTACGCCCCGATGGCGCACCGGCTTGGACTCTTTGCCGTCAAAACCGAACTGGAAGACCTTAGTTTCAAATACGAACATCCCGATGAATACCGGCAAATCAACCAAAAACTGGAATCTACGGCAAAAAACAGGGAAAAGATTTACGGGCATTTCACCGCGCCGCTTTATCCGAAATTAGACGGGTTAGGCATCCGGTACAAGATGCAAAAAAGGGTCAAATCCATTTATTCCATCTGGAACAAGATGCAGGTAAAAAAAGTAGATTTTGAAGATATCTACGATATTTTTGCCGTCAGGATTGTTTTCGAGCCAAAGAATATTGACGTAAAGAAACAATGCTGGGACATTTATTCGGCAATTACAGACCTTTACAAACTGCGTCCCGACCGTATCCGCGACTGGGTGAGCCGCCCTAAAGCCAATGGCTATCAGGCGCTTCACCTCACCGTGATGGGTCCCGACGGGCAATGGATTGAAATACAAATCCGAAGCGTCAAAATGGACGAAATCGCAGAAAAAGGTTTTGCCGCCCACTGGAAATACAAGGAACACGGCGATTCGGCGCAAATCGGTGAAGAAACCGAATTAGACCGCTGGCTTGAGTGCATTCAGGATATTCTCGAAGCGCCCAGCCCGAACGCCATGGATTTCCTCGACACCATCAAAATGAATCTTTACGCTTCTGAAATATTCGTTTTTACACCGAAAGGGGAAATCAAAACGTTACCGCAAGGGGCTACTGCTTTGGACTTTGGCTACGAAATCCACACCAATGTGGGCGATCACTGCATCGGCGCTAAAGTGAATCACCGCTTAGTTCCCCTGAGCCACAAACTCAATTCGGGAGACCAGGTGGAAATCCTGACTTCCCGTTCGCAATCGCCTTATCCGGAATGGCTTAATTTTGTAACAACCGCCAAAGCCAAAACCAAAATCGAATCGTCTTTAAAGAAGTGGAAAAAAGAAAAGATCAAGGAAGGCGAACAAATACTCGACGAAATTTCCCGAAAAGCAGGCATAGAAATCAGCATTCAGGTTTTGGATAAATTGCTCTCCTCTTACGGTTATCCCAAAAAAGAAGATTTTTATTTCGCCCTTGCCAAAAAACAGGTGGATTTATTGCCCGAAAACCTTAAAAAGATACTCAAGGGAAAATCAAGCAATTACCTCATGAAATTTATGAAGCAGGCCTTCAATGTCGGCTCGGCTTCCAAAGAAAATACGGAAAATAAACCTGCGCAAATTTCTTTGACGGACGTCCGTAAGATTGACCGGAAAAAAACATATATCCTTGAAGAAGAAGGATTTCAGAAAAACTATATTGCAGCGTCCTGTTGCAGCCCGATTCCCGGCGACGATGTATTGGGTTTTGTCCGCGACGACAATCATCTGGAAGTTCACAAACGCTCCTGTTCCGTAGCGCTTACGCTGAAAACCCGTTTCGGCGACCGGATTATTTCCTGTGAATGGGCGGGACACAGAGCCTTTTCTTTCCCGTGCAGTATAGAAGTGAAAGGTATTGACCGGATAGGAATTTTAAGTGAAATCACCCAAGTCATCGCCAATGATTTGTCGGCCAATGTTCGGAAATTAAACCTCGCTTCCGGCGACGGTTTTTTTGGGGGAACCATAGAAGTTACGATTCATGACGTGGACGATATTAATGCTTTAATCAGTCGTTTACAGAAAATTAAAGGGGTAAAGAGCGCAAAAAGAATGGATTGATATTAATGTTTTGTTGTGTATTATAAAAGATTTAAGGCATATTTTTACATACGCCTATCCACTACAGCCTTAATTTTATCTTCACTCAATTTGGTAATGGCTTGGATTTGTTCTAATGTAAGCCCGTTATTATAACACTGTAAAACAATTTCTTCCAGACGTTTTTCCAAAAGAACTTCCCCTTCGGCTCTGGCCTCGGCTAATCCTTCAGCCCGACCTTCAGCCCGACCTTCAGCTCGACCTTTGGCCCGACCTTCGGCCAATCCTTCTGCCCGTCCATCAATCAGACTGGTTTGAATAACACTCCGCTGATAACGCAACGCTTCCATGTGTGCATTATAACGCTGTTTTTCGGGAGGACTCAACAGATCAATACGCAGGCGTTCGCGAGCTTCCGGCAGTCCTTTGGCTTTCGCTCCGTCCGGTATGTCTCCCGTTTTCAGGAATAAAATCCATTCGTCTAACGGGGTAACTGCTTTTTTATCAAACTCATCCACACGTAATACATAGTATTCGGGAAACAGGTTGCCGGCATTTACATAACGGAATTGTTCTTGTTGACGATCGGATAACTTTAATATGTCATTATAATGAATACCCCGAAATTCCGTACTTCCGTGATATATATAGTCTTTCCCCTGTCCTAAATCAAAATATACGATGTTGACGGAATAAATTTTTTTTACATTCGAGTAAGGATCGCCCATGCTGATATATTCGGTAACAGCTTTGGATACACCGTAAAGCATTCGGTGAAAATAATCCAACTCTCTGTTGTTTTGTATTTCTATAATGATTAATTCTCCGCGACTGTTCTCGGCCAGCATATCCACGCGATTGAACTTGTCATCCATCAATTCCTGATTGCTTTCGCTTTCCAGCATCCGCTCTATTTTGATATCCTCGTTTAACAGGGTGGACAATAAGCCTTCCAAAACGACAAAATTGGATTTCTGTCGAAGCAGGCGTTTTGCAGCCCAGTCAAAACATATTAAATTATCTTTAGCCATTATATTGCTTTTTTAAGTTTCCTGTTTTAAAGTCCGTGGACAAAGTTATGTAAAAATTTGGCATTGCTAATCAAGTATAAATAATGTTCCATTACGGTAATGCATAAGCAAAAGAAAAGACAATTTTAGCATTTCTACTTTTTTAGAGTAGCATTTTGATTTTCTTCTCATTCTCGCTAAAAAA
>JAIRNV010000120.1 GCA_031257875.1 Dysgonamonadaceae bacterium
CCGAAGACGCGTTAAGAGTTACACCGTTTACACGCGGGGCATAAAACTCTGATCTGGACATGACTCTGCATGTACCGTCCTTTACAGGTTTGAATACATCATTCAAGGTATTCCTTAAATGGGTTACACATCCATCCGCAACTACAAACGCTTTCATGTTCGGGTGGGTATTCTCTCCGTACTTTGTAGTGAACATGTGCTTAATATTTTCAGTCCAAAGATGATTATCCGTGTCAAATTCTATTACCTCCAAAGCATCACAACCCCAAAATACATCCTGATGGATATAACTTATTATAGAACCGGGACCGGTAAACTTTACATATTTCAGGTTTTTGCAGCCACTGAAGAGATCTTTTTCCAACGTTACAATTTCAGGGCCAATTTCGACTTGCTCAAGCGCATTAATGCCGGCAAAAAGACCTTCGGTTATAATTGGATAACCACTTACTTTTAAAATCGTATTCCATGTGCAGACGGATAACCTGTTGAGGATAACCCGGAAATCCCAGCGTCGGTCAATTTCAGCTCTATCTGCTCTTGTTTGAGTATCCAACAGTCCCATAAAATCATAGGATTCCCTCATCGTACCACCGGGATAGAGGCGCAAATTATTCTGCCAATTATCATTACCTCTATCATGTGCTTCAATAGTTACATGAAGCGGAGCATGACAATTATCCGCTATATCAGAATAAAATGATATGTCACACTCCGTTTGATAAAAAGCATTATCATCAGTGTCTATATATCTACCAAAATAAAAGTTAGGTGTGTCCCCAAAATCACGGTAATCACTCCTGCGCTGTGCATGGAGGAATTCGCTGAAAAATATCAGCAACAGTAGAAATAAAAAGAATCTTGTTTTCATATGAAAATATTCATTTTAATTGTATTTTAATTGTATTTTGTTGAATTATATTATTGTGTTAAATGATTAATCATTAATCATTAATCATTATTTCCCGCCGCCACTTCCGCAATAGCCGCAGTAACCTCGTCCCGCAGCTCCTGAATATTCACCCCGTACGTATTTTTCATATAACTGCCTGCGCTTTGCAGTTTCAGCCGGATATATTCCCTTGCCTGCGTATTTTTGATGGAATTCATCAACGCCTGCCATTCGGCTTCCGTATAAGTAATATAATGGGAAAGAACTTCTACAAAATCCTCCATATCGGCCGAGCGGGCGTATGCCGTTATAAATCCCAGTTCGCGCGACTGGGCATCCGTCAGGCTCGTCCAGTCGGCAGAATAATTGCCGGTTATCTGCTGGAATTTGGTATCGTAGGGTTTGCGCTGGTTGAGTACATGACCAAATTCGTGGTGCATCGTTTGAAAAAACCGTTTCAGGGCGGCGCGGCTTACAGTGCCGTTCGCCAAATCAAACTGATTGACGGTATAAAGCGTAATCCGGTAGCCGCTGGCCGCCAGTCCCAGCGTTACGGAACCGCCTGAGTTATAACTTCCGCTTCCCACCAGAACCAGTTCCCGGCAGATATAATCTTTCATAAAATCCTCTTTGGTTTCCGCAACCCGGGTGTAGGGCGTCAGCCAGATTTTCAATACGGCCTTCAGGAAAGGCTGTATCAGCTCTTCACGCGGCGGCACGGTAATATGTCCGGCATCGGAAACGGTGTTGTTCCACCGGTAATCGACACGCACATTGTAGGGTACGCGGAACGTAGCGTCGATCCATTGATCCAGCTCCGTTTGCGGTCCGGCGGGTATTTCAATCCCCGAATCGGTGATGGCGTCTTCTTTTTTGCAGGAGAAAATCGCTATAAACAAGGAAAAGTACAAAATACAATGTTTCATATTTTAATGATTAATTTTTAATGATTAATGATTATTATTTCAATATTTTCCGCATCCCTGTTGGTGCGAGGCTGTGCCCAATGCCGTCAACTTAAGGAATCCCATGCCCTGAAAGGGCATAATCAATAGCGTAGGGCAACGCCCTGCGGGATGATGCGATTGTCAATCACTAAGCCCTGAAAGGGCGGAATCAACCGGGATATCGCCCTTTCAGGGCTTGCGTTTGACCGGCATTTCCTGTCCGTAGGGCGTTGCCCTACGCTAATGGATACAAGGCTTTCAGCCTTAAGTTGACAACATTGGGCTGTGCCTCGCGCCGGCTATCCCGACAGGTTTAACCTGTCGGGATAATTGCGACAAGGTAGAACCTTGTCGCAACAAAAGGAATTGAGAATTATTTCCTTCATTATCAATTATCAATTCTCTTTCAATATTCTCCGCCTGCGGAATCAAAGGCGTTTCCTGAACAAAGGGAATATTTTCCGCATCCTGCGGCAGGGGAATTACCCGGCGCGGGTCGTCCGCATCAAGCGTCATGGTTTCGCCGCCGACCACGGGATGAACCACCGGCAGGTGCATCCGTTTGATGTCGAACCAGCGCTGGCCGTCGGTTACAAACTCCGAAGCGCGGATGTTCACTACACATTTCAGGTAAATTCTTTGTTTGTCGTTCAGGGTAAAATGCGGTTTAATATCGGGAGCGGTCTTGTTGTCTGCATAAACCTTGCGGATACTTGCGTCGGTTACCGCGTGGCGGACAGGATCGTAATTGATGACGCGGGTGGAATAATACAGGTTCAGCAACTCAATCACCTTACCGTAATTTTCTTTCATCACCTCCGCCTCCATTTGGTTGAACAGGGCTTCTTCGGCTACCAGCGGCGTATTCATCACGTAAGGAGTACCGTAGTTGGCATTGATTCCCTCCCGTTTGAATACTTCAACGTATTTGAAAATGCTGTAACAGCCATAAGTCGTATTGCCTCCCGCTTTGTTGACGAACACAAAATGATTGGTAATACTGTTTGCCGTCGGATGCGGGTCGCCATACACCGCCCGTTTGCGAAGCAGTGCCAAATCCATGGTATAACGGTGATACCATGCCCTGCACGCAGAAGACACATTGCTTGTTATAAGAAAATTGGCAAGATTGGTCGAGCGGGAATAATTCGTACCGAATGCGTCAAACGATTCGCCGGAAGTAGTCAGCCAGTCGCGCAGGAATCCGGCGGGGTTGCTTTCGACAGCCTCGTCGGCATAACGGATCACCTCGTCCCAGTCGCCGGGCAACCCGCGGTACAGGTAATAACGGGAAATGAAAGTCGCCGCCGCCTGCCGGTTGAAATGCCACTTGGGCGCTTCGTAGGTTTCGTCTTTGACAAGCGGAAAACCTTCCTTAATGTCTTCTTCAATCAACTCGTATACGCTCGCAACCGACAGGCGATCGTAATCGACATACGGTTTTGTTTCCGGTTCCGTAATATAAGGAATACCCGGAGTGGAAGCGGCCGCCGGCGGATCGTAATGCTCCGCAAACAGATTGACCAGCATGAAATGGGCATACGCCCGGCATAGCAAAGCCTCCCCTTTCAGCGGATTGAGTTCGGAAGCCGCATATTCGCCGGTTTTTTCCAGATTTTCGACGGCGTCTAAGGCATGGTTGGCCGCGGCAATGGCATTATAGCAGGAGTACCAGTATCTGTCGGGGGAATCCTGTTCTTCGTCGGTTACTCTTTCCCATTGGTAAGACTGCCGCAACAGGATCGATTCGGTTCCGCCGTCGAGGCCCGTGTCTGTTGCATTGTCGCTCATCACTTCGGTAAACCAGACATGCGAGTGTTTGGGATATGCGGAAACCAGTATGCTTGCAATATTGCCTGGCGAATACAGGTCGGCACGGTTGTCGGGATTTTCACTTAAAAAATCATCGCAGGATAGGAGCAACAGGGTGAGCGCGAAAGGGAGGAGGCGCGAAGGGGCGAAGGGGCGAAGGTGCGAAAGGGCGAAGGCGCGAAAGGGCGAAAGCGCGAAAGGGCGAAGGCGCGAAAGGGCGAAGGCGCGAAAGGGCGAAGGCGCGAAAGGGCGAAAGCGCGAAGAAATCTTCAATGTTCTTCTTCCATTCATGCCTTCGTGCCTTCGTGCTTTCTCCCTTTCGTGCTTTCTCCCTTTCGTGCTTTCGTGCTTTCGTGCCTTCGCGCTTTCGCGCCTTCGTGCTTTCGCGCTTTCGTGCTTTTGCGTCTTTGTGCTTACAAAAATTATTTTATTCATAATTCGTAATTTATAATTCGTAATTTTATTCAAATCCCAGCCCTTAATGAAAAGGTTACTTGCCGTGGCATAGGCATAGCCACGCCGCCGCTGCGGTAAAATTCGGGATCCTGCCCGTTCAGCTTTTTATCCGAATAAATCAGCCACAGGTTCGAGACGCTTCCCCTGATTTGCAGGGAATTGAGTCCGAGTTTTTTCGCAAATTTCTTATTGAAACTGTAGCTCAGGGTAATATCTTTCAGCCGGATAAAATCGCCTTTGGCAACCCTTTCAGTCGAAAAGTTATAAGCGTTGTATGCTTCAACCAGTTCGCTGTTTACCTGCGTTTCAAAAGAAGAAGGAATTGACGGAACGGTAGTATATGCCTCGTCGCCCGGTTTAAACCACCGGTTGTTCAGGCTCTGCGTCATGGCGTCCATATCGCTGTAGGTGCGCCTGAAAATCGGATACAGCCGAACCACATTGCCTGCCTGGTAATTGATGAAAAAAGAGAATTTCAGGTTTTTGTAAGAGAACGTGTTTTCAATACCGCCTGCATATTTGGGGTCAATTTGTCCCTCGTATACCAGGAAATCGGTATTTTGCGTTTCCTGAAAATTGATCCGGTATACTTTTTCGTTCTTTTCATTGTAAAACATGGGATGTCCCAACTCGTCCAGCCCGGCAAAAGGAATCGAAAACAGTCCGCTTTGGGAATAACCCTCTTTTTTATCGCCGTCCAGTCCTGTCAGGCTCATCACATCGGGTTGCGCTTTCAGGTCGGTTATCCTGTTTGTATTGCAGGAAAAAGTCAGATTGGTAGCCCATGCGAATTTATCGTGTTTTATATTAACGGTATTAACCGTAAACTCATACCCCGACGATTCCATATCTGCGAAATTGGCATATTTGATTTGCTCTCCTCCCACGCCGTTTGTCCTGACAGGACCTATCAGGTCGAAGCAATCCCGCCGGTAAGCGTCGAAACTGATATTGAAGCGGTTGCGGAGAAATCCCATATCGAAGCCCACATTGGTTTCATACATCTTTTCCCAGGTTAAATCTTCATTGGCAAGACTTTTGATATACAGCATGACCTCCCTGTCTTCCTGAAAAGGACGGTAGGTATTGGCGGCGGTATATACGGCCATCGCCTGCGCTTTCGGAGCCGAATTGGCGGTCAGTCCGTAAGTGCCGCGCAATGAAAGCGCCGACAGCAATTGCTGCTCCCGCATGAAATTTTCCTGCATCACATTCCACGAAGCGCTGGCATTCCAGGTAGGCAGCCAGCGGGCGGTACTGACTTGTCCCATCTGGTTGGTGCCTTCCATGCGTAAAGTGCCGTTTACGATATAAATCCCTTTGTAGGAATAGGTAGCATTCCCGAAATACCCCACGTGCCTGTCGCAGGTTTGCTTCATGCCGAAATAGGCGTCGCCCGCATCTATGATTTTCCTGAGAATCCTGTAATCCGTAACGGCGATATCGCTTCCCCACAAATAGCCGTAACCGGTACTGTTGCGCTCAATGCGGTCGGTATTGCCCAGTTCCGCTCCGGTAAGTATGTTGACAATGTGCCTGTCTTCAAGGAAAGAACGGATGTAATTGCCTGTAAAACGGGCGTAGCAGTTGTATAGCGCGTTATCCTGCGTATTGTAAAAACCGCCTTTTCCCATGACTACCACCGGCAAAGCGTCGGGAAAATCCGGATCCTCCCACAGGAAATTATTGTTGTTGACGACGCCGGTAGATTCCGCAGCGCGGTAAGCCGCCGCCATATTGGACTGATTCAGGATGCGGTGTTCGCTGGACGTTTTGGCGTAACGGACAGAACCCAGTGCGTTCAGTTCCAGGCCGGCAACGGGTTTGAAGCTGAGGTCTATCTGCATTTTTGTATCCAGGGCGCTCAAATCAATATAATTGTTTTCCATTTCCTGCTTAATGTTGAAATCGGCGTAATTCCTGCGGTAAAACTCGTTGGCGTCCATTGTCCGCGACGAATTAAGCGCATAGCTGAACGGATTGATGTCGAAATCGCGCTTGTATTCGCCTTCTACAACATTAATCTTGCGGTCGATCGTTCCCGGCGCTTTCTGGATACGGACAGACGCATTGCCCAGTACGCCGAGCGTCAGTTTCGGCGAAATATTATAAGAAGTATTCCCGTTGAAAGTAAAACGGTCTACGCTGTTGGCGGCAGTCCATCCCGGATCGTTGTAATAACTGAGCGAAACGTAGTTGGCCGATTTGTCGGAACCGGAAGAGATAGATACGGAATGTTGCTGGGTCATGGAATGGCGGAATAATTCGTCGAACCAGTCGGTATTCCTGAGCGCAGCCTGTTGCAGGTAAGCCATTTTGGCCGCGTCGGTATTGTCAACCGCAAAACTGCCGTCTTCATTCCGCCTGTCGGTCATTTGATACCATTTACTGAAAACACCGCCGTCTTTAGCCAGAAATATGTCGGAACCCGCAAAAGCAGCGCCGGATTCCAGTTCCATAAGAATCGCCATCTGATCTTTTGAGTTCATAATATCGTATTGACTGTAGGAAGGTTTAGCCCTGACCGTAAACTCCCCTGTATAATTGATGGAAGCGCTGCCTTTTTTCCCCCGTTTGGTAGTGATAACGATTACGCCGTTCATGGCCCGTGAGCCGTAAATAGCCGTGGCGGAAGCATCTTTCAGTATCTGGAAAGATTCGATGTCGTCGGCATTCAGCCCCGCAACTGCCGAAGTGATCAGGGTAGAAGCGTTTCCGGATGACAGTTCTTCGGCGGATACATTGACAATTTCGTCGAGGATGACGCCATCAACTACCCACAACGGATTGGAGTTCCCGTAAATAGAGGTTGCCCCGCGCACCCGCAGCTTGGGCGAAGCGCCGAAAGTTCCCGAAACGTTGGTCAACTGCACCCCCGCCGCCTTGCCCTGCAACATCCGGCTGACGTCGGCCACCCCGTCCATTTTCGCATCGGCGGCTTTCACTACCGAAGCCGCGCCGGTAAACAGCTTCCGGTCGATTTTCTGGTAGCCCGTTACGACTACTTCGTCCAAAGTTTGGGCGTCAGGGACAAGTCTGACCGACATATCCTGTTTGGCCGGCAATTCCTGCGTTTCCATACCGAGATAGGAGAAAACCAGCGCCTGTTTCCCGTTTGGGACGGTTATTTGAAATCCCCCTTCCAAATCTGTAATTACGCCGGCGGCAGGATTGCTTTTTAAGGTAACGGATACGCCGATAAGCGGCTCGCTGTCTTCTGCGGAAAATACCTTGCCTTTTATCTGTAACTGGGAAAATCCGGATATTGAAACTAACAATAAAAATAAAAATGAATAAAATTTTAGCATATAACTATTTTTATAATTTTTTTATCCCTGCCCCTGAAAGGAGAACCGGGACAGTGAGTTTGCACACCGCGCTGCCTCCCTTTAGCAGGTTAATTTTTATCAGACAAGTTAAACAGTCGGCTAACTTCCTCTATTGACTTACCTTCTTTAAATAATTGAAGAATTTCCGACAATGCTTCCTGCCTGCCTTCTTCTCTGCCTTCTTCTCTGCCTTGTTGCATGCCTTCACGACGTGCAGTTTTCATACCAACATTATAGTCCATTTGCGCTAACTCGCGCATCTGGTACAGGCGTAGCGTCTCTTCATCACACGAGATATATGAAATCTTTTCGTGTGCTTTTTTAATTGCTGTGTCCATATCTATTATCTTTTTTATTGTTGATTCGTCTGTTTCTTTACTGAAAAATGTCAGCCATCGATGCAGATGATTGTTTATTAGGTCTTTTTCTTTCAGGCGCCGGAACTTAAACATATTGACAAAATGGATTTCCAGTGCATTCGTCAGCATTTTGTCTCTGTAACTGTCTTCCCATAAATGAAAACTGGTTTGTATGTCATTTATTTCAGGCATAAATTCAAAATCAATGATATTGATGGCTATCACGTCCGGAAGTTCCAGATAGTCCTGTCCCGAATCAATTCCGCGGACAAACTCGCGGCTCCAGTAAAATAAACTCCGGCGATCCATGTTGTTCAGGTTGCGAAGCTGTACTTCAATGTTTACTTTTGTACCGTTATCTAAAGTAGCCCGCAAATCCAGAACACAGAATTTTCCGCCGATAATTTCCGCCGAAAACGTCGTGTTTTCTGCAATAGTTACCGATGAGATATTGCCTTTGCCTGTTTTTTGCAATACTGCATTCAAAAAAGCAGTCAATTGCTCTTCGTCGCCTTTCTCGCCCATGTACTTCATGAACAGATAGTCGTTTAGAAGGTTTAATTTTTCTTGCATTAGGACAGTATTTTTTACATTTTGCAAAAGTAAGTATTTTTATTCAATCTTATGTCGAATTGACAAACTTTTTTCCCCTTATCCGGCGTAATGTCATTAAGTTTTGAAATTCATCCCTTAATTCTATTTGTCTCATTAATTATCCTTTTGTTAAAAATAATTTACACGAAGATAGGGCGTCGCTGCAATTTTTGCAATACCGTAAATGAGGTATTTTTTAACGGACTGCGTCAATTTATTGAAACATTTCGTATCTTTGCGGGGAAAAAATCTATTGCATAATTAAAAACAACAAGCAGGATAAAAATATCAAAGATTGATTTACTACAGATCCACAACGAAAGCATTTTTACAAAATCATAAAAAAAATATTTGCAAAATGAAACTTTATCAAAACACCCTGAAAGGGTTGCGTCACAGAAGATGGACGCGTTCGGAAGCGATCGCCTATTTCATCAAAGGCGTTGCACGTGAATTGCACATTGCGCCGGCATTTTTTTTCAAACTCTATGAAGTGGAAGCTTGGAAGCGCAAAGAAAAAGAAAAGGAGGCTGTCCTCGAAAAAGAAGCGGAAGCGTTCCGGCAGAAGTGGCTGAAGCAAAGCGGCGAGGAGTCTTATTTCGATTTCGGCGTATGCAGGCTGCCCGACGTTTCAGGCAGCAAAGAAAAGATGCGGTGCCTGGGGTTGGTTTTTGACGACACCCTCATGTTTCCCTGTTTCCTGAACGATAATTACGATAAATACATGGTCGAATACTTTGACCGTACCATGCACGAAGGTCCCTACGGTTATACCGATGGCGCGTTTAACGTGACGGTGAAAAAGGGCGACGTGGTGATAGACGCCGGCGCATGGATTGGCGATTTCAGCGCCTATGCCGCTTACAAGGGCGCCACAGCCTATGCCTTTGAGCCGGTAAACGAGACCTATCAACTGCTGTGCAAGACACAAATGTTAAATAACGTTAACGGGGGGGGCAAATTTATCCTGTCCGAAAAGGCTTGGGTCTTGCCGAGTGTGAGATGGATATTTCAATTTGTGGGGATAACAGTGGCGGAAACTCCGTTATCAATACGTCCGGCAGCATGAAGGAAAGAATCGCCATCACCACCCTCGACAAATTTGTAGAAGAAAAGAAATTGACACGGGTAGATTTTATTAAAGCCGACATAGAAGGCGCCGAACGCGATATGTTGCGGGGAGCGGCAAATGTACTGAAAACCCATGCTCCGAAACTGGCAATATGCACCTATCATTTGGCGGACGACCCTGACGTGCTGGAAAAGATAATCAAGGAAGCAAATCCTAATTATACGGTTGTGCATCTCAGGCACAAGCTGTTTGCGATGGTTGTGAATAACTAAAGGAAAAGATAATTAAAGAAGTAAAGTAGGTTATAAATGTCCAATTTATACAATGTATTATAAGGAATGAAAACAATAGGGATCGTTGTGATTTATCATCCACCCATTGATGTTGTAGATAATATTTTATCATATCTACCCAACTTAGACTGCTTAATAGTGTGGAATAATTCCTTGCATGATAAAATGATTTTCTCAGGAATACAAGGTGGATCAGGAGAAAAAATCATCGAAATGGGCAACGGAAATAATGTAGGATTAGGTGCAGCTTACAACGCTGCGGTAAATTATGCGTTGAAACACAATTATGATTATCTGCTGACAATGGATCAAGACAGTCGTTTCAAAGGCAATGATTTTCAAGAATATCTAAGCGAGATAACACGGTTAAGAGAAAAAACTATTTTTTCGCCGAACTACATAATGCATGGTCAAGAACTGTATATGAAACAAGAGTCCTTGATTGAAGTAGACACAACCATGTCATCCGGCACAATTTATCCTGTCTGTATTTTTAAAGAAACCGGACTGTTTCGGGATGATTTTTTCATAGACTCAATTGATATTGAATTCTCTTTAAGGGCAAAACAAAATGGTAGTGTCTTAAATTATCAGGATGAATTATTTCCATATGTTCCGGTTTTGTAATAATACTTCTCAATGTACATCCCAATCACATTATCGTGTATCTGTTCATTTTTTGAAAAACATA
>JAIRNV010000214.1 GCA_031257875.1 Dysgonamonadaceae bacterium
TTTTTACAACACGGAGTTTCACGGAGTGGATTTCACGGAGGGACACGGAGGAAAAGATTAAAACTGCAATATCCTGTTTATTTCGCATTACTTATAAATATTAGTTACGGGTAAACAGTTTGACTGCGCACCCGTTTTTTTGGACTTTCGTACCGGTACGAAAACGTCCTGACGACTTTTTGAGACTTTCGTACCGGTACAAAAATGTCTAAGGCTCTGTTTTGAACGCGAATTACGCAAATTACGCGAATTTATTTGATAAAATTCAAATGTAAAATGTGCGTAATTTGCGCAATTCGCGTTCAAAACAATCCTTAATCAATTATACTTTGTCTCCGCTCGACGTTGCCCTGCGATCCGGAATTGATAATTGATAATGAAGAAAATAATTTTCAATTCTCAATTCTCAATTAAAGAATAAAAAATAAATAACAAGTAACAATTAACTCCGTGTCCCTCCGTGAAGTTCACTCCGTGAAATTCCGTGTTGTAAAAATTATTAAACACGGAGTTTCACGGAGTAGATTTCACGGAGTTTCACGGAGGAAAAAATTAAAACTGCAATATCCTGTTTATTTCACATTACTTATAAATATGAGCTATGGGTAAACAGTTTGACTGCGCTCCCGGTTTGGGGGACTTTCGTACTGGTACGAAAACGTCCCGACGTCTTTTTGGCGCTTTCGTATTAGTACGAAAACGTCCTGACGGCTTTTGGGGGCTTTCGTATTAGTACGAAAACGTCCTGACGGCTTTTTGGTGCTTTCGTACCAGTACGAAAACATCCTGACGACTTTTTGAGACTTTCGTACCAGTACGAAAACGTCTAAGGCTCTGTTTTGAACGCGAATTACGCGAATTACGCGAATTTAGGAATACAAAATAAATAACATGTAACAATTAACTCCGTGTCCCTCCGTGAAATCCACTCCGTGAAACTCCGTGTTATAAAAATGATTAAACACGGAGTTTCACGGAGTGAATTTCACGGAGGGACACGGAGGAAAAGATTAAAACTGCAATATCCTGTTTGTTTCGCATTACTAATGGCGTCAACCGAAGCCTCTAATTCCCTGTCGGTGTTTTTTGCAAATTCTTTGCAGAAACCGTCTGCAATACAATAAATTTTAGTATTTTTGGCGGCGGTAAGCGGTACCATAATTTTTATTTACTCCTGTTACGCAAACGTAAACAAATGAATTGTACTTAT
Organism: Dysgonamonadaceae bacterium; assembly: GCA_031257875.1. Lineage (GTDB taxonomy): Bacteria > Bacteroidota > Bacteroidia > Bacteroidales > Azobacteroidaceae > Azobacteroides. The sequence goes on from JAIRNV010000214.1 coordinate 1,211, forward strand.
TCCGGATTGCTTCACTGCTTCGCAGTCTTACATCGAACTCAGGTTTGGAAATCTACAGCGATACAGGACGCTGTCAAACAGTGTAAGAAGATTTTTTAATGAATATAAACCCGATAAATTTATTGCTTATGAACTATAAAGTATATTTCAAAAGAATCCTTTTACGGCAAACATACATTAGACTGGTATATGCCCTGAAAGGTTGTAAAGAAGCTATACAACACAGAAAATATCTTGTCATCGTATATGCATGGAGAGGATTATTGTTTTTTGTCAAATGGTTGCCTGCGTCAATAAGCATATTGCTGAAAAGAAAGATATATATACCGAATATAGGCATTTCACTTACTACAAGATGTACGTTAAAATGCCGTCATTGCGACCATTATATTCCTACCATTGAGGAAAAGTATCACGAAATACTTGCATTTGATTCATTTAAGACTCAACTTGATAATTTACTGGTTAATGCGGATAATTTATTTGAATTGCGTTTGCTTGGCGGCGAGCCGTTACTTAACAGAAACACAGCACAAATGCTTTTATATTCTTTGGAACATCCTAAAATAGAACGTGTGGAGCTTGTTACTAACGGGACATTGGATATTTCTGACGAAATAGTAGATATTTTAAAGCGATTTCCCAAGAAATCAAGTGTTTATCTTTCTAATTATACTGCGAACGAATCGCTGATACCTCTTTTGAAAACAGACAGCATTGCAGAAAAGTTGATTGCTAACGGCATAACATTAAATTTTGACAGGAATTTGTTATGGTCCAAAACAGAACAAATTCAAAGACATTTTCGTTCTGCTGCAATGAATAAACGTTATTTTATGGAATGCTTAAAATTGACTCATTGTATGAATATAAGAGGCGGTAAATTATTTATCTGTCCCCGTGCGGCAACTTTTTCACTGAGAGATTTGTATCGGCGGTTTTTTCCACCGGCGCCGGCATTACAGGAAAATAAAGAGTATATTAACCTTTCGCAACCTGTAGAAAAGTGGCAGTTTTTGGAATTTTTCGGCAATGATTTTTTTAATGCCTGCGATTATTGCAGTAATGTTTCGGAGGTAGCCGGAGAAAAAATGATTCCTGCATTACAGTGAAAGCAATGATATAAATCGTTGCAAACCGTTTTGCCGTTCCCCTTGACGGACTGTCCTTATCTCGAACCCGGATAATAATTATTTGACATCCAACCCGCAACGGATTATTATGGGATTCCCGCCTGCGCGGGAATGACAGGCCGACCTCATCACCGCGTTAAACTGACCTTGACGCTTAATCCGAAACTGGATTTGGATACCGGATAAGCCGTTGCCGAAACCAGCGGTTTACTGATTTGTTTATCAAAAAATGCCTGTAAGGTAATTAATCTGCTCAAATTGTAATCTGCCGAAAGTTTAATCATGGTTTGCGAATTTCCGTTCGTGGCTTGCGTCAGGTTGTCCTGAATCTTGCGAATCAGGTTTTGCGTCATGTTGTAGGAAATGTCGGCTTTCACGTTCAGTTCGTTGTTGAAATTGGGTCCGCCGGTTTTTTTGAGTTTCACTATGCGGTTGAAATTTTCAAAGCGATAGCCGGTGCCGAATGTGAGCGTCTGCGTTTTCGATTCTACAATCTGGTAGGCGGAAACGTTGAGGTTGATATTCCGGTTCGTATTGTATTTGAGTGAAAAACTCATATTGTTTTGAAGTGTAGAATTGAGTCCCAGCAGCGGGTTGAACGCTTCGACAATACTGACGGCCGTTATATCATACGGCGAAGAGGGATACGGGCGGTTGGTCGTTACATTTTGGATAAATCCGATTCCGTCTTCTTCCGTGCCGACCCAGCTCAGGAACGAATTGAAAGCGCCTACGCTGTAGGTACTTGTATAGGCGTGTTCAAGCACGAATGACTTGAAATTTTTATTAATAAAAGGAATTTTCATCAATCCGTCGTAAGTGATTTTCCAGTTGGGCAACAGTTTTGTCAATGAAGGGAAAGCCGACAGGCCGACCGATTTTGCATTTTGTCCGGTATAGGCTGCAATGAAAGCCGGAATCAGCACATCGGTCGAATTTAAATCAACATTGCCGTTTTGGGGGTCGAAAGCCTGTCCGGCCAAAGGGTCGCCTTTCAGGAAACCGGCGTCGGGATAGCTTGTCCGGCTGTAAACCTGCTGCAAACGGGCGGCAATCGTTTCCCGGTTGTTAAGAAAAGCGTTAAACGCTTCGGAATAGTAGCCGTTGTTGGCATTGCCCGATTCAAAAGCCGTGCCTATGCTGATGGCGGTCATTTTGAAATCGCCGGTAAATTTGCGCGGCATGGAACTCAAATCGTTTCCATACATGAAATAAGTTTGCTGCCTGTCTGTCCTTGTCCGCGTAGCATTCAAAACGATGCGCATACCGGCAACCGGTTCCAGGGTGGCGGTAAAATTGAAAGTTCCGGTTTTATTGAGCGTAGCCGGAGTGATGTTGTTTTCAATCGCTTCGTTTTGCATCAGCCAGTTGTTCTTTTTTGCCTTTTCGATATAACTTTCACCGGCCAGTCCGAAAGCAAAATCCAGTCCGGGCGCGTTTCCGGACGGCGTGGAGCCCTGTCCGAAGAAATCGCCGACCCCAGGTTGGAAATTGGGCAACATCATGTCGGTTCCTTCGCTGTATGAAAAACCGAGCGACCTCACCATCATCAGTCCCCGCGCCGCATATTGCAGGGTTTTGTACCAGGTTTCATCATCAAGAGGCGGTAACTGGGAAATGACGACTTTCAGGTTTACCGAATCTTTGCCCTGTATCCGGATGGAATTGTTATCGACGGTTTTGTATTTGATCGGGTATAATTTGCCGTTTTCATCCCGCGCCGTGATTCGCAGGCGGCTGTTGTTTAACTGATGAGCGACTACGGTTGCCGAGTCGGGCATAAGAGTGACCGCGCCTTCGTATTTTTTCTTTTTCTTTTCCGCATTTTTTTTTGCTTCATCGGTTCGGTTTGCATTGGCGCCGCCTGTTCTTCCGGCGTTCCGGGACGGCGTGCCTCTTGAAGCCGTAAATTTCTTGTTTACGTCTGCCAGAAATTTGGACTTGTTATATAGATTCAGTAAATCGAACTGGACATTTTCGATTCCGACGGTGCGGTTGTTGTTGATAATATTTCCCATTTCCACGGTCTCCGCTGTTTCGTCGCTGGTTTCGGAAGCGAGCGTGGCACCTCTTTGCCAATTGTATCCGCTGTTGAACGTCAGGGATCCTTTGATAAAATTAAGCGCGGGAACGACACTGAAAGGAAGTGTATAGGCAGCCGAAAACGTTTGTTTGTATTCCATCGGATCGCCCAAATCGCGGATGTCCTGCCACACGTTTTTTTTCCGTTTAAGATATTCGTCATCAGGCAAAAAACTGTCGTCGGTTTGCTGTTTGAGCGTTTCTATCCGCGCGTTTGTTCCCGAATTGAAAGAGAGGTTCAGGTTTTTTGTCAAATTCCACTGCGCTTTCAATGACCTGTTCCAGTAAAAATCGTCCCTGAATGAAGGCGGAATCATGTTTTCGCCCAAATCGCCCAAATCCCGCAACTGCACTTCGTAATAATTCCGCGTTCTTTCCAAATTAATTTCCAAAGATTTCGGCAACCAGCCGATTTCAAAATTTTGCAGCAATCCTGAAGAGGCATTTTTTTGACGCGCCTGCCCTTCCTGATTTTTACCGTTGCTTTTTGCGAAAGGCTTCCAGGGTTTGAACATCGGCGAGTAGGAATAATTCAGGTTCACCGCATCCGCTATTGTCTGTTCATATTGAGTGGTAGCATCCTGCATATAATTTTCAACATGCGACCAGTCAAACGAGAAATTCGCCGGGTCGTAGGGCATCGGGCGTTTGCTTCGGATATCCGCTTTTACGTTGTTGAAAGCAATTGATTTGGTCGTTTTTTTGTTTTGGGCGAAACTGTTGATCGAATCCCTTTCCGCCTGCGTTTCCACAGCGTCCAAAGCGTCTTTCAGCAAAACGTCCTGATCCAAAGGATTGTATTTCGGGCTGACCACGTCTTCCGTGTAGGAATAATAGAACGGAAGACTGACTTTGGCCTTTTCGGGGAAAAAGCGTCCGAGGTCAATTTGCGAAGCGATATTGTATTGATACACATCGTCAATGTTCCTGTCCATAATGCCCTGGTCGAGGCTGCCGAATCCCGCCGTTTCTTTCCGTCCCGAAAAACTGACCGACCCCATGTTGGAAAGCCCGACATACAGGTTGGCGTTTCCCGCCCAGCCGCCGTCCTCGTTGAAGTCGGTCAACCGCAGTTCGTTTACCCAGATTTCGGCAGACTGGGTAGCGCGTGAATTGTTGCGCACGCCAATCATAATTACCTTGATGTTGGAAATGGTCGGATTGCCTGTGACGCTTACTTTATTCATCGGTTTTTCAGGGTCGAAGATGGAAAAGGGCGTATAGTAGGTAACCTGCGAGCCGGCTTTCCGTTTTTCTTTGTTTCTTTCCAGTTTGAGATTTGTAAGCAGTTCAAACGGGAAATCAATCATGTTCGATTCCGGCCAGACAGTTTTCTTCGATTCGGAGGATTCGATATAACGCCCCGGAGGCGTGAGCGTCAGCGGTACTTCATATTCGTAGTAATTATTCTTATAGTCTGAACCTAAACGGATGAATACGGACAAATCGTTGTCCTGTAAATTGGTAGGCAGGTCGATTAGTTTTTCGGCATGGGTAAACATTTGCAAACGGCGGTACTGGCGCGTATCCAGACCGGTTGATTTGTAAATTGCGCGGGCGTCGCCCTGCGAAAGGTTGTTGATCCGGAGCGACATGGACTGTTCGTTTTGCTGCCGCAACTGGGTCTGTCCGGGGTCTAAAATCCGGTTTACGCCCGGAGGCATGACATAATTGACCGGTTCTTTGCTGCCGCTTTCCTCGATGTTTACCGTAGACATGTTGATAGCGCCGCTTCCCTGTGGCGGCGATTTGGGGTCAAACAGGTCTTTCTGGTAAACGCGCCATTGACCGTAATTGAACTGGAGCGTTCCGAAACGGAGAATGACGGAATCCGGAAACTGAGTCAAAAACATCCGTATGAAACGTATCGTTTTGAAATCGGCGATAGCGCCGACTTTCTTTTCGTATTCGCTGATTGGAATTTTAAATTGATACCAGGTAACCATCTCGTTTTTACCGTTTTTCAAATACGGTTTCACTTCCATTTTCTGAACGATAAAATTTTTACCGACAACCATGCTGTCGGGGCGAATCGATACTTTGTACTGGAAATACTTTTCGGCTTCGTTGAGCGTATTGTCCTGGTTAATGTCTTCCACGTCGGGGACAAGCCGTGCGGCGGTGCTGTAATTTTCAGGCGAAGTGGAAGCATCGGCCGAGTTGCCTTCCACACCGTTGTAATGCTTGTATCTTCCGAGAACGGGCAATTGCCGCGCATCGTAATCGCCACCCCTGAAATAGTGGTAATTGTCACCGGCCGGGTCGTTGTATGGAGAAAACGGGTCGTCCGTCATGTTTCCCTTTGTTTCCGGAGAAAGCACGTTGTCCAACTCTTTCAGATAGTTGGCATAAGTATCAAAAGTAAATTCCTTTTCGGTGGGCAAGCCGTCGAAACCTGCATCCTGCATTTTTCTTGCACCATCCGCATTCTCGAAAGCATATACCAGGGATTGCTGTTGAGGAACCACCCCCCAGACTGTTTTTGTAACTTTGGTTGTGTCGCCGTCTATCGGCAAGCCGTTTTCAAAAAATTTCTTTTCATCTTTCAGGATGTCTTCCGAAATTTCGCCCAGATTGAAATACAAATCGCCGCCGCGGGCATTTTCTTTTCCGATAAAAGGGTCTAAAAGCCAAAATTCGATGGTTTCGATGTTGTTGGCTTCAAAATCGGTATTTCCGCTTTCGATGCGGCGGGTGATGCCGCCCCAACGTTCTGCCGGGTTGCTCAGCGTCCCGTCGGGATTCATTCCCAAAGCGTCTACGTTATACGGCCCGCGTTCGCGGGGATAATAAGCGAGGTTAAATACCGGAATGGTTGCGGATTCCCCAAAAGTCGGGTCTTTATCGGGGTAAAGTTCGCTTTCCGGTATTTCCCGCACGTAATGGTCGGAGAGCTGATCCAAATCGTTTTTGATATGGGTGGGCGTCAATGAAGATTTGCGGGTAAATAAAGCGTCGATGTGATACCAGGCCAGCAGCGACCGGTTTTTGCCATAGTCCGTATTGTTTGATTTTTTGGATTCATCAAACATGGAAGGCGTTGAGGCCAAGCTCCATGAGTAAGGCGTGCGCAGGTCAATGACCTGTTTGGCCTGTTCAAAATCGTCAATGTATGAGTGATTTCCGCCGTATTTGCTTTTGTAATGTCCCGGAATCAGGCGGGCGTATTCGGCGGTGAGCGTAATCTGTGACGGTTCGGTGAGTTCCAGCAAGGGTATTTTGTCCAGCACATTGGTTAGCCACTGCGATTGCGTAGCGTAATTGACGTTGAATCCGAACAGGGTATTGTTGATGGATTCCTGCCCGGGTTCGGTTTTCATCGTGAGCGGCATTTCGCTCAGGTTCATGACGGTAGCCCCGATGTTGAACTGTTTGTTTACGGCGTAATTCAGGTTCAGCCCCATCATGGTTTTCCGCTGCATTCCGAAAGCGGAACGGTCTTCGGACGAAGTCTGAATGTTCGCATTTTCATAAAGCGGATTGATGATAGTAACCTGGCCGGTTGCGTAATCGACGGTATAATCGACGTTCTCTTTCAGGACAACGCCGTTTGCGGAGACGGTGACCGAGCCCCTGGCAATGTTCATCCCGTCGAGGTTGATGTTGGATGCGCTTGAACCTTTGTATTCCCCGTCGAGAATGAATTTGTTTTTTTCGGCCGCCTGCCGCGCTACGGTCAGTGTAGAATCGTACAGTTCCTGAAATACGTACCTGTCGGCAATTTTATCGTCGCCAATCATTTTCCGCAGGTGGGAGCCGAAAGGTTCGACTACGGGGAAGATGATTTTTCCCTCGCCGGCTTTAACGGTGAGGCCTGAAACGAAATCGAAGAACCCGTCGGGATGCGGCTCGTTGCGCGAATCCAGCCGGTCTAATTTTTCAACCCTGAGCAACAGCTGATTGGCAATTTTCCCTTCGGTAATGTAATTCAGATAAACACCGGTCGTATCATTCAAATATTTAATATTCAGACGGAATTTGTCGGAAGTCAAAGGCTGGTTGTACGCCGTGATGGCGTAAACATTTTTCATCATCAGTTTCCAGGTCCTGGAGTTGGGGGAAACGGTTGTGCCTTTTATTAATTTGACATACAGATTGCTCTGGCTGTCGTTGGGATTATCGGTTGAAAATTCGCCGACCTGATAGGTAGCGCCCCTGTAAACATACGAATAGGCAACCGCCAGCACTTCGTCCGACTGCAGAGGATAGCGCAGGGAAATGTATCCCGACTGCGGATTGAAAGTATATTCCGAAGCCTCTAATTTGCGGGCGTTTTCGATTTTTTCGTAATCCCAGCTGTTTTCCAGAGAACCGGTCAAAACCTGATTGACCATACTGATGTTGCGCACTCCGGGATAATTGTTTACGATATTGTTGTATAAGTCGTTAGCTCCATTATAAGGTATGGATTCAGCGCCCGCCGGATGCGTGAAGTTGGGATTGCTGAAATCGCTGTATTCGGCAAGGTCGGTGAAAGCGACGATATTCCGCGCTTCCCTGAAATCCGAACGCCGGTTGGTGACCCAGACCTCTATCCGGTCGATGCTTATCGGGGATTTGACATAAGGCAGGGCGCTCATCGCCTCGTCGTAATGATTGTAGAAATAATGCGCCAGGAAATAGTGCATGTTTTCGTCGTATTTATCGGCCGACACTTCAAAAGAAGTCGTCTGTACGTTCCCTTTGGACGAGATGGAGCGGGATTGCGATTCCTGCTGGGAGAAAACGGCATCGACGGTTAATTTTCCAAACTGCAACTGGGTTTTGATGCCAAACAGCGCCGCGCCGCCCCTGATAAGGGAGTTGGTCGTATTCATACTGACATTGCCCGCTTCCAGCACTTTGACGATTTCGTCTTCTTTTCCGTTATAACCCAGGTTGAGTTTTTTCGTATCGAAATCGAAAGTCGATTCGGTATTATAATTCAAATCGAAATTGAGTTTGTCGCCTACGGAGGCTCTAATGTCGGTTTGAATCTGGGTGTCGAAATCGAAGGCGGTGTGATTCCGCTGCCGTTCGGTCAAAGTGGGGTTTCCGGTCGAAGTATGCGTGAATCCCAGTTTGGTGGTGAGGCTTCCGTTTGCGTTCAGGCGAACGCCGCCCGGACCGAAAATTTTATCGGCAGGGCCGATATTTACCCTGAAATCGAAAGCGGATAAAGCGTCGCTGTCTTTTTTCCCCGCCATGCTGTCAAATTCTGCCGCATATTTGTCTCTGTAAAACAGATTCATGCTTTTTTGCAGGCTGTATCTGTAATATTCGTCGGGCGTAAGCGTGAGCGGAGTCTCAATGTCTTCGTCCCCGATTTTTGTCCGCAATTCATACTTGCCGGTCAGCGGGTTGTATTCAAAATCGGATTTGAAGTTTTGCGGTGTGGACAAATCAATCGGATAGACATTTTTAACGTCCCGGTATTCTTCAGGAACGGTTTTTGCTACCGGAAACACCGTACTCGCCGTATCCGTACTCAGGGTAAGGGTTTTTTGCGGGGGCGCCTGCGGCGACGGCAAGCCGGACAATCCGCCCGCCGCCCAAACAAGAAATATAACGGTAAATATGTGCTTTCTCCGGGATTTCATCAAAGCATTTTCAGTGCATTTTTAATAATTTCTTCCACACTCAAAGCCGGTTTTTCCGAGTAGATTTTATGGACTGTTTTCTGGGACGCCGGCTGGTTGAATCCCAGCATAACAAGCGCCGAAACGGCTTCCTGTGCGGCTTCGCTTAATACGGCGCCGGTGGCGGTGGCGGCTGTTCCGCTGACTTTTACCTTACCTTTCAGGTCGAGGATAATCCGTTCGGCTGTTTTGCTTCCGATGCCCTTCACGGCTTTCAGTGCATTGGCATTTCCCGATGCGATAATGCTTTCGAGTTCGTAGACGGCAATGGACGAAAGCACCATCCGGGCGGTGTTGGCGCCGACTCCGGAAACCGAAATCAAGTGCAGAAACAATTCGCGTTCGCGTTTTTCCATGAACCCGAACAGCTGGTGCGCATCCTCCCGGATAGCTTCGTAAACAAACAGTTTGCACGTTTTCAGGCCACTGAGCGCACTGTAAGTATTCAACGAAATATGAGCGAGATAACCGGCGCCTCCTGTTTCGATAACCACCGAAGCCGGGGTTAATTCGGCAATTTCTCCTTTAATATAATCTAACATGCGGTGAATTTTGAATTAGCTAATTGTAATAGGTAATAAACGGAGAAAAAGTCAAAAGCGTATATTATGATGTTTTTTTTAGTGGTTAGTGGTTAGTGGTTAGTGGTTAGTGGTTAGTGATTAGTGGTTAATGATTAACGGGTGCATTTCTAATTGTCGCAGAATTGAAATTATCCTGTCTTCCTACCGTTAAATTCTATAAACCGCTATATTCAAATTTCTTTTAGAATAAGGTAACGGTTTAGTCTGATGTAAAGGAATATGTCTGATGTCGTTTTGTTGAAAAAAACAGCCGCACCCCCAACATGAGAATGCGACTGCGAAATAACAACCAAAACAAAGTATGACTGTTGTACCTGAATTTAACCTGAAAAAAAAATATCGTTATCGTATATCAAAATCATTCCGGCACGCCGTTGATAACTTTTCTTGACCATCCGGATGAGCCTTTTACAATCAATATCCGTTCGGGATAATTAATAACAGCCGATGTTTTGCCTGACGGTTTTCCCAGACTGTGCAACAGTTTGCCGGTAACGGTATAAATGTTAATGTTTTCAGATACAGGTGAGATAATGGATAAATTTTTATTTTCCGAATATACCTTAATTTCATCGCCGGATATTCCGAAAATACCCAAACCGTGTTCTCTTTTAACTGTTAGTTGATAAAACTTATAATTTTGATGATTTGCCGTATATACAAGAAAACCATATTTATTTGGCAGAGAGGGGTTGAGGGTTTTAAGTCCCGGACTGTTATAGTCGGCATCCAGTATTGATGTGGAATCGGTTGTTTCAAGTTCTATTAAAATCTCACGGGTATCGTCAGGGACAGTGACCGTATAATAAGTGGTATTGGGACTGAATGAAGGCGAGAGGATACCCGGGGTTACCGTGAAGGATTTCAGGGTTGCATCTCTGGATTCACCGGCTCTTGTGACCTTTATTGTATAAGTCAGTACGGTAGCCCTGTTTTCTGCAGTCACGGTGATTTTGAAAATATTTTCGCCGATGTTTAGGGGATAGGTACCGTCGTTACCGGTTGCAATGGCTAATGGATGTTTTTTTTGAGCGTTAACTGTAATACTGTCGACTGAATAGGGAACGGTAACGGTATAATCATATATATCCGGACTGTAGAGAGGGGTGAGGTTGCCTGTGACGGTAAGGGCTTTCAGGGTTGCATCGTGGCTTTCGGGCAGTTCCTCGAGTGGAAGAATTTGTTTGAAATCTTGCCAGGTTGCCACTCGTTGAAACCAATACAGAAGCTCGTCATGAACATAGACGGTAACATTTCCGAAATTGACATCGGAGAAAGTTGAGTCACCGTCAATATCTATTGACGGTGGGACGCCTCTGAAGACAAGGGATTTTAAGGATGTGCAACGGGAGAAAGCAAAAGAACCTATTTTATCACAGTCGTAGGGAAAGATAACTTTTTCCAAAGAAGCACACGAGGAAAAACAATCGGATTGTATTTCTTTTATATTTTCCGGCAACACGAGAGAGACTAAACCGCAATTACTAAAAACGCCGGTCTTTAAAACTTTTAATTCAGTAACTTTAGAGAAGTTTACAGACTTTAATGCTGCACAGTTCATAAAAGCACCGGCTTCAATATCGTCAAGGGTTGACGGAAAAATGATTTCAGTTACACCTGTAAAGGATTCAAATGCACGCTGGGGGATAGCGGTTATGCCCTCACTGAAGAAGATAGTTTTAATTTGGGATCTGTAATCCCCCAGGGGATTATCACCTGATAGCCTGCCATTACCCGAGATGATTAAGAGACTTCTATCTTCCAGCAAAAAGGTGTGATTATCCCCATACCGACCGCTAACAGGCTGAAACTCTGTTATTTCCGCGCACGTGCGCCAGGGGAGTTTTTGCTTGTAAATACCGGAGCAGCCAGAAGGAACAGAGAGGGTGATTCTGTTTACTTCCGGCCACATAAGTGTTGAACTATGATACGATGGAGGATTTGGGTTTGACGACATGATTGTAGATAACCTATTATTAAACCCAAGAGAGTATTCGCCCATAGTGGTTACGCTTTTTGACAAATAAACAGAAGTTAAACTTTCAAAAAATGCAAAAGCATAGTCCCCGATACTTGTTACACCGGGCAGGACAACAATAGATTTGACACCTGCTTTAAAATCATCGTACGGTGCAGTTGTGACAATAACATACTGCCCTTTTATGTACTTCTCGGAATAAGTGTAAGTGTCCATCGCCCCGTCTCCATTAATTATTAATACACTGTCCTGAATTTTCCAGAAAACACTGTCGCCGCATTGTCCCGATATTTCATCAGCGCTGGCTTTCAGGCAAACGAACATAAAAGCGACTGTTACTATTAAAATTAAATTTTTCATCTGAATATAAATTAATAATTGATACTTTTTTTAACCCAACCTGAACTGCCTTTAATAATAAGAACTTTCCCGTTTAGATACGATATATCAAAGACGGATTTGCCGGATGTTTTCCTGATGGCGGATAATAATCGCCCGTCTCAAAGAATATATCTGAATATTTTCTGCAAATGTAGCAAAATTAAAATAATTATTGCCGGTTTTTACGGGATATTTTCCATGTTTCTCAAAACTTGATGCAAATGTTGTCGCAGATACATTGAGAACAGCATCAATTATGACTTCCTCAACACCCTTCTGGAAGGGTAGGGTGCCTGCCAAATGACAAAGCACAACAATTGGAATTGAAAATCAACGCAGTCAAATACACCCGACATAACGGTGAATTTCAAATTGTCGCAAGGTTAAATAATCGCAGCCGTCACCAGCGATGGCGAAGCCCGCAGCAATCCAGGCGTGAATTATACTTATCCCTGATTGCTTCACTGCTTCGCAGTTCGCAATGACGCAGCGACAATTTGAAATGCACCCCACTACAAAAAATTTCCTTGTCTAACAGAAATTTTTTGTAACTTTGCCAACGATTTAAAACTCATATATAATTATGGCAAACAAAAAGGCATTATTGGTTATCCTCGACGGCTGGGGATTCGGCGACAAGACAAAAAGGGATGTAATATATTCTACCGAAACTCCTTACTGGGATTTCTTGTTAAAAAACTATCCGTATGCTCAATTGCAGGCTTCGGGCGAAAACGTCGGTTTACCCGACGGACAGATGGGTAACTCCGAAGTGGGTCACCTCAACATCGGCGCAGGGCGCGTAGTATATCAGGATCTGGTGAAAATCAACATCGCCGCCCGCGACAATTCCATTTTTGAAAATCCCGGAATAAAAAGCGCATATTCCTATGCAAAGACGAACAATAAGAAAATCCATATTCTGGGACTGGTTTCCAACGGCGGCGTACACAGTTCTATGGAACACCTTTTTAAACTGACCGACATCAGCAAAACTTACGGAATCGACCAGACGTTTATCCACTGCTTTATGGACGGACGCGATACCGACCCCAAAAGCGGCGCCGGTTTTATCCGCGATTTGGAAGCGCATCTCAAAGCGACAACCGGGCATATCGCTTCCATCATAGGCCGTTACTACGCAATGGACAGGGACAAACGATGGGAAAGAGTGAAGGTTGCCTACGATTTACTGGTATCCGGAACCGGCGCCCATACGGAAAATCCGGCAGAGGCGGTCAAACAGTCTTACGCAGATGGAGTTACCGACGAATTTATAAAACCGATAGTGCATGTTAAAAACGGCAAACCGGTGGCAACGATAGAAGAAGGCGACGTGGTAATTTTCTTCAATTTCCGCAACGACCGCGCCAAAGAACTGACCATCGTCCTTTCCCGGCAGGACATGCCGGAACAGGGTATGCGCGCGATTCCCAATCTCCAATATTACACGATGACTCCTTACGACGCGACATTTAAAAATGTACATGTTTTATTCGATAAGGATAACGTGAACAATACTTTGGGCGAATATCTTTCCGGCCTTGGCCTGAAACAGTTGCACATCGCCGAAACGGAAAAGTACGCGCACGTAACCTTCTTTTTCAACGGCGGACGGGAAGCGCCCTACGAAGGGGAAGACCGTATTCTCGTTCCCTCTCCCAAGGTTGCGACTTACGATTTGAAGCCCGAAATGTCGGCTTACGAAGTAAAAGACAAACTGACGGAAGCCATTCAAACCCGGCAGTATGATTTTATTGTCGTAAACTACGCCAACGGCGATATGGTCGGACATACGGGCGTTTATGAAGCCATTGAAAAGGCGGTGATCGCTGTAAACGCCTGTTTGCAGGACACAATCGAAACTGCGAAAGCAAACGGTTACGAAGCCATTGTCATCGCCGACCACGGCAACGCCGATTACGCGCTGAACGACGACAATTCACCCAATACGGCTCACTCGCTGAATCCGGTTCCGTTCATTTACATTTCCGAAAACAAAGACGCCAAAGTGGAAAGCGGACGGTTAGCCGACGTCGCCCCAAGTATTTTACACATTCTCGGCCTGAAACAGCCTGAAGACATGACAGGTAAAAACTTGATTGTTAATGATTAATCACTAATCATTAACAATTAATAAATTTCCACCGTTTCCTTAGTTTTTCCAAAAAAAAACAATTATTTTTGTCCCCGTTATGTGCAAAGCGCTCTTTTTTGTATTGAAAGTACCGGAAAATCCTTTAAAAGGGTTCTTGAAAGCTTTAAAAGAGTTCTTCCAGCCTTTAAAAGAGTTCCCGAAGGCTTTAAAAGAGTTCTTCCGGCTCTTAAAAGAGTTCCCGAAGGCTTTAAAAGAGGTCTTCCGGCCTTTAAAAGAGTTCCCGAAGCCTTTAAAAGAACTTTACAGAATTATTATTAATTAATCATCTAAAAAAAAATTACAGTTATGGCTAACGATTATTTGGCAATGTCTGACGACAAACTCGTCATCTTCACGGAAAACCTCATCGAAGCGGCGAAAAACAACCGCGAAAAATGGGAAATTCCCGAAGCGGTAATTCTTGCGCTGAGTCCGCTCCTCACGGACTTCACGAAGGCTGTGTCCACGCTGCACAACCCCGACAAGCGCGTACCGTCGAACACCCGCATCAAAAACGATGCCCGCAAAGCCCTGGAGGCAAAATTGCGTCCCTTCATCCAGCGCTGGTTCGAACTTAACGACGCCGTTATGCCGTCCGACCTCGAATCGCTGAGTCTTCCCGTACACGACACGAAACCCACCACTCACCAGCCGCCCGCCGAGCGAGTTGCCATCGCGGTCAAAGTTTCCGGCGACTTGCAGCATATCCTGACAGCCCTCAACCCACTCACGGAAAAACCCGTCAAACCTGCCGACGCCGCCGGCGTAAAAATCGTCCGCACAATTTCGGACAGCGCCACGCCGCCCGTTGACCCGGAAACGATGGGACACTCGGTTTTTTCGCGCAAAACCAAAGTCGTGTTCGATTACACGGAATCCGATCTCGGCAAATGGGTACACTACTGCGCCCGATATGAAAATTCAAAGGGCGCGCCGGGTCCATGGAGCAAGATTGTGTCGACACTTATTGCTTAAAACGAATGGAAGGTGAAAGGTAAAGGGTAAAGGGCTAAGGGTAGAGGGCGCATCCTTTTACCCTTTACCTTTTACCCTTCACCTTTCACCCTTTTATAAATAACCGTTTCAAATGAAAACAATCAAAAAATTACCGTACATTTTTGCATTATTACTAACGCTGACAATTAGTTTTTCGTGCATCGAAAACGATCCCGGTGAAACAGCTTCGAATGAAAGTATCAACGACTGGATACAAAGTTGGATGGACTATTGCTATTTATGGAACGGTGAAATTCCGGCAAAAACAGATAAATCGCTCCGGCCCGACAAATATTTTGAATCTTTGCTCTACAAAGAAGACCGTTTTTCATGGATTCAGGAAAATTTTACCGACCTGCTGGATTACCTGAACGGCATAACAACGGAAGCCGGATACGATTACCGGATACTCAGGGTAAATGAAGTTAACCCTGATTTAGTCGGCATAGTCAATTATATCAAGCCCGGCTCGCCTGCATCGGGAACCGGTTTGAAACGGGGCGATGTTTTTAGCGCTATCAACGGGACAAGATTAACGGTGGATAACTACATTGATTTGACCGATGCGCTTTCTGCTCCCCATACTTTGGGAATTATAAAATCAATCGACGAATTGGAACCGGTAAAAACCGTTTCGCTGCCGTCAGTTGTAAAATACGAAGAAAATCCGGTATTTCTGGATACCGTATATAATATAGCCGGCACAAAAACAGGCTATCTCGTTTACAACTTTTTTGCAGATGACAAAGGCGACAATTCTATCGCTTACGCCAAAGAATTAAACAACATCTTCGGCGAATTTAAATCAGCCGGCATTGACGGGTTAATCCTTGATTTGCGTTACAATGGCGGCGGCTCTATCAGTACCTGCATAGCGCTCTCAAGTATGATTTCAAACCAAAGTAGCAGTGATTTGTTTTGCATTGAGCAATACAACGAGAATGTACATGAAGAAGGGCTAACGGAAATAGGGCCGGATTTTGACAAATCATATTTTGCAGACAATCTGCAAAGATATGACGCCGAAGGAAATGTGATTGAAAGCATACCACTCAATAAGTTAACGGGATTGAACCGCCTGTTTGTAATCACATCCGACAGAACGGCCTCCGCAAGCGAACTGGTAATTAATTGCCTGAAACCGTACATGGAAGTGATTCTTATCGGCGACGTCACTTACGGTAAAAACGTAGGCTCATTTACCATTTACGAAGAAGACCCGGAAAAGCAGAAAACAAACAAATGGGGAATGCAACCAGTTATTGTCAAACTCGCAAATTCAGAGGAATTTTCCGGTTTCGGCAACGGTTTTACGCCCGATGTGGAAATATCCGAATACAAAAATTTACCGCTCAAGCCTTTCGGCGATACCGGCGAACCGCTGTTGCAGGCCGCATTAGTCAGAATGGGCGTAATGCAGGCGCCTGCAAGCTTCCGCGCCGACAGTCGGAATACGTTTATTCCCGTGTTTTCATCTATCGACAAAACGCCGGTCAGAAGAAATACGTATATCAACCGGTTCGGGAAGAAAATGCCATAGGCAGAAAGTCTCCCGAAACGTTTGAAATGCACGCCGTAATTCGTAATTTACATGGCAAAGCATCGTTAAGGAATGCGAAGAAAACAGGATATAACAGTTTTGGAAGATTGCCTCGGTAGAGACATTGCGTACAACCGGCTGAAAGCTGGCAAATCATTAGCGTAGGGCAACGCCCTACGGACAGGAAATACCGGCCAAACGCAAGCCCTGAAAGGGCGATATCTCGGTTGATTCCGCCCTTTCAGGGCTTAGTGATGACAATCGCATCATCCCGTAGGGCGTTGCCCTACGCTATTGATTATACCCTTTCAGGGCATGGGATTCCTTAAGTTGACGACATTGGGCGTTGCCTTGTGCTATTGATACAAGGCTTTCAGCCTTAAGTTGACGGCATTGAACGCCCTGTGATTATAGACGGCATCCGGCATCCAAAGCCCCAATGGGGCGGAATCAATATTGTTAGCACAAAATGTTATGGCACAATCATTATCAAAAGTATATGTACATGTCACGTTCAGCACAAAGAACCGTTATCCGTTTATTGACAATGGAATAAAGCAGGAATTGTGGGCGTATCTCGGTGGTATTTGCAAAGGCTTGGAGAGTAACCCGATTCGTATAGGCGGACACAATGATCACGTGCATATTTGTTGTTTGTTGTCGAAAAAGATAACACAAATAAAATTACTGGAAGAGGTTAAAAAAGAATCGTCTAAATGGATAAAAACCAAAGGAAAACAATACGAAAAATTTTATTGGCAAGATGGTTACGGCATTTTCTCGGTCAATCCTTCTGAAATAGATACGGTTGTAAAATATATTAATAATCAGGAAGAGCATCATAAAAAGCGAACGTTTCAGGAAGAATTATTGGCTTTTTTGAAAAAATACAAGGTAGAATATGATGAACGTTATTTGTGGGAATAATCGGATTACGCCCTTTCAGGGCTTGCGTTTGGCCGGCATTTCCTGTCCGTAGGACGTTGCCTAATGTCGTCAACTTAAGGCTGGCATTTCCCGTCCGTAGGACGTTGCCTAATGTCGTCAACTTAAGGCTGGCATTTCCCGTCCGTAGGGCGTTGCCCAATGCCGTCAACTTAAGGAATCCCATGCCCTGAAAGGGCATAATCAATAGCGTAGGGCAACGCCCTACGGACAGGAAATACCGGCCAAACGCAAGCCCTGAAAGGGCGATATCCCGGTCGATTCCGCCCTTTCAGGGCTTAGTGACTGACAATCGCATCATCCCGTAGGGCGTTGCCCTACGCTATTGATTATGCCCTTTCAGGGCATGGGATTCCTTAAGTTGACGACATTGGGCGTTGCCCTGTGCTATTGATACAAGGCTTTCAGCCTTAAGATTTGCCGGCTTTCAGCCCTTTGGGTAAAAGATTGAGTATTCATTAAAAGTTAAAAATAAAATTTTATGGCAGAATTAAAACATCCCATTCGTGAAGCTGAACGTTATTTGCAAAACGCAAGGCAAATCCTGTCGGAAAAAGCCGAAAAAGACGGTGATTATTATAACGACGGTAAATATGTAAAAATGGCCGGTAATACGGCATGGAGTGGAGTGCTTGTTGCACTGGATGCGGTTTTGGGCGTACGTAAGGGATTAAAAAAGAGGCAGCGGCTCGAATTTAAAGATTATCAGGCGGCTATTGCTAAAAAAGACAGTAAAATGAATCGCCCCTTGCTTAATGCGTATGAATTGTTGCATAAGTCACTGGGATATGACGGTATTACGCTTTACAAGGTGGTACAGGACAGTTTGGACCAGGCAAGGATTGTTATTGACTGGGCGGATAAACATTATCAAAACGTAGAGATATAAATATGAAACGCAACATTTTAATTATGACAACAACTTTAATGTTCTTTTCCTGTGCAAAAAAACAACCGGCAAGGCCGACCGCACAGGAAGAACAGTTCGATTACAACGTGGAACAGTTCGCCGATTTGGAAATCCTCCGTTATCAGGTAACCGATTGGGACAGTCTTTCCTTGCAGCAAAAAAGTCTGGTTTATTGCCTCAATGAAGCGGCGCTGTACGGCCGCGACATCCTGTTTGACCAGAATAACCGTTACAATCTGGCCATCCGGCGCACTTTGGAAGCTATTTATGCGAATTACAAAGGCGATACGGCAAGTACGGAATATCAGGCATTTGTAACGTATCTGAAAAGAGTCTGGTTTTCCAGCGGGATTCATCACCATTACGGAGCCGAGAAATTCCTGCCCGAATTCACGCCCGAATTTTTTGCCGACGCCGTTAAATCGCTGGATTCTGCCTTAGTACCACGGCGCGAAAACCAGTCGGTTGACGCTTTTCTTGCCGAAATTACCCCAGTCATGTTTCAGCCCGAACTTTATGCGAAAAAAATCAGCCAGGACAGCGGTGTTGATGTGATTGCGGGTTCGGCCAATAACTACTACGGGGAAGGCGTTACCCAAAAGGATGTAGAGCTTTTTTACGGTGCAATGAAAAATCCGGCTGATTCCACGCCCGTGCCTTTCGGCCTGAACAGCCGTTTGATAAAGGAAGATGGAAAACTGGCCGAAGAAGTGTACAAAATCGGCGGTCTATATTCTCAGGCCATTGAAAAAATTGTCTATTGGCTGGAAGAAGCCGGAAAATACGCCGAAAATGCGCGGCAAAAGAAAGTTATCGAACTGCTCGTTGACTTTTACAGGACAGGTGATTTGAAAACGTACGACGAATATGCCATCGCATGGGTGAAAGATACGGAATCGGTAGTGGATTTTGTCAACGGTTTTACCGAATCCTACGGCGATGCGCTCGGATTGAAAGCAAGCTGGGAAGCCTCAGTCAATTTCAAAGACCTGCAGGCAACCGCCAAAACAAAAATCATCGGCGAAAATGCCCGGTGGTTTGAAGATCATTCGCCGGTAGCCCCGCAATTCAAAAAAGAGAGCGTCAAAGGCGTCAGTGCAAAAACCATCACGGCGACCATTCTGGGCGGCGACTGCTACCCTGCTACGCCGATTGGTATTAACTTACCAAATTCCAACTGGATACGTAAAGAATACGGTTCAAAATCCGTTACGATAAACAATATTACGGAAGCCTACGGTAAAGCGGCTGCCGGCAACGAATTCCTCGATGAGTTTGTGTGCAGCCCCGCTGAAAAAGAAATCATGGAAAATTTCGGATTGCAAACCGATAATTTGCATACCAGTTTGCATGAATGTCTCGGCCATGCTTCCGGACAGTTACTTCCGGGCGTAGACCCCGATGCCTTGAAAGTTTACGGTTCGACCATCGAAGAAGCCCGCGCCGACTTGTTCGGACTGTATTACATCGCTGATCCTAAAATGTTGGAAATCGCACTTTTGGACAATCCGGAAGCCTATAAAGCCGAATATTACAAATACATGATGAATGGCCTGATTACCCAGTTATCGCGTATTGAACCGGGAAAACAAATCGAAGAAGCGCACATGCGCAACCGTTCGTTAATTGCCCATTGGGTATTGGAACATGGACAGGCCGACAAAGTCGTCGAATTAGTTAAAAAAGACGGAAAAACGTATGTCGTCATCAACGATTATGAAAAAATGCGTACTTTAATCGGCAATTTATTGGCTGAAATTCAAAGAATTAAATCGGAAGGCGATTTCAAAGCCGCCAGGGAACTGGTAGAGCAATACGGAGTAAAGGTCAATCCCGATCTGCACAAAGAAGTGAGCGAACGCTACGACAAATTGGGAATCGCTCCTTATAAAGGATTTGTTAATCCGGTCTATGAAGCCGTGAGAGACAGACAGGGCAGCATTATTGATGTAAAAATAAGTTACAAAGAGGGTTACGCCGAACAAATGATGCGATACTCCAAAGATTATTCACCGCTTCCAACATACAACAGTTTATTTTGAATCCATAATTTTCAATTCTCAATTCTCAATTCTCAATTAAGATGACGGTAGATGTTTTATTAGGCCTGCAATGGGGCGACGAAGGAAAAGGAAAAATAGTCGATGTTTTAACTCCCGGCTACGATATCATTGCCCGTTTCCAGGGCGGTCCGAATGCCGGTCACACCTTGGAATTTAAAGGAGAAAAATATGTATTGCGATCCGTTCCATCCGGTATTTTCCAGGGAGGAAAAATCAATATCATCGGGAATGGCGTGGTATTGGACCCCGCATTATTCAAAGCCGAAGTGGAAGCGCTTGAAGCCTCCGGTCACGATTTGAGCAAACATTTGTATATTTCGCGAAAAGCCCATTTGATACTCCCTACCCACCGCTTGTTGGATTTAGCCTGCGAAGCCCGGAAAGGAAGCGGAAAAATCGGGACAACCGGTAAGGGAATCGGACCTGCATACACCGACAAGATAAGCCGGAATGGACTGAGAATTGGTGATTTGGAGTATAATTTCGAGGTCAAATATAAAGAAGCCGTTGCCCGTCACGAAATTTTATTGCAACAAATGAATTATGAATACGATCGGGCGGCTTTGGAAAAAGAATGGTTTGAAGGCATTGACTGCATCAGAAGATTTCAATTGATTGACAGCGACCATTTTTTAAATAACGCTTTACAAAACGGGAAAAAAGCGCTGGCCGAAGGCGCTCAAGGCACCATGCTCGACGTTGATTTCGGTTCCTATCCCTTTGTGACGTCGTCCAGTACCGTATGCGCCGGAGCGTGTACGGGGCTGGGAATTTCGCCGTCCAGAGTCGGAAAAGTATACGGTATATTCAAAGCCTATTGCACGCGGGTCGGAAGCGGCCCTTTTCCGACCGAATTGTTTGACGAAACCGGACAGAAAATGAGGGACCTGGGCTATGAATACGGTTCGGTAACCGGACGTCCCAGAAGGTGCGGATGGATTGACCTGGTCGCCCTTCGTTATGCCGTTATGCTAAACGGCGTTACCGGTTTAATCATGATGAAATCGGATGTGCTGGACAGTTTTGAAACGATTAAAGCCTGCGTCGCCTACAGCGTCAATGGCGTTGAAAGCAAAGATTTCCCGTTTGAAATCAACGATTCGGTCAAACCGGTTTACGTGGAACTTCCCGGATGGCAAACAGATATGACAAAAATGCAGTCGGCAGATGAATTTCCCGAAGCATTTAATGCCTATGTATCATTTTTAGAAGAAACTTTGGGTGTAAATATTAAGATTGTTTCGGTCGGGCCTGATCGGGAACAGACAATTCAGCTGGTATAATATTTGCAATGCGAAGAAACGAAATATTAACTTAAATTTTTATCAATGTATTGGATTTTATTAATTGGAACTGCACTTGCCGGTTGGCTGGTACAGTGGAATTTGAAGAACAAATTCAAAAAATATTCCAGTCTGGATATGGACAACGGAATGACGGGTAAAGACGTCGCCGAACGGATGCTCCGCGAAAACGGCATAACCGATGTTCGGGTGGTAGCGACAAACGGACTGCTGACAGACAATTACAATCCCGTAAACCGTACGATCAGTCTCAGCGAGGATGTTTATGGAAGTTATAACGTAACCGCGGCAGCTGTTGCCGCCCACGAAACCGGCCATGCAATCCAGCATGCACGGGCTTACGGGCCTTTGAAAATGCGTTCTGCGCTGGTGCCGGTCGTCAGTTTTTCTTCCCGATGGGTAACCTGGATCATTTTTGGAGGTTTGCTGCTCATGGGTTCCGGCAACAGAATCGGTTCCTCCCTGTTGTTAGCCGGTATTTTTCTCTATGCAGCCATTACCTTGTTCAGTTTCATCACTTTACCGGTTGAAATTGATGCCAGCAAACGGGCTTTGGCCTGGTTAAGCAATGCGGGAATCACCAGTTCCCGTACTCATTTTCCGGCACAGGACGCTTTGAAAGCCGCAGCCTATACTTATGTTGTTGCAGCTTTAAGTTCTTTGGCCACACTTCTTTACTACATTTGGATTTATCTGGGAAGGAGAGATTAGTGTCATATAAAAAAATAAAACTAAAGCTAATTGGTATCACGTTCAGCCAGGTACAGGCAGGCGCATACGCATTGATATTGGCCGAAAACGAAGGAGTTCGCAGGTTTCCGGTCATGATCGGGACGCCTGAAGCTCAGTCTATCGCTATTTTTATGGAAGGGCTTCACCCGCCTCGCCCTCTCACGCATGATTTATTTGTTTCCTTAACCGGCATCCTGAATATAAAGTTAAAAGAAATTTTCATTTCCAAATATGAAGACGGTATTTTCTTTTCGGAATTAATTTTTGATGACGGAATCAAGGAAATTCATCTTGATGCCCGGACGTCCGACGCCATTGCCATTGCTATCCGCGCCAAGGCAGAGATTTATATTACCGAAGACATCATGAACGAAGTATCTGTCGAAACGGATGAAGAAATCACCGGAGAAACGGAAATTATTACCCGGAAACCCGAGCGCACTCTTGACAAAACGGATATTGACGGGCTTCAAAAGCTCCTGGATGAAGCCATTGTAATGGAAAACTACGAAAAAGCTTCTTATATCAGGGATATTATCAACAAATTAAAATAATCCTTGGGTGAATTCTATGTTCCCATCCAAATTATTTCATATAAAAAAAGAAAGAATCGCCATGTTTGTCCCGAACATCATGGCGGAGCCTAAAGGAAAACAATCAAAGCAAGTATCGGCTTTTTACGCATTTTGCCAGCCTTATTCCGTCAAATATTTCTCGAAACCGGCGTCTTTAATAATTCCAGCGACCCGTTCTTTGTCTTCTTCCCTGACCGTTAGCGAGCGTGAGATGGCCGGCGAAAAAACGGACATGTTCTCATTACTTAAAAAATACGGAATATTTTCCGCGTGAAGGATGCTTTCCAGAACGCTTGCGTCATCCGGGAAACCGAGTATTGCAACTTCTACTAATTTCATCATTAATCAAATGTCAATTGTCATCCTTGCTGTGAGTGCAGCAAGTTCCCCGACAAAGTTTTGAGACTTGCTGTGAGTAAAGCAAGTCTCCCGACAAAGTTTTGAGACTTGCTGTGCGTAAAGCAAGTTTCGCAACTTGAAATACGCCCTTTGAAATGCATTATTTTCATTTTAAATAATTATGAATATTCAAACCTCAATTAAAACAAGCGGCGAAGGTAAAAAAAGTTTCTATCTTTGGCATGGAAATTGACTGAAAAAGGAAACAATTCAATTGATATATAAAAAGAACGATGGACGATTATGTAACTCCACAAATGGAGATAATTATTGAAAATAAGCCTGTTACAACTAAAGAGTTAGAAATCGAACAGGCTATCCTGCCTTTAAAAAACATGATGTTTTTCCCCGGAATACCTACCCCGATCAACATAGGCCGTTCCAAATCCTTGAAATTAGTTCAGGAAATCCACAAACGGAATGGAATATTAGGCGTTTTCTGCCAAAAAGACATAAATGAAGACGACCCCGGTTTTGACGATTTATATCCGGTAGGTGTCGTTGCAAGGGTAATCAATATCATGAAAGAAGAGGAAGGAGGTACGGCGGTTTTGTTGATGGGAACCGGTCGAGTCCGCCTGGAATCGGTCTCTTTGAAAGAACCGTATTTGAAAGGCAAATTTTCTTTGTTGCCGGATATTTACCCGCCGAAATCAGACAAGGAGTACAAAGAGCAACTCAAATCAATCAAGGATATTACCATTCGGATGCTTTACGAAAAGATGGGTGTGCCGGAATTTGTGCTGGATTCGCTTAAGAAATCAAAGGATAACGGGTATCTGGTCAATTTGGCTTTTTCCACCGTTGAAGCCGGTATCGAACAAAAGCAGGAAGTACTTGCCATTAATGACGTAAAGGAACGGCTGAACAAACTGCTTTCATTGATTGACCAGGATGTACAGCTGCTTGAAATCAAGGCTTCTATCCGCCGTAAAACGCAGGTCGATATCAACAAGCAACAGCGGGAATATTTCTTGCAGCAGGAAATGAAAAATATTCAGGAAGCCTTGGGCGGGAATATCCATGACATTGAAATAAAGGAGATTAAAGAAAAAGCAGGCAAACTGCGTTTCACAGCCGAACAGCGTTCCGTTTTTGAAAATGAATTACAAAAACTGGAACGTCTGCATCCGCACTCGCCGGATTATTCTACGCAAATGGCATATATTCAATGTATTATTTCATTGCCCTGGAACAGTTATACCAAAGATAATTTCAACCTGACGCGAGCGAAAAAAATCCTTGACAAAGACCATTTCGGTTTGGATAAAGTAAAGGAAAGAATTATCGAACATTTGGCGGTATTGAAGTTGAAAGGGGATATGAAATCGCCGATTATTTGTTTGTACGGTCCTCCGGGTGTGGGTAAAACTTCGCTGGGAAAATCGGTTGCGGAAGCTTTAAATCGCAAATATGTCAGGATGTCGTTAGGCGGTTTGCATGATGAAGCGGAAATCCGCGGCCACCGCCGCACATACATTGGGGCGATGCCGGGGCGAATCATCCAAAGTATGCAGAAAGCCGGTTCATCCAATCCGGTGATTATTTTGGACGAGATTGACAAAGTAGGCCGTGATTATCAAGGCGATCCGGGCGCGGCGCTTTTGGAAGTGCTTGATCCGGAACAGAATATTGCTTTTCACGATAATTATTTAGACATTGATTTCGATTTATCGAAAGTCCTTTTTATTGCCACAGCCAACGCCCTGAATACGGTTTCCCAGCCTTTGCTGGACAGGATGGAACTGATTGAAGTGAGCGGTTATATCTTGGAAGAAAAAACGGAAATCGCTCAAAAGCATCTGATACCCCACCAAATGGAAGTGCACGGGATTCCTAAAGGCCAGTTTGATATTTCCAAAAAAGCCATAATCGCCCTGATTGAATCCTATACGCGGGAATCGGGCGTGCGGGAATTGAACAAGAAACTGGCTAAAATCATGCGGAAAATCGCGCGAGCGATAGCGGAAGGAACGGAATATCCTAAAAAATTAGACGTTGATGATTTATTTGCCTATATGGGCGCCGTCGAATATTCCAAAGATAAATACGAGGGCAACGACTATGCCGGCGTAGTAACCGGTTTAGCCTGGACGGCAGTCGGCGGCGAAATTCTTCTTGTGGAAACGAGTTTGAGCAAAGGCAAAGGCGCGAAATTGACATTGACCGGAAATCTGGGCGACGTCATGAAAGAATCTGCCGTTTTGGCACTGGAATACATCAAATCGCACGCTTCGCAATTTAATATTCCCGATGATGTTTTCGAGAAATGGAACGTACATGTGCATGTTCCCGAAGGCGCCATACCCAAAGACGGCCCCAGCGCGGGAATCACGATGACGGCTTCCATCGTCTCCGCTTTCACCCAACGGAAAGTCCGCTCCAATTTGGCCATGACGGGCGAGATGACACTTCGCGGGAAAGTATTGCCGGTAGGCGGGATTAAGGAAAAAATCCTGGCGGCTAAACGCGCCGGAATCAAAGACATTATCCTCAGTAAAGAAAATAAAAGGAATATTGACGAAATCAATGCCATTTATCTGAAAGGCTTGCAGTTTCATTATGTCGACGACATCAGGGAAGTTTTGGATTTTGCTTTGCTGGAAGAGAAAGTGCAGCAGCCTTTGGAAATTGTTTGAGGCTGTGTCGGACGATATCTTTCAACAAAGCAGCGACATATTGCGAATGATTATGCCTTCATCAAATTCCCCCGCATGCTATGCTAAGTAATGCGCAATAAACAAGATATTGCAGTTTTAAAACTTTTCCTCCGTGTCTCTCCGTGAAATCCACTCCGTGAAACTCCGTGTTGTAAAAATTATTAAACATAGCGTTTCACGGAGGGACACGGAGTTGATTGTTACATGTTATTTATTTTTTATTCCTTAATAATTTAATTCATAATAAAAATGAACAGATTTTTTGTGTTCATAATAATGCTTCATAGCGTTCTATGAAGCATTCATAGAACGCTATAAATGGTTCGTAGAACGCTGTAAAATAGTCGGATAAAATTGAAGCCCCGTTGTTGTATTTTGTCATTCCCGCCTGCACTGGAATGATACCGTAAAATACCGCAAATAGGGTATTCCGTAAACGACCGGTTCCCCTTATCTTTGCACCATTAATTATATCAACAATAAGAACATTATTATACGCCACACGGAAATGGGAAAAATTAATCTGAAAACAACAGTTGTAGAAAGTCGGGAGCAACGTCTGGGAACAGTTGTCGCCTGGGATGGGAAAGCTTCCAAACTGTCCGAAGCCTCCCTGTATTCGAGTGGATGCGGTGGAGACGGGAAAGGATGTGAATTGTGCGAAATTCGAGGCCCGTTCAGTCAAGGCTCGGTATGTAGCGAGCAAATGGTTGAGTGCCAGGCAGGCCATGTGCGCGATGCGGTATTGATACAACATGCACCTGTTGGCTGCGCCCTGGGGCAGGTCGATTATAACTCCCTTTATCGAAACGGACTGGCAATGAGGAATCAGCCGGTCGAAAACCTTCGGGTGACCTGTTCGAATCTTATTGAAAGTGATATGATTTTCGGAGGGAGCAACCGCTTGGCTCAGTCAATACAGGATGTTTATGACCGCTACCGGCCTAAGGTTATATTTATCAGTACATCGTGCGCTACCGCCATCATTGGCGATGATATTGACGGGACAGCCACGGAATATGAAGAAAAACTGGGTATACCGGTCATCCCTCTGCATTGCGAAGGATTCAGGTCGAAACACTGGAGTACTGGATTTGACTCTACTCAACACGGGATTTTGCGCCAGATTGTACGCAAAAATCCTGAAAAACAGGGAGACCTTGTGAATGTCATAAACTTATGGGGGTCGGATGTATTTACTCCCATACTGGCAGAATTGAATTTAAGGGTAAATTATGTAGTCGACCTTGCTACCGTGGAAGATTTGGCTCAAATGTCGGAAGCGGCATGTACGGTAGGTTTTTGTTATACTTTGTCTTCTTACCTGGCAGCAGGCCTGGAGCAGGAATATGGCGTTCCCGAAATAAAAGCGCCTCAACCTTACGGCTTTGCCGGAACCGACGCATGGATTCGGGAAATAGGACGTGTAACGGACAGAGAAGAATTAGCGGAAAGTTATATCGCAAAAGAACATGCTCGGGTAAAGCCGAAACTGAAAGAACTGAAAAAGAAACTAAAAGGACTGAAAGGTTTTGTTGCCACAGGTTCTGCTTATGCACACGGGTTGATTTCAGTACTGCGCGAACTGGGTATTGAAACCGATGCGTCGCTGGTATTCCATCATGACCCTGTTTATGACAGCGGCGACTCCCGCCAGGATTCTTTGGGGTATCTGATCGAAAACTATGGAGATATAGCATCATTCAGTGTGAGCAACCGTCAGCAATACCAGTTTTATGCCCTCTTGCAGAGAACGCACCCCGACTTCATCCTGATCCGGCACAACGGCCTGGCTCCGTTAGCCTCCCGCCTGGGGATTCCGGCAGCGCCATTAGGCGATGAACATATCGCCGTGGGCTATAACGGCATGATAAATCTGGGAGAAACCATACTTGATATTATTGCCCATAAAAAGTTTCATGAAGACTTGTCGCAACACGTAAAACTGCCTTATAAAAAATGGTGGCTCAATCAGGAAGATCCTTATATCTTAGCTAAAGAACCGGATTTAATAGAAACAATCTAAAAAAAATATGTCGGTAAAAAGTAGTAAGATGATAGAAAAAACCAACTCTATCAGCCAGGTTCGATATGCCTGTTCAATAGGGGCGTTATATACCGCTTCATCCATTCCGGGAGTTATCCCTATCACACACTGCGGACCGGGGTGTGCAGACAAACAATTCATGGGACTTGCCTTTTACAACGGGTTTCAAGGGGGCGGATATGGCGGAGGCGCCGTTTCACCAAGCGTGAATGCCAGTGAAAAAGAAGTCGTTTTCGGAGGGACAGAACGTTTGCGCGAACTTATTAAAGCCTCCCTCAAAATAATGGATGCAGACCTGTTTGTTGTGTTAACCGGATGTATTGCCGACCTGGTGGGTGATGATGTACCGTCTGTAGTTTCCGAATTTCAGGAAAAAGGCGTGAACATTGTTTATGCAGAAACGGGCGGTTTCAGGGGAAATAATTTCATTGGACACGAATTGGTTGTAAAATCCATTATTGATCAATTTGTAGGTTCGTATAACGGAGAGAAAAATCCACACACTGTAAATATCTGGTCTTTGCTGCCTTACCAGAATCCATTCTGGCGGGGCGATTTAAGTGAAATTAAGCGGATACTCGAAGGCATTGGTTTAAAGGTGAATATTCTTTTCGGTCATCAGTCGGGCGGAGTGGAAGAATGGAAAAATATTCCCAAAGCCGGATTTAATCTTGTGCTGTCTCCCTGGTTGGGGCTGAAAACTGCGCAGTACCTTGAAAAGAAATACAATCAGCCGTTTTTGCATATACCCGCAATTCCTATCGGGGCAAAAGAAACCTCCCGTTTTTTACGTGAAGTTTCGGAGTATGCCGGTTTGGACAGGGAAAAGACCGAGCAGTTTATTCAATCCGAAGAAAAAGAATATTACTATTATCTCGAACACTTTTCAGATTTCTATTCGGAATACTGGTGGGGGTTGCCTGCAAAATTTGCGGTGGTGGGCGACAGTGCATACAACCTGGCATTGACGAAGTTTTTAGTTAATCAATTGGGATTGATTCCCTCTTCGCAAATCATTACAGAAAATACCCCCGATGAATATAAAGATGGAATAAGGGAAGAATACAGGCGCATTGCCGATGATGTTACCGCCGGTGTTGATTTCGTTGAAGATGGCTATACGGTAGGTAAAATACTGGAAGAAACAGACTTTGGACACAAACCGCCTATCATTTTTGCTACGACATGGGACAGGGACGTTGCTAAAAAAATAGGCGGATATATTGTAGAAGTCGGATTTCCGGCATCATACGAGGTAGTAATTGCCAGATCTTATGTCGGATATAAGGGGGCATTGAATCTGTTGGAGAAAATATTTACTACCGTAATCGGTAGAAGCGCATAATCAACCCCGGTTGGTGCGAGGCCTCGATGACAGACGGCGGGTACAACAATTTGAAATACCTTAACATAAGGTACATTAGGCTTGGATAAAATTTTTTTCGTACATTTGCGCCATAAATTTTAATAACTTTCTATGAATATAGCAATTGTAGGAACCGGCTATGTCGGTTTAGTTACAGGAACCTGTTTTTCGGAAATGGGGATTAATGTAACGTGTGTTGATGTGGACTCCGTTAAAATACAAAATCTTAATCTAGGCCTCATTCCCATTTACGAACCGGGGTTGGATGCTTTGGTTAAAAAAAATACCGGCGCCGGACGGTTAAAATTTACAACCGACCTGACGTCTTGTATCCACGAAGTCGAGGTGCTTTTCAATGCCGTGGGAACTCCGCCCGACGAAGACGGTAGCGCCGATTTACGGTATGTATTAGACGTCGCGCGCACTGTCGGACAAAACATCAACAAGTATCTTCTGGTAGTTACCAAAAGTACGGTGCCTGTCGGTACGGCAGCCAAAGTGAAGGCCGCAATCCGGGAAGAACTGGACAAAAGAGGCGTGTCCGTTCCTTTTGACGTGGCTTCCAATCCCGAATTTCTGAAGGAAGGCACGGCTATCAAAGATTTCATGGGACCCGACAGGGTGGTTGTCGGCACGGAAAGCGAAAAAGCAAAGAACTTGATGGAACGTTTATATAAACCGTTCACCCTGAATCATTACCGGATGATATTCACCGATATTCCTTCGGCCGAAATGATCAAATACGCTGCCAATGCCATGCTGGCCACCCGGATTTCTTTCATCAACGACATTGCCAATTTATGTCGGTTGGTCGGTGCGGATGTAAATATGGTTCGAAGCGGGATCGGGTCGGATTCCCGGATAGGCAGTAAATTTTTATATCCGGGGTGTGGTTATGGCGGTTCCTGTTTCCCGAAAGACGTGAAAGCGCTGATAAAAACCGCCGCTCAAAACGGGTACGAAATGCGGGTGCTGAAAGCTGTAGAAGCAGTGAACGAATATCAGAAAACCATTCTGTTCAGGAAGTTACAAAAGGTATTCAATAACGGACTTTCAGGGAAAACCGTTGCTTTGTGGGGATTGGCTTTCAAACCGGAAACCGACGATATGCGGGAGGCGCCGTCGCTGGTCTTGATTGAATTACTTCTGAAAGCCGGTTGTAACGTAAGGGTTTATGATCCGGTTGCCATGGAAGAATGTAAACGGAGATTAGGCGACGGGGTGACGTATTCGCGCGACATGTACGATGCAGTCTTGAACGCCGACGCCTTATTGCTTCTGACCGAATGGAAAGAGTTCCGTCTTCCGGCGTGGGAAGTTTTGAAAAAACTGATGAAGAAGCCGGTAATTGTCGATGGACGAAATATTTATGATAAAAATGAACTGAACGCCGCAGGTTTTGTTTATGAGCATATTTAGGAATACAAAATAAATAACAAGTAACAAACAACTCCGTGTCCCTCCGTGAAATCCACTCTGTGAAACGCTGTGTTTAATCATTTTTACAACACGGAGGAAAACCCTAATTGAATCTACCCTCGCTTATGGCAGGAATAAGTATTATCTTTGTACGCAAAAAACAGTTAATTTTTAGTTTTTAATTTATTCTCGCATGAAACTTCTATCCCCCCGGTACTGGCCGGATTATGAATTAATTGATTGCGGCGGTTATGAAAAACTGGAGCGATTCGGTAAATACATCCTGCGTCGTCCCGAACCGCAAGCGGTATGGCAAAAAGCACTGTCCGAAAAGGAATGGGAACAACAAGCGGATGCATGGTTCAAAAAAGAAAAAGGAAAAACCATTCCGGAAGGATATGAAAAAGGCGCATGGGTTTTGAAGCCGAAAATGCCTCAGCAATGGTTTATTTCCTATGCTTATCAAACGATGTCATTGAAATTCCGGTTGGGATTGACGGCATTCAAACATGTCGGTATTTTTCCCGAACAGGCTGAGAACTGGAATTTTATCTATGACGCTCTTTGTCGTTGCGGGCTTGATCCGCAATCTTCTGCGAATGACAGGGGGATTCCGCGTCAAGTGCCTGACGGCAACACCGCAAAAGTCCTTAATTTGTTTGCTTATACCGGTGGCGCCTCTTTGGCCGCCAGGACCGCCGGAGCGGATGTAACCCATGTCGATTCGGTTCGGCAGGTTTTGAGCTGGTCGCGTGAAAATATGGAGGCATCCGGCCTCGACAACATCCGTTGGGTTTGCGAAGACGCTTTACGATTCGTGAAACGGGAAGCGAAGCGAGGGAAAAAATATCAGGGAATTATCCTTGATCCCCCGGCTTACGGACGCGGCCCCAAAGGTGAAAAATGGATACTGGAAGACCACATTGCAGAATTGATGGATGCTTGCAGCCGGATTTCGGACGAAAACAAAGCCTTTTGTGTTCTCAACCTGTATTCCATGGGGTTTTCTTCCCTGATTGCCGAAAATTTGCTGAAAGATTATTTTCCGGGAAGTTCGCAGATTGAGTTTGGAGAATTGTTTTTGGAAGACAGGGCAAGTAGAAAACTGCCTTTGAGTGTGTTTGGCCGGGTTTCTTCCCGAATTGCCGGTTTTTTATAAAGATATTTCGGGTAACGCGCCCATAACCGCCATGCGCATGGCTTTCGCCGAAAAGACAGTAACGCCGGCCGTCTTCTACATTATTTGTTACCCGATTAGTTACATCTACCTGCGCAAGGGTGTGTATTTCCAATTGTTTCTTCCGGTTCAAAAACAGGTTTGCCATCAGTGAGGTTTGCTTGGCATTCTACATTTTCATAAAGTTGCGGGAATAGCTGTCAAGTATTTGAAACGGGCAACGAAAGCGCACCTGGTTTTGCCATCCATTGCGCGGTGCGTAACATGCGAGAGTAATAATTCCCCGCAAACAGGGTTAAAAGCCTCGACTTGGAAGCAAAAAACTCCGAAGTCGGGGCTTTTTTCTTCAAATTCGGAGCAAAAAGCCTCGAACTCGGAGCAAAAAGCCTCGAAGTCGAAGCAAAAAGCCTCGAACTCGGAGCAAAAAGCCCCGAAGTCGGAGCAAAAAGCCCCGAAGTCGGAGCAAAAAGCCTCGAAGTCGAAGCAAAAAGCCTCGAAGTCGGAGCAAAAAGAGACAAAGTTGTCAGTAAAAGAGACAAAGTTGTCACAAAAAGTACCGAAGCCGGAGTAAAAAGTTTTGTTGTGGAAAAATAAAGGTTGAAATGAGTGAAATATATGGATTGTCACAACAGCGAAAAAAAAAATTCCGTTCCCTTATTTCACACATTACGCTATGAAGAGATTCAACCCGGAAGGCGCCGTCATCAAAACTACGCGGGAATGACAGGGCGCGACAATTTGAATTACACCCCTCATAACTTGTGGATACTGTAGAAATTTAGTACATTTGCGCCTGTTTTCAAAGGCAAGTACGGCATGTATAAAATCAGCAAACAGTTTACCTTTTCGGCGTCTCATATTCTTGATCTTTTGGCAAAAGATCATCCCTGCGCCCGTATGCACGGGCATAATTATGTGATAACAATTCATTTGAAAACGAAAGACTTGGACAGATACGGTTTTGTAAAAGATTACAACACGCTGAAAATTGTCGAAAAATATATAGCGGAAACTTTTGACCACCGTCACTTGAATGATGTGATGCCCTATCATCCTACTTCGGAAAATATTGCCAGATTCATCTATAGCCGGTTTAAACCGGAAATCCCCGAACTGTATGCGGTTGAAGTGAGTGAAACGCCTAAAACTTCCTGTATTTATGAGCCTTAAAGTCAAGGAAATATTTTATTCTTTGCAGGGCGAAGGCGGCCGGCAGGGCGAAGCCTCCATTTTTATCCGTTTGAGCGGCTGTAATTTGAAATGTGATTTTTGCGATACGGATTTTTCAGGAGGAGAAATGTTGGAACTTACCCGTATTCTTTCCGTTATCCGAAAATTTCCCTGTCAGTGGATTATCTGGACCGGCGGCGAACCGGCTTTACAGTTAACCGGCGAAACGGTTGCTTTTTTCAAACGCGAAGGTTATTTCCAGGCCATTGAGAGTAACGGGCATTATCCGTTGCCGGACATGCTGGATTATACGGCCGTCAGCCCGAAAGGGAATCCGGATTATGTGCGGAAAATAAATCCGGTCGTTGATGAAATCCGTTTGCCGGTAAGGAAAGGCGATGCAATCCCCGGTTTCGAGCGCCTGCCGGAAGCAAAATATTATTTCCTGAGTCCGGTTTTTACAGACGATATGCTTGCGACAAAAGAAAATATTAACTATTGTGTGGAACAAATCAAACGGTTGACCGGTTGGCGGTTGAGTTTGCAAATCCATAAATTAATTGCTATCGAATAAAATTGGAACGTTTTGAAGTAAATATTTTAGGTTGCGGTTCGGCGCTCCCGACTACCAGACATTTCCTGAGTTCGCAGGTTATTCATTTGCGTAACAGTCTCTATATGATTGATTGCGGGGAAGGCGCACAACTCCAGTTCCGCGCGATGAAACTGAATTTTCAAAAACTCAACTGCATCTTCATTTCCCATCTGCACGGCGACCACTGTTTCGGATTGCCCGGGCTGGTTTCTACTTTGGGGCTTCTGGGAAGGACGTCCGATCTTCACATCTACGCCCATGCCGACGCCGAGAAACTGTTTGCGCCTCTGCTCCGGTATTTTTGCAAAGAGCTTCCTTACAGAATCTGTTTTCATGCTTTTAATCCCGAAAAAAACGAATTAATTTTTGAAGACAAAAATTTAAAAGTTACGACTGTCCCGTTGAAACACAGGGTGCCTGCCGCCGGATTTTTATTTGAAGAAAAACCCCGTAGTCCGCACATTATCCGCGAAATGATTGATTTCTACCGTGTTCCGGTAAGCCTGATACGGGCGATAAAAGAAGGCGCTCCTTTTGTTACCGATGCAGGGGAAACGATTCCCAATACCCGTTTTACCCGTCCGTCCGAACCGCCCGGAAAATACGCATACTGTTCGGATACGGCTTATTATGAACAAATTATTCCTGTCATTACGGACGTAAACGTCCTGTACCACGAAGCAACTTTCTGCAACGCCGATTCGGCGCGCGCCAAAGAAACCTTTCATTCTACGGCCGCCCAGGCTGCGTCTGTTGCCCGGGCTGCAAACGCGGGGCGCCTGCTTATCGGTCACTTCTCTGCCCGTTATCCCGACGAGCAAATACTTCTCCGGGAAGCCCTGGAAATTTTCCCTCACACTCAGCTGGCTTACGAAAAAATGATCCTGAAAGTGTAACTTTTCCCCCGCTCGACCGTCATTTAAGTATATGGTAAGGCAGGATAAATTCAGGAAAAATATATTGCCGGTTATTGATAAATTGTTTCGATTAGCGCTCAGTATCACAAAAAATAAGGAGGACGCGGAAGATGTTGTACAGGATGTTCTCTTTAACGTGTGGAAAAAGAAGGCCGAATGGGAAAATATCGAAAATATGGAGGCTTACTGTTTCCGGTCGACGCGAAATATGGCGCTGGATAAACTTGCTTTGACGGACAATAATCCGGAAACAATTCCTGAAAATTACGATTGTCCTGCACCCGGCGAGGATATTCACCGGAAAATTGAAGTCGGCGAGCAGCTGAATTTACTGGAAAACTGGGTGAAAAACCTGCCCGAAAAGCAACAGACCATTTTCCGGTTGCGGGAAGTTGAAGAATTGAGTTATAAAGAAATAGCGATTATCCTGCATATTTCGGAAGAACAGGTAAAAGTTAATTTATTCCGTCTCAGGCGGAAATTAAAAGAATATTTTGACAGCATTTAAGATGATACGGACAACGATTCGACAGTTATTGGATAAATATTGGAATTGCGAAACTTCCCCGGAAGAAGAACAGTTTTTAACATCTTATTTTTCCGGCGATTCCGTTCCCGAAGAATGGAAGAAATACCAAGTTTTGTTTGCGTGGAAAAAAGCGCAGGCATCGGTAAAAGCCACCCCCGGACTTAAAGCGGAATCAAGACGGCAGCCAGTTGTCGCCCGGATTTATTCCGCCGTTAAAATCGCCGCTTCGGTTTTGTTGATAATGACCGTCGGAACCGGTTTTTACACGCATTACCGGCAAGTACGGTGGATGGACAGGGTTTTTTCGGAAACGTATTCCGATCCGGCAGACGCCCTGCGCGATACCCGGAACGCCATTGCAAAAGTTTCTTCCGTACTGAACCTGATGCAGGCACAGAAGCCTGCCATTGAGGAAACAGATTCTTTATTAAATGATTCGACAGAATGAAAAATTTGCGAAAATACGGTTTGTTGCTGTTTTTTATACAGTGGGGTTTTGCCCTGAATGCACAGGAACTGGTTTCTGCTTTTTTGGAAGAATACGGGAAAGACAACCGGCTGGAAGTCGTTACGATAGGCAAGAAAATGCTCGACAGGATGAGCGGTTTGTCATCCGGGCAGGAGGAAGATTTGGAGGAGTTGCAGGCAGCCATAAAAGGTTTGGAAAACCTGTGTATCGTTACGTCAAAAGATACGGTTTTGAACGGGGAATATTACGCTTCGTGCCGGCAAATGTTGGAAGATACGGGATTTAACATTATTTTTTCGGGCAATGAAGATGCGGACGAACTGTTTGTGGTGGGGACAAAAGAATCGAAAGGCGCCGTAAAGGAACTGGCGCTGTTATTTTTAGACAAAAACGGACGGTTTAATCTGATACAGATGACAGGCATTATTGATATGGATACTTTGGTCAAATATTCCGAAAGATTGAAAGAATTGGATATTCATCAATAATAAAACTAACTTTTTTTTGAATTTAAACGATGAAAAGGCGGTGGGGCGCGAGTCCTGCCGCTTTTTTTAATGAAATTCGGCGCCTTGCCCTGTCATTCCCGCCTGCGCCGAAAAAAAGTTCTTTTACATACAACCGCTAAGGAATAATGATAATATCTCCCTAACCTTACGGGAAAGCGTCCAACACAGCCTAAAAGTTCTTTCAAATAACATCAGCCTAAAAAATAATGTCTACCTTTGTGGCGATAAACAGTGAAAAGGATTTTCCGAAGCCGGAGCGTAAACAACCCGTACATTCTGCCTCGCAAAGCATGGAAAAACGGTATGTTCGCGTAAAAAATGCATTTGAAGTGATATAATTACAAAGCAAAAATGAATGATGAATTAAAAGAGACCGCCAAATTCATAGCGGACTATGCAGCCTGTTTAACAGGCTCCGGCGTACACACTTCGCGCATTCTCCGCAACTCAAAGCGAATAGGAGAATCTCTGGGCGTGACAATACACATGACCGTACTGCACAAAAGCCTTATCCTCACCGCATATAACGGACAAAACGACAGTTTCTACACGGAAGTGGTGGATATTCCCGAACTCCCGGTAAACTTTGAATACAATTCCGAATTGAGTTCCCTGAGCTGGAAGGCTTATGACAAACGCTTACCGTTAGACGTGCTGTGGAAAGAATACAGGCAAATCAAAGCAAAACCGGCCATGTCGCCGTATCTGGTTTTATTGCTGTCCGGGCTTGCCAATGCTTCCTTTTGCAAGTTATTCGGAGGCGACCGGATCGCCATTGGAATTGTTTTCCTGGCCACGCTTGCCGGGTTCTTCACCAGGCAGCAGATGCAGCGCAGGCACATCAATCACTTTATTGTATTCACCGTTTCGGCGTTTGTCGCCTCCGTATGCGCCTCCACCACGCTGCTGTTCAACACTGCGTCCGAAATCGCGGTTGCCACAAGCGTACTGTTCCTTATACCCGGCGTTCCCCTCATCAACGGCGTGATAGACATCGTGGAAGGGCATACCCTGACAGGCAGTTCCCGGCTGATGCACGCTTTCCTGCTGATTGTCTGCATCGCGGCAGGCCTGTCTTTATCATTGTTATTATTTAAAAGCAGACTGCTATGATTTTTACGGATATATTGATGGACGGTTTGCCGGCAGCCATAGCCGGCGTAGGTTTTGGGGCTATTTCGCACCCTCCCAAACGGGCATTTTCCTACATTGCCGTCTTGGCGGCTGTCGGTCATGCCATCCGCTTTGCGTTGATGAACTATCTTTCTCTGGACATCGCCTTCGCCTCGTTTTGTGCCGCGTTGAGTATCGGCGTATTGTCCCTGTGGTTCGGAAGACTGTCATACTGCCCGATGACTGTTTTGTATATCCCCGCCCTGCTGCCCATGATACCGGGCATGTATGCCTACCGGGCGGTTTTTGCACTGATGATGTTTATGCACAGTTTACACACGCCCGAAGTGGCGGATACCTGCATGCGGATGTTTTTTTCAAATGCCATTGTCGCCGCCGGCACGATATTCCTGCTGGCTGTGGGCGCTACCATTCCCACCTTTCTATTTCCCAAACGGGCTTACTCCATCACAAGGAAGTGAGTGAATATACGCCGTTTTTTTTAATAAACCATTCAAAGACAGATTGCATTATAAGATTATTTTCACTGTCAAATACGGTAATTTTGTCACATCCATCATTTTGTTTTTCCTGCTTTAGTTGCATTTACTGTTTGAACTTACCGTTTATAGCTTCTATAAATTCTGTAACCTTTACTTGTTTTTCGAAGCATTCCCGCCTGTATGGGAATGACAGGGCGCGACAATCCAAAATGCCCCGGCATAACGGCATAACATATTATTTTGATATGTCAAAACCAAAAAGTAATTTTGCACCCGTAATTTATTGAGTTATGGTACACAAATTCGATTTTCTCGTCATCGGCTCCGGCATTGCCGGAATGAGTTATGCGCTGAAAGTAGCCGATAAAGGGCGTGTGGCACTCCTTGCCAAGACGACCTTGGAAGAAGCCAATACTTTTTATGCACAGGGCGGAATTGCATCGGTAACTCTTCCCTGGGACGATTTTGAGAAGCATGTTCAGGATACGTTGATTGCCGGAGATGGAATATGCGACAGGCAGGTTGTGGAAAAAGTAGTCAGGGAAGCGCCCAGACAAATCAGGGAACTGATTCGCTGGGGCGTAGATTTCGACAAGGATACGGAAGGCGCATTTGATTTACACAAGGAAGGCGGCCATTCCGAATTTCGCATCCTGCATCACAAAGACAATACAGGTCAGGAAATTCAAGAAAGCCTGATTAATGCCGTGAAACATCATCCGAACATTACCGTTTTTCACCATCACTTTGCCATTGAGATTCTTACCCAACATCATCTGGGAATAAAAGTAACCAAAGACACACCCGGCATCGAATGTTACGGCGCTTACGCACTGGCCGAAAAAACGAATGAAATTCATACTTTCCTGTCCAAAGTGACCATGATTTGTACCGGTGGAATCGGGAATATTTACCAGACAACAACCAATCCGATTGTTGCCACCGGCGACGGAATCGCGATGGTTTACCGCGCCAAGGGCCTGGTCAAAGATATGGAATTTGTGCAGTTTCACCCCACCGCTCTGTACAATCCGATAGAACGGCCTTCCTTCCTGATTACGGAAGCCATGCGGGGTTACGGCGGTATTCTGAAAACACGCAGCGGTAAAGAATTTATGCAGAAATACGACGCGCGCGGCTCACTGGCGCCGCGCGATATTGTGGCGCGCGCCATCGACAACGAAATGAAAAACAGCGGAAGCGATTTTGTATATTTGGATGTAACGCAAAAAAATGCCGAAGAAACTAAAAGTCAATATCCGACTATTTACGAAAAATGTCTGGGCGAAGGCATTGACATCACGAAAGATTACATTCCCGTGGCGCCGGCTGCACACTATCTTTGCGGGGGAATCGCGGTGGATATGGACGCCCGGACTACGATTGACCGCCTGTATGCCGCCGGCGAATGTTCCCGTACAGGGCTGCACGGAGCCAACCGTTTGGCTTCCAACTCCCTGATTGAAGCGATTGTGTATGCCGACGCGGCTGCCCGACATTCACTTGCCCGCCTGCACGAATATTCGTTCAACGACCATATTCCCGCCTGGAACGACAAAGGAACTTCCCTGACCGAAGAAATGGTATTAATCACCCAAAGCGCTAAAGAAGTCGGTTCGATTATGAGCAACTATGTCGGGATTGTCCGTTCCAACCTGCGTTTGGAACGCGCTTTCGAGCGTCTGGAAATTATTTATCGTGAAACGGAAAATCTCTTTATCCGTTCTACGGTTTCAAAAGATATTTGCGAATTGCGTAATATTGTGAATGTCGGTTATCTGGTCATCAGGCAGGCGATGGAGAGGAAAGAAAGCAGGGGATTGCATTATACGATTGATTATCCCCGGAAGAATTTTGCCGACACGGAGTTGCGCACGGGGTAAAATTCACGGAGTAACACGGAGTTTCAATACTCCTCCGTGTTACTCCGTGTCAAAAAGAAATCAATAATTAGTCTTCCGCAACTCAAAATAAGCTTTCGGATGCAAACAGGCAGGACAGGTTTCGGGAGCGTTCGCACCGGTGTGTACATAACCGCAATTCCGGCACTGCCATTCGACTTCTTCTTCTTTTTTGAACACGGAACCGTCCGAAAGAGCAGCCAATAATTTCCGGTACCGGATTTCGTGCTGTTCCTCTACCCTTCCAATCATTTTGAAAGCGGCGGCCACCTGCGGAAAGCCTTCTTCGCGGGCTACCTTTTCAAATTCGGGATATACGGCGTCCCATTCTTCATTTTCGCCGGCTGCCGACGCTGCAAGATTTTCCGCCGTCGTACCGATAATTCCCGCCGGATAACTTGCCGTAATCTCTACCATTCCGCCTTCCAAAAATTTGAAGAAGCGTTTTGCATGTTCTTTTTCCTGTTCCGCCGTTTCGAGGAATATCGCTGCAATCTGTTCATAACCCTCTTTTTTTGCCGCACTCGCAAAAAAAGTGTAGCGCGTTCTCGCCTGACTTTCGCCGGCAAATGCTTTCAACAAATTTTGTTCGGTTTTTGTTCCTTTAATACTTTTCTCTGACATGATTTTAAAATTTAGAATTTGTTTGAAATAAATTATTTGAATGCTGCAAATGTAGGTATTTTTCAACAGAATTTCATGCTACCAACCAAATTATTTTCAAATTGTCGCATTTTGTCATTCCCGCGCAGGCGGGAAACAACGTTCGGCGGAACCGGGGCGGATGGGGTGATTGTCCGGTGGCAAACGAAATGATCTTCAGGTGGCAAGCGAGACGATCTTCAGGTGGCAAGCGAGATGATCTTCAGGTGGCAAACGAGACGATCTTCAGGTGGCTCAAATACAAATACCTCAAAAAAAGAATTAACCGAAATTTTTGTCCTTTTCATTACAGAATACTACTTTTGTAGCATGAAACAGCTTTATATATCCTTATCTTTTTTTATTGTTTGCGCTGTCGGCACAAAAACATCTGCCCAAAATACTTTCAAATCAAGTATCCCGGCTTATGCCGCAGCGGGAGAAGATTCTATAAAAACGATGATTATGAAGGATATATATGTTTATCCGCCTCAAGTATACAGGCGTTTTTCGGAAGATGCAAAATATCAAAAAACGGTGCGGGATGTAAAGAAAACTTTACCTTACGCCAAAATGATTTATGCAACGCTTATCGAAACATACGAATACATAATGACTATGCCGACCGAAGAAGAACGACAAAAACATTTGTCCCGCATGGAAAACGAATTATTTAACGATTATAAACCGGTACTCAAAAAAATGTCCCTGTCTCAGGGAAAACTGCTAATAAAATTGATAGATCGCGAGTGTAACCAGACTTCCTATGATTTGGTAAAAGCTTTTTTAGGCCCTTTCCGCGCGGGATTTTGGAATATTTTTGCCGGAATGTTCGGAGCCAGCCTTAAATCGAACTGGGACCCTGAAGGCAAAGACGCCGCTACGGAGCAGATTATAGAAATGATTGAAATGGGATTGCTATAGGGGTGGCCTTGGGATTCCCGCCTGCGCGAAAATGACAGGGTGCGACAATTTGAATTGAAAATCGACGTAGTCAAATTCACCCGGAGATTAAAATATTTGAATGTATATCAAAATTTTGTACCTTTGCCCCGCAAACATCCGATTATTAATATTAATTTTATTGCTATGTCAGGAAAAATTTTTTTTAAGTATGCGTTGATTATCCCTATTTTGATGGGGTTTTGGGCGACAGCAGGCGCAAATATTCTGTCTGAAGCCGAAGAGGGAAAAATTACAGTGGATAAAACCGTCCATGATTTCGGCACGGTAAAAGAGGATAACGGTAAGGTGAATGCCGTTTTTACAATTAAAAATACGACAAAAAGCCCCATTGTATTAAGTGAAGTAAGGGCTTCTTGCGGTTGCACAACTCCCGACTGGACGAAAGAACCGATAGCGCCCGAAAAAACCGGAAAAATTACGGCTACCTACAATCCGAAAGGAAACGTCGGCCCGTTTGAAAAATCGGTAACAATCAATGTTTCTGTCGGAGATACAATCCAAACAATCGTTGTTAAGATTAAGGGAACTGTAACTGTTGCCGAATAATGTTTTTCAGGACGCTAATTAGCGTCCTGACTTATTTTACCTTTCCGTTCCGCCTCCAACTGCGCCCTTGTTTTGCTGTGAGTTACCACGTAAACCCCGACAAAAACCAAAACCGTGGCAAGCCCTTTCTTCCATCCGAAAACATCCATCCCGACTGCAATTGCAACAAGAGAAGACACAACCGGCTGTACATAATTGTACATGCTGACTACGGTGGGTCTCAGCCGTTTTTGTCCGACAGGTATCATGAGATAGCAGAAAAAAGTTGCAAGTCCCACAATGTACAGGATTTCCATCCATGTTTTTATCGAAATAGCCCGGTAATCAACGGCGCTTGCGTCGTGCAGGCAAAAGGGGAGGCTGCATATAAACGCAAAAAGAAACATCCATTTCATTAAGGTAACGGGACTGTATCGCAAAATCAAATTTTTGAATGCGGTCAGATAAATAACAAATGTCAAAGTGCTGAGTATGCACAGCAAATTTCCTGCGAGACTTGCTCCGCCCCGGTCCATATTGTTGTTGAATATCAGCAACAATGCTCCGGAAACTCCAATGAAAACCCCGGTGGCTTTCTGCCAGGTGATGGGTTCTTTGAGGAAAAAGGCGGCTAAAATCATAGTCAGTATCGGCGCAACGGTAACAATCACCGAAGCATCAATGGGAGAAGTCAGGGAAAGACCTATTACATAAAATAACTGATTAAAGAAAATTCCCGCCATCGAAGCGCCGAAAAGCAGAAGTAAATCACGGCGCGGCACTTTTTCTTTGTGCGTAAACAAAGATGCTGTCCAAAAAAGAAAAGCCGCCCCGCCTATCCGGAAGAATGTCAAAGCAACAGGCGAAATCCCGCCGTCTGTCAACACGAACTTCATAACGGGTACGTTAAGCCCGAAAAGAATATATGCAACAGACAGCGCGATATGCCCCGCAGGATGTTTTTCCGTCATTCCGCTGTTTCTGTTATCTCGTTTTCTATCAGTCTGAAATAATTGACGTCATAGCTTGTCGGCGTATTTACTTTCGGAGCATCTTTGACGGTACGGCCGCCGACCTTCCTGACAAAACCGTTCCAACCCGCAGGATTTGTTTGTTTTACGTACCTGAAAAACGCCGCCCATTGAGCAATATTTTCAACTGTGGAATAAACCGGGGGATTGTACTTTTTCAAACGTCCCCAATTCTGATTGAATGCAGTCGAATATTGATTCAATATACTCAACTTTAGTCCAATTTCCTCATCACTCAACAGGTTCAGCGAATCCAGCCGGTTAACTGCATTGACAGCCTCAGGCGACGGGTAAGCATTAAAAGCTTGTTCAACTTCTTTCCGCAGGCTGTCAATGTGTTCCAAATCACTTTCGTCTTTCGTAAAAAGATAATAAGGATGACCGGTAAATCGCAGTTTATTATTCTTGACGTCAAAACCGATATTTGCATTTTTATCCGTGAGAACAAAAGAGGTAAAAGGTCTAACGTCGCCGCAAAGATCATCATACAGTATTTGTTCGGTTAAATCATTCCTCTTCGGAACATGATATTTTTCCGACCGGGCAAGTATATATTCGCCTTCCTGATTTATCGGCAAGTCCCAAAGGAAATTAGGAAAATTCAACAAGTCGGCTTCAAAAATCCTCAATCCTGCCAAAGTATTCAAAAAAGCGGGATGATACCGGCATTGCGCCTGCCTGTTGCAAACCGTATCCCCCAACGGCGAAAATAAGACATGATACGGGCTGTCGGCAAATTTTACGGTAGGAATCAATTGCCAATCGGGCAATTTCTGATAAATCTTGTGATTGTCGATTGTAATGATAATCAGGTCGGATTTATAATCTAAGGAAATTTTACTGTTTTCGACGGTCTTTGAAGGCGTCGCAACCGATTCAAAGGAAATGCCGCCAATCTTTCCGTGAAACGAATAAGCGCCTATATTAGCCTTTTCCTGTATGGAACGCGCCGAATCACTTAAAAAGGATTCGTAATATAAATCAATGATATTCAGCGATTGCTGCCCGTATGTCAAATAAGCAGAGAACAAAAAGAAAGCGAGCAGGTTCAGTTTGAAATAAAAATATTTGCAATTCATCATTTGAAAGGTAATTTTATTGTTATTTTAAATTTTAATTTGAATTAATTGTCTAATGAATAAGCGCTTTGCAGGGGCTGTACACATCCACATGTATCGGTCAATGATTTCATCTATTATATAGCGAATTTTGTAGCGGTTTCTATTCATTCGTCAGGTTAATTATATCTTCTTCAAAAACAGTCAGTTTCTCTATACCGGAATCCGTAACGAGGTAGGTATTCTCATTACCCACCGCACCGGTTCCCGGCAATACAAACTTGGGTTCGTAAGCAATAACCATGCCCGGCAGCAAACAATCTTTCGAGCGCCCCGTCAATACAGGCAGTTCGTTGATTTCCAGCCCGACTCCGTGTCCGACAAATTTAGCCTGTTGGGCAGTACCCATGAAATTAGCTGCAAATCCTTCCTTTTCGGCCATTTGGATTGACCATTCAAAAATTTCGTCGCAACCTGTTCCCGGCCCTGCTTCTTCCATCAACCGGCTGTGCATGGCCATCGAAAGCCGGTGCGCGCGGTAAGCCTCCTGTGGAAGTTCGCCGAAAGAGAAAACACGTGTCATATCCGAGAGGTAAGCGGTAAAATTGCCCGCCATGTCAACCATTACGGACGTTCCTTCCCGAACGGTTTCCCCGCTTGCGCCAATCGGAATGGCAGGGTGAAGTCCGGCGCCAC
The DNA here is from genome assembly GCA_031257875.1 of Dysgonamonadaceae bacterium. Classification (GTDB taxonomy): domain Bacteria; phylum Bacteroidota; class Bacteroidia; order Bacteroidales; family Azobacteroidaceae; genus Azobacteroides. The sequence goes on from JAIRNV010000214.1 coordinate 45,881, forward strand.
CCAACGCAAAATCGAAAGGCGAGGGTGTCGCCGCATTATTTCCGGTCAGGATACTTCCCATAAAAATATCCATATTCCGGCCGTGAACCCTGAAAATACCGAGAGAACCCTGTTTGCGCATAATCCGTTCGATTTCAATCTGAAATTCGATATCCGTCATCCCTTTCCGAAAAACAGCCGGAATTTCGCGATAGGCCTCCGCATGTTTGGCGGCGGAAATGCGGAATTGCCCAATTTCCCAAGGCGTTTTAATCATACGCGCCTGCCGCAGGATGGCACTTGCATTCCCGGTACGCGCAGGATTAAACGCTTTTTTCAAACGGACAAACTCGCTGTAAGCAATTTGGTCTTCCTCCAAAAAAAGGTTTTCCGGCAAAGGAATGTCCCGGTCTTTGAGTGAACCGGGAATGTCTTCCGGTTTTCGGATTGAAACGGTTTGCTCACCGCCCCGGCCTGAAGGCCGCTGAACAAACTCAATCGGATTGCCTTCCGCCGGAAGATATAAAAAGCCCGTAAATATTTGTTCCGTAAGATAATAAATATTTACATTGGTAGAAATCAAACATGCGTCGCTTCCGGCTTTTACAAGCAGTTTTTGCACTGAATCCCAACGGATTCGCAGGTCTTTGTTCATAAAAATACATTGAAATACCGCGCGAAATTATAACTATTTTCGTAATTTTGCAACCCTGCCTCAAAAACGGAGGAACCCGGAGTTAATTATTTCATGTTATTTATTTTATATTCCTGAATATACTTATGGAAAGAAAACTGATGTCGGAACTGGTCAAGTGGAAAGGCCGGAAAGGCAGAAAACCTCTCTTGCTCGAAGGTGCACGGCAGGTTGGGAAAACCTGGTTGCTGAAAGATTTTGGCAAGCGGCATTTCAAGAATGTGGCATATATCAATTTCCAAAATCCAAGCCGGGAGTTGATAGCCCTTTTTAACGGTTCGATTGAGCCAAAACGCATTATTATGATGCTTGAACTGATGCTGAATATGAATATCAGCCCGGCGGAAACGCTGATTATTTTTGATGAAGTGCAGGAAGCGCCGCGTGCATTGACTTCTTTGAAATATTTTTGTGAAGACACTCCCGAATACTGTCTCGCCACTGCGGGCAGTTTGCTTGGTATTTTTCTGCATAAAGATACTTCTTTCCCTGTTGGAAAGGTAAATACGTTAAAATTGGAACCGATGGATTTTGAAGAGTTTTTGTGGGCAAACAGCAGGGAAAATATTGTAACTTTCTTACAATCGAATCTTTTTGAAACAGCTTTTAATGAAATCCTTTCCGATTTATTCAAACAGTATCTTTATATCGGTGGAATGCCCGAAACCGTTGCAGACTGGATTGAAAATCAAAATGTTGAAAATGCAAATGCTATTCAGGAAGAAATTTTGAGCAACTACCGCAAAGACTTTATCAAACATACCGACAACACAACCGCTGTCCGCATCCGTCAGGTTTTCGACAGCTTGCCTGCTCAGTTCGCCCGGAAAAATGACAAATTTCTTTATGGAACAGTAAAATCGGGCGCGAGGGCAAGAGAATACGAAATGGCTATCGAATGGCTGATTGACGCAGGCATTGTGCGCCGCGTGAATCAGGTTGGTTGCTGGGATAAAATTCCATTAAAATCATACGCCGGTTTTTCTGCTTTCAAACTCTATTTTGTTGATGTCGGACTGTTTCGACACTTTGCCGAAATACCGTTTGAAGTAATACAAAGCAATACAGCCATTTTTGACGAATTTAACGGCTTGGTTGCCGAACAGTTTGTTTTACAGCAGTTAGCAAAGCATACACTGTATTATTGGACAGGTGGCAAGGATAGTGAAGTTGATTTTCTGATGCAGTATGGTTCTGAAATTGTGCCGATAGAAGTAAAGAGCGGAAAAAATGTACAGGCAAAAAGTTTGAAAATATTTAGAGAAAAATATGCACCCGAAATCAGTGTCCGTTTTTCACTGAAAAATACGCGGTTAGACAATGATATGCTCAATATTTCCCTGTTTAGCTCTTTTTTGTATGAAAATCTACTTGATTATTCCTCCAAAAAATTCGTAAAACAATAAATATATTCTTCTGAAAAATGTGTAAGCACTTATGTTAAAATGGTTTTAAGAAATATGAAACATCCTTTAATTTTAATTCTCATCTGCCTGTTCTGCGCAACTTCCCAAGAAAACATACAGGCGCAAAAATTCAAAACCGGCGCATTTTCCGACAAAGTAAAAACCTTGCAAGTGCATCCTGCGAATCAATGGGAGGCCGCACCGATAGTAGAATTAAATGGTGCCGGCGGAATCGTAATCAGTTTCGATGTGATGGAAGCCGCCCCGGGCGCATATACCTATACCGTAACGCATTGCAATGCCGACTGGACGCCTTCGCAATTGATTCAATCCGAATTTATGAGCGGTTTTCAGGAGCGTTATGTGGATGATTATGCCCCGTCTTTTAATACGACGATGAATTATGTCAATTACCGCATCGCTTTTCCAAACGAAGATGTAACGCTGAAAGTATCGGGGAATTATGCCGTTCAGGTTTTCCCCGAATATGACGATACGCCGGTTTTATGCGCCTGTTTTTCGCTCGTTGAACGGAAGTCGGATATTTTCATGCAGGTAACTTCGCAAACCGACCGTGGCATGAATAATTTTTACCAGCAGGTTCATTTTACGCTCACTTACGGCCATGAAGTGAAAACGCCCATGCAGGATTTGAAAGTGTTTGTGCGCCAGAATAATCGCGCCGACAATGAAGCGGCTTTGGTGAAACCCTTGCGAATACAGGGCAATCAACTCATCTACGAGCATATTCCCTCGTTGATATTTGAAGCCGGAAACGAGTACCGGAATTTTGAGATGACAACCCGTCAATACAACGGCCTGAATATTGAAGCCATTAAATATTATTCTCCTTATTATCATGTCCTGTTGTATCCCGGCCGTATCCGCGCCGGCCGTTCTTACTCCTGTTATGAAGATATTAACGGTAAAATTTTTGTCCGCACTCTTTCGGGAACAGACGCCGACACGGAGGCCGATTATTACATTGTTCATTTTTTCCTTCCCTGTGAAAACCCTTATCCCGAAGCGGTTTACATTTTAAGCGAAGCCTTTAACAACCTTTTGGACGAACGGAGTAAAATGGATTATAATCCGAAGGAAGGCGGTTATGAAAAATCCGTACTGTTGAAAGAAGGTTATTATAACTATCTGCATGTTACGCGAAAAAATGATAAACCGGGCGGCAGTACAGCCCTGCTGGAAGGCAATTATTACCAGACGGAAAACGAGTATCGGGTTTTGGTTTATTTTCGCCGCACCGGCGATAAATACGATCAGTTAATTGGGACACAAACTGTTCAATTTAGAAATGAGTAAACGAGTGGACAAGTTAACTTACGCTCTCCTCTGACGATGATAGTGGCTTCCCTGCCGCCATTGTCCTGCACTTCCATTGAAATGATTGTCCTGTTTATATTCATTGTCTTTTTATGTAATAAACTTTGGCAGTTATATCAATAAAAAATATGTTAGGGAACAATATTTTATGCTTTGATCCCGTTACTTCATATCCAATTAAAAATATTTCTCTAATATTGCCTGAAATTACAAGTAATAGATATGCGAGCGGATAGATTAGATTTATATAAGCAATTAGAGGAGAAAAGAAATTCCAAGCTATTGGTTTATATAACAGGAACCAGGCAGGGACTTGAGACTCAAATCGCTAATGACGTATTGTCAAGGTTTTCCGAGCACTTGGACAAAATTGGCGACAATGACTAAACAAGCCATGTTGGGACCAATTGACCCAAGTGTTAATGGCCCGTTAAATCCTGCTATACCAGGTGTACCTGGCCCTAATGCTAAGGTTCCTGTAAGCGTGGAATATGTCAATGCATATATTGAAATGGCTAATAAAGATTTTGGAATTACCGACCAAAGGAATATGACCGATATATTACTGCATTTATCGGAAAAGATTCATCCTTTAACATTGGGACAGGTTTATAAGTCTAAAAGCCAAATACAAATATTGGCAAGGAAGTTGATGAAATGGCAACATCTTGAACAGGATAAGGAAGATGCAATAGTCAAATTCTTATGCAGTGAATCCGGCAGTCATGATTATTCCATACGAAGAAAGGAAGCAAGTAAGAGTTTAGGATTACCTGTTGAAAAGCCATCAATGGATGAATATAACATTATCAAGGCTATTTATGATGATATAAGTAAAGAGTTGGAATTGGATGTTCCTTTTAATCCGGCTATAATACTTAATGGATTAGATAGCGTTCCGTACTCTTTCAGGAGGGGAATAATAGAATCATTGGAAAATGGAACGGATGTCTTTATAAGAGGTGGTACATTCGAGAGACAAGTGCTTCCTACTCCTCCGGGAGTTCCGCCTCAAATTACTTTAAATGATAACAGGACATTAGAAGGTTGGCAACATGAAATATAAATTATTATGAAAACAAAAGTAAATAAAGTTTCAATTAGTGGGTATAATCCCAAAACAGAATTAAAAACAAATTCATATAGTGCAAGTTATTTCCATGAAAACTCTGCTACTAAGAATACGGTTGCAGATGTAATCAAAAATAAGTCAATTATCATTTCTAATGAAATTGGGAAGTTTTAATAAATGAAGCCCTTAAGGTGAAGACATCCCTGCACGGATGTCTTCTTTTTTTTGCTTCAATTCATTAAGTTTTTTTTTAGAAATCAGACAAGCCTGTTTGGGGTATTGTCGTAAATAATTACCTGAATTTTTATTATGCTTTTATTTTACGCCCCCGATATAGCCGACCGGCCGCAACTTCCCGAAGCGGAAGCGCAACATTGCTTGAAGGTGTTGCGGATGCAAGCCGGCGACATCGTGCATGTAACCGACGGAAAGGGGAATTTATACAAAGCCGCCCTCCTCGAAACTCATCCGAAACATTGCCTGCTGGACGTTTTGGAAACCATCCCTCAAGCGCCGGCCCGGAAAGGACAGATAACCGTAGCTCTGGCGCCGGCAAAAAGCATGGAACGGACGGAATGGTTTGCCGAAAAAGCAACGGAAACGGGAATAGACGCCATTGCTTTTCTGAATTGCCGTTTTTCGGAACGTAAAGAAATTAAAACGGAACGGATTACCAAAATACTCGTTTCGGCTATGAAACAATCCCTGAAAGTCCGCTTGCCCCAGCTGCAAGAGATGACCGGCTTTCAAAAATTCATCACTCAAAATTTTGAAGGACAGAAGTTTATTGCCCATTGTCATTCCGGACAAAAATCTTTATTATCGAAAATCTATCGTCCGGGCGAAAATGCTTTGGTACTCATCGGGCCGGAAGGCGATTTCAGCGAAGAAGAAGTTGAATTGGCCGTCAAACAGGGATTCACTCCCGTTTCTTTGGGCAAAAGCCGGCTGCGGACGGAAACGGCGGCGCTGGCTGCCTGTCAGACCATTCACATCATCAATCAATTGTCCGAAAAATGAAAAAACGACTGATACGAATCGCGCAGTGGACAAGAAATATCATTGCGTTCCTCTTTGTACTCAGCCTGTTGCTGGTACTTTTGTATAAATATGTTCCGGTGTATTACACCCCGCAGATGTTGACCCGTTCACACATTTCCCGTCAATGGCGGCCGCTGCCGGATATTTCCCAACATTTGGTGCAAGCCGTTATCGCTTCGGAAGATAATTTTTTCTTAATCCATAACGGATTCAATATTAATCCGTTTGAAATAGATTCCACAGAGATGTTCAGAAGCAGGGTATTGAGGGAAAACAAAACCGTTTCCCAACAGACCGCCGGTGCGGTATTCCTTTTGCCCGGCCGTTCCCTGATTCACAACAATCTCGAAACTTATTTCACCATATTGATTGAATTTGTCTGGGGCAAAAAACGCATCATGGAAGTTTACCTCAATACAAAAGAAATGGGCGACGGAATTTTCGGCGCAGAAGCGATAGCCGAAAAGAATTTTCAAAAGCCGGCAGTTCAACTGTCTGCTTCCGAGGCGGCTTTGATTACAACGGCTTTCCCGAATCCGAAAGCGTTTAATTCGGGAAAACCGACAAGTTACATGTTAAAACAACAGGCAAAAATTATTTCCCTGATGGCTAAAATCATTCCGGTCGAAATGGGTAACTCGACAGGCTCGTCAAGCAAAGAAAATTAATTAAAACACGATGAATAAACCGGAATACGTCGATTGGGGACTGACGCCCTACGCCGAAGCATACGAAAAACAAAAAACCTTGTTTGACACGGCTATCAAACGGAAAATAGCTCACGAACCTGTGCGCAACACCTTGATTTTCTGCGAACATCCCCACGTAATCACCCTCGGCAAACACGGTTCGGACGCCAACCTGCTGTTTCCCGAAGAAGTCTTGAAAGAAAAGCAAATAGAAGTATTCCGGGTAGATAGAGGCGGAGATATTACCTACCACGGACCCGGGCAATTAGTCGGTTACCCGATATTGGATCTGGAATCTTTCCGAATCGGGCTGAAAGAATATATTTACCGGATAGAAGAAGCCATCATTGATTTACTAGCGGAGTATAACATTAAAGGAGAGCGGTTGGCGGGGGCCACAGGCGTTTGGATAGAGAAAGCGCGGAAAATCTGCGCTATCGGCGTGAGAAGCAGCCGATACGTTACGATGCACGGATTTGCTTTGAATGTTTCTACCGATTTGGATTATTTCAGGTTGATTAATCCCTGCGGATTTAAAGATAAGGGAGTAACCTCCATGGAGAAAGAATTGAATCGGGGAATTAGTGTGGAGGAGGTGAAGAAGCGTTTATTAAATTATCTGTGGGGACAATTTGAAAAACATAGTATTCCGGAAACAAATCGCCGGCATCCTTATGTGTAAACTGTTCCTGTTTTTGAAAATAACATATAAGACAGACAAACAGGCCGGTATAATATACTTTTAACGCATTTATATGAAATATAAAATCTTTTTGACAGGCTTTTTGTCGTTTTTATGTCATTTTATTTTGATAATTCAAAAATATGTGTTTCCTTTGCAGCGCCGTATTCGAATAATTAAACCGATGTCGGTAATTTTTTTATCATTTATTTAAAAAGGGTATCATTATGAAAAAATTATTCAGTATTTTATTATCTGCATTTTTATTAAACAGCTTCTCTCATGCAAAAGCCGAAAACAGTGATGACGGGTCGGGATTCAACCCGTCTTTTCATGTCGGCGTACTGGCTCACACTTACGTATCCATACAGCAGAACGGATTCGGTCGGTCATCTGCCGCCGCTTCTGCCGATCAATGGGTTGCAGGAGCGGCTTTATACCGGGCAAGGATTATGACGGAGGCGCGTCTGTCCAAAAGAGACTACATTTTTCTGGAAACGGAACTCACCTCGCCTGTCGGCACAGGTGCGGACAAAGCTGCCGGGATAAAGATTCTGGACGCCCAGTATGATCACCGCTTCTGCGACCAGCTCGCCGTTTCGGCCGGCAAGATACTGGTTTCACACAACAGGAACGGGTTGCAGACAGCCGGTACGCTCATGGTAAACGATTTCACCTACTTCCAGTATCCATATAATATGTCGAAAGACGATCCTTTACAAAACGACCTGGGAAGGGATATAGGCGTAAATCTTAGCGGCGGCGCAGCAAACGGCAAATTAAAATATCGCATCGGCGCATTCTCCGGAAGACGCGATTTTGAAGGACAGCAAACGGCGCCTTTGCGTACGGTGGGGCGGCTGGAATATAATTTCATGGATATTGATAAATATTCCGGTACCAATCTCGGCGAAGGAAAAACCGTTACGCTTGCGGGAGGTTTTGATACGCAAGGCACGTACCGGGCTGCCGGAGGCGACCTGTACGCCGACTATCCGCTGGGACGCGCCGGATCCATAACCCTCAATTCCGCCTTTTCGTACATAAGCGGAGGAAACGATCCGGACAGGAAATATTCTTTTGCTTCCATGATTCCCCGGCAAAACGTACAGTTAGTGGAACTGGGTTATTATTTCAAGTCGTGCAGAATACAACCGTGGGTGCGCTACGAAAAACAGGATATAAACGCCGAAAGCAACCAGGCGGGAGAAAAGAATATCAATGATTTTAATAAACTCAAATCAACAACTGTTTTCGGGGCGGGTATAAACTGGTTTTTTAACGGCTACAATACCAACCTGAAACTCTCGTATGTAAGCATGACGAAAGGAATAGAGGAGGGAGACGCAATCAGGCAAAAAGCATACGGACAGATATGGATACAATTACAGTTATGTCTTTTCTAATTGGGTGAACGGTGAACGGTGAAGGGTGAGCCATGTACCGTTTTCACCCGGACAAAATATAATTCCGCATATTACTAAATTTAAATATTTATCACATGAAAAAAATTTTATTCAAAAACTTATCTACAGCCTATATTGCTGTATTCGCAGGTTTAACGGTATGTTGCTCGGGTGGCGGCAAAAAATCACAGGAAAAACAGGAAATCGACGACAATGCGGTAGAAGTAGGCATTCTTCATTCTTTAAGCGGAACGATGGCTATCTCGGAAGTATCGTTGCGGGATGTACTGCTGATGGGTATTGAGGAAATCAATAATTCGGGAGGCGTTCTCGGCAAAAAAATTGTTCCCAGAGTGGTAGACCCCGCTTCCGACTGGGATTTATTCGCGGAAAAAGCAAAGGAATTGCTGACAAAAAATAAAGTCAGCGTAGTCTTCGGATGCTGGACTTCCGTATCCCGCAAGTCGGTATTGCCCGTATTTGAAGAATACAAAGGGCTTTTATTTTATCCCGTCCAGTACGAAGGCCAGGAATGTTCGCCGAACATCATCTATACGGGAGCAACCCCCAACCAGCAGTTAATTCCGGCGGCGCAGTACCTGATGAGCAAAGAGGGCGGCGAATACAAACAGTTCTATCTTCTGGGAACGGATTACGTATTTCCCCGCACGGCCAATACCATACTTAGAAACTACCTGCTGTCGCAGGGCATTCCCGAACAGCATATTATTGAAGAATATACCCCTTTCAATCACCAGGATTACCAGACGATTGTTTCAAAAATAAAACGCTTTGCAGCTTCGGGCAAGGCATGCGTATTAAGCACCATCAACGGCGACAGCAATGTTCCCTTTTACAAAGAGTTTGCCAATCAGGGGCTAAGCGCGTCACACTGTCCGGTCATGGCTTTTTCCGTTGCGGAAGACGAGTTAAGGTCTATGGATACCGAATTTTTGGCCGGCCACCTGGCTGCCTGGAATTATTTCCAGTCAATAGCAACGCCCGATAATCTCCAATTTGTCGAAAATTTTAAAAACTATTGCAAGACAAATAATCTTCCGGGTAAGGACGCGCGTGTTACGGACGACCCTGTCTGCTGGTCATATACGGGACTTTATTTATGGAAGGCAGCCGTGGAAAAAGCCGGTTCGTTTGAGGTGGAAAAGGTTATCGCCGCCCTTTCGGATATGGAGTTTCAATCGCCTTCGGGACCGGTAAAAATGCACCCCGACAATCATCATCTGGCCAAGAAAGCTTTGATAGGAAAAATCAGGGCTGACGGACAGTTTGATATAATATGGGAAACGGATGACATTGTTGTTCCCGAACCGTTTAGCGAATTTGCAAAATAAAAACAGTTACGAGTTACAAGTAATCCGACTAACTCGTAACTCGTAACTCGTAACTAAATAAAAATGGGCATCGATCAAATACAGTACATATTCAGCGGACTAAGTCTGGGCAGCATACTCATTCTCGTGGCATTAGGCCTGTCTATCATATACGGTCTGGCAGGCATTATAAACATGAGTCACGGGGAATTTATGATGATAGGCGCCTACACGACATATTGTATTCAACAGTTATTTATACTGTATTTGCCGCAGGCATGGCTCGATATGGCATTTTTCATATCGTTGCCCCTGTCGTTCATGGTAGCTGGTCTTTTCGGGCTAATCATCGAACGGCTTATCATCAGGCACCTGTACAGCCGTCCGCTGGAAAGTCTGCTGGCCACCTGGGGAATCAGTCTGATTCTTATACAGATAGCGCGCAATCTGTTCGGCGATTTGACTGCGGTAAAAGCGCCCGCCGTTTTGTCCGGAGGCCTCCAAATTGCGGAAGGACTGATGCTTCCCTACAACAGGTTATTTATCATGGCTCTTACGGTTGCAGTTTTTATCTGCGTTTATTTTCTCTTTCAGAAAACGCGGCTGGGTATAAAAATAAGAGCCGTAACTCAAAACCGCAATATGAGCGCCTGTGTCGGCATATCCACCAAAAAAATTGATATGATTACGTTCATGATCGGTTCCGGGCTGGCCGGTATAGCCGGTTGCGCCATAACGCTCATAGGAAATGTTGTTCCGAATATGGGGCAGACCTATATCGTCGACTCTTTTTTGGTTGTCGTTTCGGGCGGCGTCGGCAAACTGGCCGGCTGTGTCGTATCCGGTCTCGGAATAGGTATTTTTTCTAAAATATTTGAAGTAAACTTTGAAGCGGTTTACGGGAAAGCGCTTGTACTCATATTTATTATCATATTCCTGCAGTACAGGCCGAAAGGCCTGTTTCCAGACAAAGGAAGAGCGGATGAATAATGATTAATGGTTAATGATTAATGATTAATGATTAATGATTAACCACTAACAGGCACGAGGTAAAGTGTATTACAGACGGTTTCGCCGCGCGTCGCAAACGCCAAAAAGTCGTCAGGACGTTTTCGTACTGGTACGAAAGTTCCAAAAAGTCGTCAGGACGGTTTCGTACTAATACGAAAGTTCCAAAAAGCCGTCAGGACGTTTTCGTACTAATACGAAAGTTCCAAAAAGTCGTCAGGACGGTTTCGTACTAGTACGAAAGTTCCAAAAAGTCGTCAGGACGGTTTCGCCGCACGTCGCAAACGCCAAAAAGTCGTCAGGACGGTTTCGCATATCTGCAAATTAACAAGTTCTGTAATTTGCGTAACATGAGTTAATCATTAAATAAACATGCACAATAACAAATTATTATATATCCTGTTTGGAATCATCTTTTTGATTCTTCTTCCCGTAGCAAACGTAGCCGGCATGATAGACGCGGGAACGATGGCGCTGTGGGGCCGCTACCTTTGTTTTGCCATTGCAGCCATAGGGATAGACCTGATATGGGGATACACGGGCATCATGTCGATGTGTCACGCATTCTTTTTCTGCCTCGGCGCCTACGGTCTGGGCATGTTTATGACTGTCTCCAATTTGCCGGAAGGACAGGCCGTCCCCGATTTTATGTCATGGAACAGAGTCGAATCCCTGCCGTTTTTCTGGATACCGTTCCAAAATTTCTTTTCTGCAATCGTTTCATGCCTTGTCGTTACAGGTATTTTCGCATTCCTGTTTGGTTACTTCATTTTCCGGCGCAGGATAAAAGGCGTATTTTTTGCTATTATAACACAGGCGTTTGCATTGGCCATGTACCTGCTTTTTTCCCGCAACGAGACTTTGCTCGGCGGATCAAACGGGTTAACTAACTTCAAATATATACTGGGATTTGATTTACATTCCGGAAACGTCAAATTAGCGCTCTATCTGATAACGGCAGTATTTCTTATCCTTATTTTCTTTTTATCGAAAAAATTAACGGAATCCAAATTCGGGAAAGTGCTTGCCGGTATACGCGACAGCGAATCGCGCCTGAGATTTACCGGATATAAAGTGGTCAGTTACCAGACGGTCATATTTATTATCGGGGCGCTTATCGCCGCCATCGGAGGAATGTTGTATTTGCCGCAGACAGGCATCATCACCCCCGGACGAATGGATGTGAAAGCGTCCATAGAAATGCTTGTATGGGTAGCCCTGGGAGGACGCGGAAACTTGAAAGGCGCTGTGACAGGAGCGCTTATTGTAAACCTGCTTTACAATATTTTCACGTCGTTAATGCCGGAAGCATGGCCCTATATATTGGGCGCACTGTATATCATTACGGTGCTGTTTTTGAAAAACGGCATAGCCGGACTGTTCGGGTCGCGCAGCACGCCAATCCGTAATTCGTAACTGCACCGAAGGCAGACGCGGGATAAATCACAAATAATTCGTAATTTTGCCCTAAAATTTGAAATATGGAAAAAACATTGGACAGAGAAGCAAAAAACAGAATAGGATACATGAATTTTATAATCATCCGGTTTGCACGCGGATTTAAGATGCTCATTCCTGAAGCGTTTAAATATTTAGACTGCTACGGAGGACTTGATTTCCTGTACAGTCATTATGAGTATGAACATACACAGTCGGAGCATAATACTTGCATGACTTTACTCAGGGTGTGCCGTAATAATGGAGGATGGCTGTAAATGAAAGTATTTCACGGAAGCGATATTAGAATTGAAAAAATTGACCTTGCCAAAGGTAGCGAGTTCAAGGATTTTGGTCGTGGCTTTTATGTTACCAATATTCGTAAACATGCGCACCAAAGAGCAATCGATGTTTCTTTTGTGCATGGAACAACCCCGGTCGTAACCGAATTTGACTATCTCGAAGCTTATCCTGTTACTATGAATTTGGCGGTTAAGCATTTTGAAAATGTTTCCGAAGAATGGGTAAAATTTATCATTATGAATCGCAGCAGGGAAATAAATCATCCCGCTCATGCATTCGATATCGTTGAAGGTCCCATAGCTAATGACTGGATAACTTCACAAATAGAACGCTATCAAAAAGGCAAAATCACAATTGAAAAACTGATTGAAAAACTCACATATCGTGAGCAGACTCATCAAATTTGTTTTTGTACTCCGGAATCTTTGTGGGCGCTCGAACTCATTGATGATGATATTCGTTTCGATATTGAAGATATTACGAATGCTATTGTTGAAGTCTTAACAATAGAACGTAATATGGATGAACTTACGGCAATCCGCACACTGTTTAGCTCTGCCGTATATGAACAACTGTCCGGTTCGGACACAAAAATGTATCTATCATCATGGATTGATATTTACTCAATGTTAATACAGGAACTCGACAGCAAATGAACATCATTTACAGTGATTAATCACGAATTATTATCTTATAGCCTCCCCCCAACCCCCTCCAAAGGAGGGGGTTGGGGGGAGGTCAATCATTATTCATTATGTTATCCATATCCAATTTAAATGTTTCTTTCGGCGGCGTTCAAGCGCTTAACCTTACTCATTTTGAACTGAAAGACAAAGAACTAAGAGTGATAATAGGTCCTAACGGCGCCGGCAAGTCCACCTTTATGGATGTTCTCTGCGGCAAAACCGTCCCCACCGGAGGTTCTGCCTGTTTCAAAGGGACAAACCTGATAGGAAAGTCGGAAATAGAAATCGCACGCATGGGGATAGGGCGCAAATTCCAGAAACCGTCCGTCTTTGAAGGCCTGTCTGTCTTCGACAATCTCATGCTGGGATTAAAAGGGAAAAAAGGATGTTTCTCTTCCCTGTTTTTCAAACTCAAACCGGAGCAGAAAAACAGAATCATCAGTGTGGCAAAGCGCGTCAATTTATACGAAAAACTGTATGCACCGGCCGGTTCACTGTCGCACGGACAAAAGCAGTGGCTTGAGATTGCCATCGTCCTGCTGCAGGAACCCAAACTGATGTTGATAGACGAACCTGCCGCCGGCATGTCGGATGCGGAAACGGAAAAAACGGGCGAATTGCTGTGTGAACTGGCTCAGAATAACGGTGTGATTGTGATTGAACACGATATGCACTTTGTGAAGCAGATTGCACAGGACAAAGTAACCGTGCTGGTACGCGGGGAAATACTGACCGAAGGAAGTTTTGACGAAGTGAAAAACAACCGGGACGTGATTGATTGCTATCTGGGGACTCCCGAATCGGCGCAGACAAGAAAATAAGTTTTTGAGTTACCGGTTGTACTGTATTTCAACCTCACTGCATCATTACGAACTGCGAAGCAGTGAAGCAATCCGGAATAAGTACGGTTCATTCAAAAAAAAACGTTGCCGCAGTGATGTGGCAACGTTTTTTTCCAAAACACTATCCTTTACAGTAAGTGTAAAAGCAGATTAACAATTCAAAACAGTATTTTTATAAAAAAGAAAATACTATATCACGGCTTTCTTTACCCATCCGGAGCTGCCTTTGATGACAAGAACACCTTTCGGAAGCCCGGAAACAGACGCCTTTCCCGCCGGCTTGTCCAGACTGTAGAGCAACTTCCCGCCGACAGAATAAATACCGACCTTTTCGGCTGCAGGCGAAATTACATGCAAAGCCCGACTGTCTCCATATACCTGTACGGACTGTGCGAACAGCGGCGCAATACCCGAACCGGAATCCCTGGTTACCTTTATATGGTACTCCTTTTTTGTATCGTCCTCGGCAGTTACCGTAACCGTAAAAGTCGAATCACTGTTCAGATCATGCTCTTTATTGCCGTTAACTTCCGCCTCTTCATGGCTTGGCAGTGCAACAATAAAAATATACTCCTGTTCACCGGGAACAGTAACCGAATAGTTCGCAGTATCGGGATGGAAAGCAGGCGAAAGTTCGCCGCCAGGCGTCACGGACAGTAACTTCAGGGTAGCATCGGAAGAGTAAGACGCCAGTTTAACCGTATATATCAGCTCGTCGGTACGTCCCGGATCAAATGTCTTTACCCTGACGGAATAATTGTCGTTATCTTTAATCACACTCCATGTATAGGAAACAGATGTTTCTGCTGTAGTGGCATCTACTGTAATATCCTCCAGTTTTACATTCGTAGGAAAAGACGCCCTGTAACCATCGTACTTATCGCCTTCCGGTGTCACTGTATGAGAGAAAGTACCGGCTCCATCTTTCAGAACAAGTTTGCTCAGTCTCAAATTCCAGCCTTTCACCAGCGACAGCCTGTATTCCCGCTCTACACTTCCATCCCTGACCGTAAACACGGATGTGGCAAAACCCTCATCGGCTTTACCCACCGGGATTCTGAACTTATAAAGACCTTCTTTCTCTTGCGCAGACGTCGATAATTTACTGCCGCTTGGCGTTGCTTCTGACAGCCCGATCAGTTCAACTTTGGCATGCGTATCGTTAACCGTAAGCCATACAGAGATGGAATCCTGTGCATTATACTTCAGCGTAAGCGGATAGATTAAAGTATCGGAATCGAAATGGAAATGGAACTCACTATGATCTAAATTCGTCGTACCGACACTGTCCTTCAAAACAAAACTCTTCAGCGACACCTCCGGATATCTCACCGTTATTTTATAGGTTTTTACAGTCGTTCTGCCATCCAGACTTAACACATTAACTTCGTAATAAGCCGGATCGCCTTCATGAAACTCATACTTCAAGTTGCCTATAAAGATGGTGTCCGCGTTGCTGTTAGAGCCTTTGACTGTGTCCCATACGTAACCGACAACAGCATCAGGAGCAAACTCCCGTGGGATAGTAACCTTATATTCGAATGTATTTCTATTAAACTCCTTGTCCAGCTTATAGAACCCATCCTTGGAATCCAGCAGATAAAGACTGTCAAGTTTCGGAGTACTGCCGATTACTTTGTTCTTTTGTTCATCTTCAAAAGACTCGGCGGGCCGTGCAAAAATCTTCACTTTGTACTCACTCTTCGTTGTCCCGTCTTCAGCCGTTACCGTGATCGTAACAAACGTGCCCGGCTCAATGGAATATACGGAACAGTCACCGGCAAACTTGTACTCTTTCGCGGCAATTTCATTGCCCAACTGCCCAACCTTAACCTTACTAAACATGTCCTTTTGCCTCAAAACAAGAGCAAGCTTCTGATCCGCATTGACGGAATCTTTTTCCACATAGTTGTCTCCCGGCTCGACAGTTTTGATAGAATCATTAAGGTACTTGAAAAAAACGGAATCTTTTCTCTCCCCTTCTTCCTTAGCAAAAAGAGCTGCTTTTTTAAATTCCTCTTCCCATTTAGCAGTGTCAGTACTCGCAACCACAGCCAGTTTGATAAGGCTGGAAATGCTGCTTTTGGCAACCCTGGTGACAGTAAGCTTATATTGATAAGCTGTCCCTGCAACCGTAAAACTGAGCGAACCGTCAATCTGGTCCGACGCATCCTTAAATCTGATTACATAAACTTTGTCATAATGACCGTCATACTTACCATCTTTGAATCCGCCGTCTCCACCATCTTCTTTGTATATTGCGGGGATAATCTCATCACCCTTCTTAACCGTTACGGGTATCGAATCCTTCGTGTTCAAGTTTAGCAAGGCCGGTTCCGGCAACCATTTGACACCAACATAGAAAGTGTCTGCCCTGAAAGGAATCTGGGCGGTGTAATCCGTTACCGATGCAATAAAATTGGAAGGAGACACCGTAAGAGGGTGTGCCACACCATCTTTAACCCAATACACACCAATTTCCTTTGGCACACGTATTGTGTCACTGCCATTCGCCATCGTCTGTAGCGTTACCGTGAACAGCCCGACAAGCGCCATCCACATCAAAAAAAAGTTTTTGTTTCTTTTCATTTTCTTAAAATTTTTAATTAATAAAACATTTGATTAACTCACACGAATCAACAGTCCGGTCAATATGCGTATAAAACCTGCGGTGGGAAAGGACAGGATATAAAATAGCGCCACATAATTATACAACTGTATAGCCTTTTTATTAATTCCCCGCAAAGATAAACCGAATTTCCTGAAAAACCGCATCGAAAAACGGAATACTGTACAAAAAACCCCGCTTTTGAGTACAAAACCACCATTTCTAATGCTAAACCGCCGGCAATAAACTGAAAACGTCGATACCGGTACAAAATTCAATTTTTTTCATTACCTTTGCTTTTGAAAAAAGTTAACAAATGAAAGCGTCTCTCCAATATCATCAAGCCGTAATTCGTAACTCGTAATTCATAATTTATATGCATCCTGAAATAATTCTTGAAACAAAAAACGTTCATGCCGGATATGGCGAAAGTCAGATCTTGTGGGGAATGGATTTAAAAGCGCAAAGGGGAAAAGTTACTACAATCATGGGACGCAACGGCGTGGGTAAAACCACCTTTTTACGCACCATCATGGGGCTTGTGCGAACAAAAGATGCGATTCTGTTCAACAACGAGGAAATACAAAAACGCTCAACTTATAAAAGGGCAAAAAAAGGTATCGGATATGTGCCGCAGGGACGTGAAATTATTTCCAAACTTACGGTTTACGAAAACATACTGATAGGCGCTGAATCGCGGAAAGATTCCGTCCGTTCGTTCGATGAAGATGAAATCTACGGCTTATTCCCTGTCCTCAAAGATTTCAGGAATCGCCTCGGAGGAAACCTCAGCGGCGGGCAGCAGCAACAGCTGGCAATAGCACGCGCACTAGCAGGAAAACCCGATCTGCTCATCCTTGACGAACCGACGGAAGGCATACAGCCCTCCATTACGATTGAAATAGCCGGCGTACTGAATAAACTGGTGGAAAAGGGACTTAGCATCCTGCTCGTAGAGCAGAAACCGGACTTTGCACGCCGGCTGTCTGATTATTACTATATCATGGATCGCGGTAAAGTGATCCGGCACAGTGAAAAGGAAAAGATGGATTTTGATGAGTTAAAAAAACTGTTATCCGTGTAACAGGTAAACGAGTTGACAAGTAAACGAATTAACTGTGCGCAGCAGTTAAATCCCTGACGGAGTATAAGGGAGGCGTCCAAGATGTATGGACGGAGCAATCATTAATCATTAATCACTAAAATATGAGACTTACACCAAGAGACGTGGAAAAACTGATGCTTCATACGGCATGTGTGGTGGCACAGAAAAGATTTGCAAGAGGCCTGAAATTAAATTATCCCGAAGCCATTGCGCTCATTTCCGGCCAACTGCTGGAGTTCATCAGGGAGGGATATACACTGGCCGAACTGACAGAAATGGGAACCCGCATTCTCGGAACGGACGACGTTATGCCGGGAGTTGCCGAAATGATTCATGTGGTTCAGGTTGAAGGAACCTGTGTGGACGGAACCAAACTTGTATCCGTACACAAGCCCGTATCCGGAACAAATTTAAGCCCCGAACTGGCTTTATATGGCTCCGGCCTCGTAAAATCGGCAAATCAAATCGAAACGGATAATAGTTTCAATGTTGTCCCCGGCCATGTTGAAACGATGGAAACGCCAATTGAGTACAACGTTAACCGCAAAACAGTTACGCTAAAAGTTACCAATACCGGCACCCGTCCCATCCAGGTCGGTTCCCACTGTTGCTTTGAAAAAACAAACAGCGCCTTGCAGTTCGACAGAAAAGCCAGCGCCGGCTACCGGCTAAACATTCCTGCCGGTACGTCCGTAAGATTTGAGGCAGGAGAAACAAAAACAGTAGAACTTGTTGAATTAATGATTAATGGTTAATGTAGACGCCTGCTAATCATTAATCATTAACCATTATTTATCATTAATCATTAATCATTAAAAAGATATGGCACAGATAGACAGGAAATTATATGCATCCATGTATGGCCCGACAACAGGCGACAAAGTAACATTAGCCGATACCGGCTTAACAATCCGGATAGAGAAAGATTATACCGTTTACGGTGAAGAAAGCGTCTTCGGAGGAGGAAAAGTGATTCGCGACGGAATGGGACAGGCTGCGGGATTCACGGACAAAGAAACGCTCGATATGGTCATAACAAACGCTGTCGTTCTCGACTACAAAGGCATATACAAAGCCGACATAGGCATCAAGGACGGAAAGATAAAAGGCGTGGGAAATGCAGGGAATCCGCACACACAGCCGGGCATAACGCCGGGACTGATCATCGGGAATATCACGGAAGTTGTTTCCGGTGAAGGAATGATACTGACAGCCGGAGCCATCGACACACATGTTCATTATATCAGTCCGCAACAGTCGGACGAGGCGCTCGCCTCGGGAATCACCACCTTTGTCGGAGGCGGTACGGGGCCTGCAACAGGCACGTATGCAACAACATGTACTCCGGGCGCTTTCCATATCCGGAAAATGATGGAAGCGACGGACAGCATCCCTGTCAATTTCGGATTCCTTGGAAAAGGCAATTCGAGCAAACCGCTTGCGCTGGAAGGGCAGATAAAAGCGGGAGCGCTCGGATTGAAGCTGCATGAAGACTGGGGTTCCACACCCGCCGCGATAGATACCTGCCTCGGCGTTGCCGACGAATATGATGTGCAGGTATGCATTCACACCGATTCAATCAATGAATGCGGTTATCTGGAAGATACGCTGAAAGCTTTCGACGGACGTACCATCCACACCTATCACACGGAAGGCGCAGGCGGAGGACATGCGCCCGACATCATGAAAGTATGCGGATACGCTCATATAATACCCTCATCCACAACTCCGACAAATCCTTATTCAATCAATACGGTTGACGAACACCTCGACATGTTGATGATATGTCATCATCTTGACCCCCATAATCCCGAAGATGTGGCATTCGCTCAAAGCCGCATACGACAAAGCACCATCGGAGCGGAAGATTTTCTGCATGATATGGGAGCGATTTCCATTTTCACTTCCGATTCGCAGGCTATGGGACGGATAGGAGAAGTTATTTGCCGTACATGGCAGATTGCTTCGCGCATGAAAGAAGTCAGAGGCGCACTGCCGGAAGACAAAAACACGGACTGTGATAATTTCAGGGTAAAAAGATATGTGGCTAAATATACGATCAATCCCGCGCTTGCACATGGCCTGTCGCATATTGCAGGGTCGGTGGAACACGGGAAAATAGCCGATTTGGTATTATGGAAACCGGAATTTTTCGGAACCAAACCGGAACTTGTTATCAAAGGCGGCTTTATAGCCCGTGCACAAATGGGAGATCCCAATGCATCCATTCCTACCCCGGAACCCTATATCTCCCGCCCCATGTATGGAGCGTTCGGTAAAGCCGCGGGGAGAACATCCTGCGTTTTTGTTTCGGAAGCTTCAGCCGATACGGTGGCGGAATACGGTTTGGAAAAAATGATAAAACCGGTAAAAGGATGCCGGACAGTATCGAAACACGACTTGAAACTGAATAATTACATGCCGAAAATAGATATTGACACAAAAACATTTGAAGTTTCCGTTGATGGAGAAATAATTGTCTGCAAACCGGCAGTGAAATTACCGCTTGCACAGCTTTACAACCTTTTTTAAATCAAATTTTCCGGCAACTGTTTTGAAGTTTCAAGGGGAGCGTTTTTAAATTATCGCGCCCCGTCATTCCCGCACAGGCGGAAATCCCATGTTGTTGAATCCTGTCATTCCCGCTTTCGCGGGAATGACAGGATTCAACAATTTGAAATTCACCGGTTGGCTATCATAATTTTGGGGGAATAAATAACTGTTAAATTAATAACAATCATCTAAGTACACAATTTTTTAACACGAATTTTCAACCGTGAAGTATAAAAAGTTTTACAGGAAAAATACCCGTTTTATCCCAAAAAAGCGCTACATTTGCGGCGAAAAATAAAGCGCTTGATTTTCTCGCTTTTAATTAAATAATTAAATTATGGACAATAAACAAATTACACTTAACATTGACAAAGTATTCGATTTTGTTTCCGAAAAACAAATTTTTTCGCAGGCAAATAGAGCGCAGGAAGCAAATTTTCGTTTGGAAAACGGAAACGGTAAAGGCAACGATTTTCTCGGGTGGCTGCACCTTCCTTCTTCTATTGATGATTCCGCCATTGACGATATTCAAAAAACGGCCGGTTTACTTCGTTCCAAATGTGAAATTGTTGTCGTCATCGGGATTGGAGGGAGCTATTTGGGCGCAAAAGCCGTTATCGAAGCCCTGTCCGGCGCTTTCGACAGTCTGACGGACAAAAGACCGCTTGTCGTCTATGCCGGTCACAATATCGGCGAAGATTATTTGCATGAATTATCAACATTTCTTGCAGGAAAATCGTTCGGCATCATTAATATTTCCAAATCGGGAACGACTACCGAACCGGCTCTGGCTTTCCGTATCCTGAAAAAACAGCTGGAAGAAGCCGCTGGAAAGGCGGAAGCGAAAAACAGGATTGTTGCCATTACCGATGCGGCGCGTGGCGCGTTGCGTACTTTAGCCGGCAGGGAGGGATATAAAACATTCGTAATTCCCGACAATGTGGGCGGACGTTTCTCGGTTTTGACTTCCGTCGGTCTGTTGCCGGTTGCCGTTGCCGGAATTGATGTCAAGTCATTAATTGCCGGAGCCGTTTTTATGGAAAAAGCAACGGGAAAAGACATTGCTTTTGAAAATAATCCGGCGACAATTTACGCCGTCATCCGCAATTTGCTGTA
This sequence comes from Dysgonamonadaceae bacterium, assembly GCA_031257875.1. Classification (GTDB taxonomy): domain Bacteria; phylum Bacteroidota; class Bacteroidia; order Bacteroidales; family Azobacteroidaceae; genus Azobacteroides. The sequence continues at coordinate 67,177 of JAIRNV010000214.1, forward strand.
CCGGCAAGGTAAAAAAACGGAAATTCTGGCCAACTTTAATCCCAAACTTCACTATGTTTCCGAATGGTGGAAACAGCTTTACGGCGAAAGCGAAGGCAAAGAACACAAAGGTATTTTCCCCGCAGCGGTTGATTTCACTACCGATTTACATTCCATGGGGCAATGGATTCAGGAAGGTGAGCGCACTATTTTCGAAACGGTAATTTCCGTAGCTAATCCGAAACACCGTGTAGAAGTGCCGGAGGACAAAGAAGACCTTGACGGTTTGAACTATTTAGCCGGAAAACGAGTCGATTACGTAAACAAAATGGCAGAATTGGGCACTCAAATCGCACATGTGGACGGAGGCATTCCCAATATCAAAATCGAACTTCCCGAATTGAATGAATTTTACGTGGGGGCGTTGCTCTATTTCTTCGAAAGAGCCTGTGGAATAAGCGGCTACATACTTGATGTCAATCCTTTTGATCAGCCGGGTGTAGAAGCATACAAAAAAAACATGTTCGCCCTGCTGAAAAAACCCGGATACGAAAACATTAAGATATGATAAAAGCCGTTTTGTTTGATATGGACGGCGTTTTGTACGATTCCATGCCCAGTCATGTGCAGGCTTGGCATGAAACCGTATTGTCATTGGGCTTTGATTCCAATCCCGACGAGTACTATCTCTTTGAAGGAATGACCGGTCAGGCGACGATAGATATTCTTTTCAATCGCGCTTACGGACATGACGCCACCGAAGAAGAAAAACAAAGCATTTACGCTCAAAAATCCAAACGTTTTGTCGAATTGAACAAGATTCCTTTGCCCATGCCGGGGGCAAAAGAAGTATTGGAAGCCATTAAAAAGCACAAATTGAAACGAATTCTTGTCACCGGTTCGGGGCAACCGACTTTATACGAGAATCTGGACAAAGATTTTCCCGATTGTTTTGAAAGAGACTTAATGGTCACGGGATACGATGTTAAATTCGGGAAACCTCATCCGGAACCTTATCTTTTGGGCTTGGAAAAAGCCGGTGTAAAGGCCGGAGAAGCGCTGGTAGTTGAGAACGCTCCTTTGGGCGTACAGTCGGCAGTAGCTGCGGGAATTTATACAATTGCCGTCAATACAGGCCCTTTGCCCGATAAAGTTTTAATGGACGCCGGCGCGAATATTGTCTTTCCTTCCATGAGAGCGCTGTCGGAAAATATAGAAGATTTTTTTCATTGTTGTCCGCTAAAATTGAAAAAATCATATATTCTTCCTGTTACAAGTTGATAATCAGCGATATTTTCAGCAGTTTCAAAAGTAAGCCCCCTGCATTTCAGGGAATAGAGAGTTTTGATATTTCATTTTTTGTTCGT